>CAYMHL010000028.1:4900-6689 GCA_964390205.1 uncultured Marinobacterium sp.
TTCAACGATTAAGGGTTAACAATGACTGCACGACTGGGACCTGCCGCTGCCTGCCTGATGTTCAGCCTTACTCTGGCCGGATGCCAGACGCTGTCCATGCCCTTCGCCAACGCACCTCGGCAAGCACCGGAGCCGGTAGCACAACCGGTAGAAATGGCACAGGCAGCAAAACCCCAGACCGCTGCCGCCCCGCCCGCCAGTGCCGATCTGAACTGGGAACCCCAGCTGGATCAGCCGATTGCCCAGCTGGAAGCCCAGATGGCGCTGGAGGAAACTCAGCTGGCTAAAAACCAGACGCTCTCCAGCATTGCCTATCTATGGGACGCCCGGCTCTATCTGCTGTTCCAGGATACGCTGGACTACCTGCCGGAAGCCGCCCAGAGACACGAGGTGGAACTGCAGAACCGCTGGCTGGACCAGCGTGCCGAAGCGATGACCCGCGCTTTCCTCAATGATAAGGATGGGGAGGTCGCCCGCTTCGCCGCCGGTCAGGCGTTCATTGCCGAAACACGCAAACGCATCGAGGAACTGGAAGCGCTGCGCGAGCTGATCGTCATCAAGTGATCAGCGCTGCACTGGCAGACGTAAAGTGGTAGGATTTATCAATGAGAATGATTCTGATAATCAAATCTATCGGATAACCTGCCAATATGAAGTTAAGATCACTGCTGCTGTCCCTGGGGCTGCTGCCATTCATGGCCCATGCGCAAACGCCCGCCCCCGCGGATCCACAGGCCAAAGCCACACTGGGGCAGCAACTGTTTTTCGACGTCAACCTGTCCAAAAACCGCACCCAGTCCTGCGCCAGTTGCCACTCACCGGCACAGGGTTTTATCGATAACCGTGCAGGCAGTGAGCTGGGTGCTTCCATCGGCGATGACGGCACATCACTCGGTGACCGCAATGCGCCGACGGTCGGTTATGCAGCCTTGAGTCCTGCGTTTCACCTCAAGGCGAATGGCGAGTGGGCCGGCGGCCAGTTCTGGGATGGCCGTGCCGCCACGTTGACCGAACAGGCCGGCGGCCCACCGCTGAACCCGATTGAGATGGGCATGCCCAATCAGACCAGCGTCATAGACCGGTTGAAGGAAAATGCGCAATACGTGCATCAGTTCAATGCGCTTTATGGTGCCGGTATTCTCGATCGGCCCGAGCAGGCCTATGTCGCGATGAGCGACAGCCTGGCTGCGTTCGAGAAGACCGACTTTTTTGCCCCCTTTGATTCCAAATATGACCGCTTTCTGCGCGGTGAAACCAAGCTGACCGATCAGGAAGAATTGGGCCGTTTGCTGTTTTTCTCCCAACAGTTCACCAACTGCAATCAGTGCCATCAGCTGCGTACCAGCGCGCGCGCCAGGGATGAAACTTTCTCCAATTACGAGTACCGCAACATAGGAACGCCAGTGAATGCCGAACTGCGCGCCGTCAATGGTGTGGCGGCCGGCTTTGTCGATCGCGGCCTGCTCGACAATCCGGTCATCGATGATCCGGCCCAGGCAGGCAAGTTCAAGGTACCGACGCTGCGCAATGTCGCCGTCACCGGCCCCTATATGCACAACGGCGTATTCAAGGATCTGCGCACCGTGGTGCTGTTCTACGACAAGTACAACAACCCGACACGTACCACCAATCCCGAGACCGGAAAGCCCTGGGGTGAGCCGGAAGTGGCCGAAAACCTGGCACTGAAAGAGCTGGAACACGGCCCTGCACTGGAGGATGAACGTGTGGATGCCATCGTCGCCTTCCTCAAAACATTGACGGACCAGCGCTACGAGCATCTGCTGAAATA
>CAYMHL010000028.1:6789-9282 GCA_964390205.1 uncultured Marinobacterium sp.
TCAACCTTGTGCTAGAATCGCGCCATTCATGTCTGCCCGTGATGGCTGATCCAATCCAAGCTACAGGACCTGTAACACCATGAGCCTTGCGCAATCCGTTCTGGCCGTGAACAACGACCTGCCGATCCGTACCGACCGCCCTGTTCACAGCGGCAAGGTACGTTCCGTCTACTGGCTGACCGAAGCGGACAGCCGCCGTCTGATCGAGGAAAAAGGCTACGATGTCGCTCCCGATGCACCGCTGGCGATCATGGTGATCAGCGACCGCATCTCCGCGTTCGACTGCATCTGGCACGGTGAAGGCGGCCTCAACGGCGTACCCGGCAAGGGCGCTGCGCTGAACGCGATTTCCAACCACTGGTTCCGTCTGTTCCGCGAACAGGGCCTGGCCGACAGCCACATCGTCGATATCCCCCACCCCTTCGTCTGGATCGTACAGAAAGCGCGTCCGGTGATGATCGAAGCGATCTGCCGCCAGTACATCACCGGCTCCATGTGGCGTGCCTACAGCAAGGGCGAACGCGAGTTCTGCGGCATCACCCTGCCGGAAGGCCTGCAGAAGGACCAGAAGCTGCCTGAACTGCTGATCACCCCGTCCACCAAGGGCATTCTGCGCGGCATTCCCGGCGTCCCCGAAGCGGACGACGTCAATATCACCCGTGCCAATATCATCGATAATTTCGCCGCCTTCGGCTTCCGCTCCTCCGAGGATGTGGATCAGTACGAAAAGTTGCTCAAGGAAGGCTTTGGCGTCATCAGTGATGCGCTGGCTGCGCTTGACCAGGTGTTTGTCGATACCAAGTTTGAATTCGGCTATGTCACCGATGCGGCCGGCAATGAAAAGCTGATCTACATGGATGAAGTCGGCACCCCCGACTCCTCCCGTATCTGGGACGGCCCGGCTTTCCGTAACGGTGAAGTGATCGAGAAATCGAAGGAAGGCTTCCGTCAGCTGCTGCTCAACCACTTCACTGACCCGGATATCCTGCTCAACAAGGATCGCATGCCGGAACGTGAAGCCCTGGCCCGTGACAACGCCCTACCGACCGAGGTGCTGATGGACGTATCGCGCACCTATCTGGATATCGCCGAGAAAATCGTCGGCCACAGCATCGAGTTGTCCGACAACCCGAAAGCCGAGATCATTGAGATCCTGCGTGATCAGTACGGTTTGATCGACTGATATCACCTTGGAACTGATGGCACCCTGGATATGACGAGGGCCGCCTGTCGATGCGACTGGCGGCCCTTTTTTGGCCGGCGTTTTTGGGCTGCCCTTTATGAGCAGGCAAGCCTGTTTGGACTCAATCCGGCGTATCCGCTCAGCGCGGTTTCAGCCGGTCACAGTCAGGTTTGCGCCCCACTGCCAATGACTGCTGATACAGCGGCATATACTGACTGACTTGAGCATCCAGCTGCTGAATGCGCGTACCCGGTGCCGGATGGGTTGAGAGCAGTTCCGGCGGGGTTGCTCCACCCTTCTGTGCCATTTTCTGCCACAAGGTCACCGCCTCGCGCGGATCAAAGCCGGCCTGCGCCATCAATTCCTGCCCCAGCATGTCCGCTTCGGACTCATGTTTGCGACTGTAGGGCAGCAAAATGCCGTATTGCGCCCCCAGCCCCAGTGCCATGATCGCCGCCTGCTGGGTTTTGCTGTCGACTCGATCCGCCAGTACCACACTGGTTGCCATCACACCCAGCTGGGTCAACTGCTGCTGGCTCATGCGCGCATTGCTGTGCTGCGCCAGCACATGGGCCACCTCATGACCGATGACCGAGGCCAGCTGATGCTGGTTGTTGGCCACCTTGAGCATGCCGGTGTAGACACCGATCTTGCCGCCCGGCAGCGCAAACGCATTGACTGCATCATCCTTGAACACCACCAGCTCCCAGTCCTGAGGCGCATAGCCGTACTCACGGGGTACCTGGGTAACAATGGCATCCGCCACGCACTGCACATAGCGGTTGGTACGCGCATCCTGCTCAATGGGGATCTTGGCTTTCATCTCATCAAAGGACTTGGCCCCCAGCGCATTCATCTGGCTTGGCGAGTTGAGCAGCAGAGTGCGCTCACCGGTGGGCGACATGGCGCAGCCAAACAATCCCAGCGACAGTATGGCCGTGAGCCCGACCCGTTTAAGCATACCTGCAGACATTCCATCCTCCTTTGCCTCGCCCAGGCAGGGGCGATATGAACCGATTCTTGTCGTGACAGCCCAAGATCACTATGCTTAGACTCTTTTGTTTAGAGGAGTCTAATATGGCTGTCATTTTGCAGATCGATTTTAGCATGCCCGCCGAGATGCTGGGCGACAACCTGACCGAAGCCGCCAAGGGGCTGGCCGAATCGATCAACCAGGAACCGGGGTTCATCTCCAAGATCTGGACCGAGAATGCCGAAACCGGTGAAGCCGGCGGCATCTACCACTTTGCGGATCGTGCATCGGCACAGGCGTACCTGGAGATGCATACCAAACGTGTCGAAGCGATGGG
>CAYMHL010000028.1:9382-21395 GCA_964390205.1 uncultured Marinobacterium sp.
TTAGAGGCGGCTTTCCAGCTCAGGAACCGCCTCGAACAAGTCTCCCACCAGGCCATAGTCGGCTACCTGGAAGATCGGCGCTTCCTCATCCTTGTTGATCGCCACGATCACCTTGGAATCCTTCATGCCGGCCAGATGCTGGATGGCACCGGAGATGCCCACGGCGATGTAGAGTTCGGGTGCAACCATCTTGCCGGTCTGCCCGACCTGCATGTCGTTGGGCACGAAACCGGCATCAACCGCCGCACGGGAAGCGCCCACAGCGGCACCCAGCTTGTCGGCAACCTTGTTCAGCAACTCGAAGTTGTCACCGTTGCCCATGCCTCGGCCACCGGATACCACCACTGACGCAGCCGTCAGTTCCGGACGGTCGGACTTGGCCAGCGCTTCACCGACAAAGCTCACATCGGCGTGCTGATGCACGGAATCGCAGCGTTCAATGGCTGCACTGCCACCGGTCGCTGCCGCCGCATCAAAGGCGGTACCGCGCACGGTCATAACCTTGACCGCATCGGCTGATTTTACCGTCGCGATGGCGTTGCCGGCATAGATCGGACGTTTGAAGGTATCCTCGGCTTCCACCGAGATGATGTCAGACAGCTGATTGACACCCAGCAGTGCCGCCACGCGCGGCGCAATGTTTTTACCCGTGGTCGTACCCGGTGCCAGAATGTGGCTGTAACCATTGGCCAGCTCAACCACCAGTTTGCTGACGTTTTCAGCCAGTTGGTGCGCATAGGCGGCGCTGTCGGCCAGGATCACCTTGCGTACCCCTGCAATGGCGCTGGCTGCTTCGGCAACGGCCTGGGCATTTTCACCGGCCACCAGCAGGTCGATATCGCCACCGATCTGCTGTGCTGCCGTCACCAGATTCAGAGTAACCGGTTTCAGGGACTGGTTGTCGTGTTCGCTGATAATCAGAATACTCATGCCACCACCTTCGCTTCGTTACGCAGTTTGTCCACCAGCTCCTCAACGGAACTCACCTTGATCCCCGCCTGACGCTCCGCCGGCGGTTCCACACCCAACAGCTGAACACCAGCGGCCAACTGGGCACCCAGCTCTTCAGGTGTTTTCACCTCCAGCGGTTTCTTCTTCGCCTTCATGATATTGGGCAGGGATGCGTAACGCGGTTCATTCAGGCGCAGGTCCGTGGTCACCACGGCCGGCAGTTTCAGGCTCAGAGTCTGCAGGCCACCGTCGATCTCACGGGTCACCTTCAGCGACTCGCCTTCCACGACCACTTCAGAGGCGAAAGTCGCCTGGGGACGGTCCATCAGTGCGGCCAGCATCTGGCCGGTCTGATTGTTGTCGGAATCGATCGCCTGCTTGCCCAGCAGGATAAGATCGGCGGATTCTTCTTCGGCCACTTTTTGCAGGATGCGCGCCACCGACAGCGAATCCAGCTGATCCGGCGCGTCCACCTGAATGGCACGGTCGGCGCCCAATGCCAGTGCGGTGCGCAGCTGTTCCTGACAGGCTTTGCTGCCGATGGAAACGGCCACCACTTCAGCGGCGGTACCGGCTTCTTTCAGGCGAACCGCCTCTTCCACGGCGATTTCACAGAAGGGGTTCAGGGCCATTTTCACATTGGCCAGATCGACATCGGAACGGTCGGATTTGACACGTACCTTGACGTTGTAGTCGATCACGCGTTTGACGGCTACCAGTACTTTCATTGTGATTACCTTTGGTCTGTTCGGCTTGAAAAAGGAGGCCCTTGCGGACCTCAAGGCTCAGTCGGACGTTTTCTCCCTGACCTCTCAGTTCGAGGCCACTTCCTCAGCCGCCTGCTTGCGCAGGAGGAAACGCTGGATCTTGCCACTGGAGGTTTTGGGCAGATCGGTTACAAATTCGATTTCACGCGGGAAGGCGTGGGTCGACAGACGGTTGCGCACATGCTGCTGCAGCGTTTCGGCCAACGCCTCATCGGCATCAAAGTGCGGATGGATCACGACATAGGCCTTGACGATGGCACCGCGCTTGTCGTCGGGCTTGCCGACTACGGCGCTTTCCACCACGGCTTCATGCTCCAGCAGGGTGCTTTCCACATCCGCAGGTCCTATGCGGTAACCGGCCGAGGCGATGATGTCGTCATCACGCCCGGTATAGGAGTGGGAGCCATCGCCGTTACTGATCACCACATCGCCGGTCAGATAGTACCGGCCCTGATAGGGGCTCTTTTCGCCCCAGGTGTAGCCCTGGAAAAAGTAGAGCGGCGAGTTTTCCATATCGATCGCCAGCTCTCCGGTTTCGCCCGGCCCCACCTCATTGAAGCTGGCGTCCAGTGCTACCAGACGGTATCCCGGCAGCTGGAAGCCCATGCTGGCGTCACGGAACTCGTGCGCCAGTTCGTGGAAGTTGGCCGAGGTCATGCCGGTTTCGGTCTGACCATATTGATCACAGACCAGACAGCCAAAGGCACGCTGCACCCAACTGACGATCTCGGGGTTGAGTGGCTCACCGGCACTGTTGGCGACCCGCAAATTGATCTCGGGATAGTCCTTGAGCAGCTTGTCGTTGGCCTTGAGCATGCGATAGGCCGTTGGGGCAGCGGCCAGGTTGGTGATCCTGTATCTGCGCAGAAACTCGAAAGTGTTCTCGGCAGTAAAACCGGCCTCATTGAAGTGGGTGGTACACCCAAGCAGCAGCGGCCCGACCACGGCATAGTAAAGACCATAGGCCCAACCCGGGTCGGCCACGTTCCAGAAGTTGTCCGTGTCACGCAGGCCGATGGCGTAACGCATGTAGACGTAGAACGCCGCCAACGCCTTGGCCGGGACGGTTACGCCCTTGGATTTGCCGGTCGTTCCCGATGTGAACATCTGCAGGAAGGGGTCTTCCGGACCAATTTTGACCGGCTCGAACAGATCGGATTGTTGATCCAGCGTCGGCTGGAACAGGAAGTCCGCCTCATGCGCCAGCTCATGATCATCTTCGGCCACCAGCATGGTCATGGGCAGGCCATTGACCTCGGCCAGTTTGGCCCACTGCTCCGGATTGGTGATAATCAGTTTGGTGTCGGCCTTCTGCACGCGGTACTCGATAGCACCCGGACCAAAGGCGGTGAACATCGGCTGGTAGACCGCACCGGCACGCAGTGCACCCAGCACGGCGATCATCAGCTCCGGAGTACGGGTCAGCAGGGCCGAAATGCGATCCCCCTTGCCGATGCCCTGGGCTTTGAGGAAATTGGCGAACTGAGCCGAACGCTTCATCAGTGTCGCAAAGCTCAGCTCGCCGCTGGTACCATCGGCGCGTTCATAACGCAGGGCCACCCTGTCAGGATCGTCCGCCCAGCGGTCGCAGATCTCCTCGCAGACGTTAAGGCCTGCGTTAAAATCACCCACGAAGTTCTGTATGATGGATTCCGGCGTGAAATCCTTGATGAAGTTGTTGTAGCTGATTTTGTCCATACTGAAACCTGTTTATTGTTCTAATAAGGCCCGCCACTTGGCCGGTATCGATTGAACACCGCAGCGGATCGATGGATAAGTAGATACCCTTATCCATCGCGTATGGACGCAGGTTAATGCAAGGCTCGGTCACAACAGAATGACAACTTTCGACAGATAAATTGACATTTTTTGCAACGCTGAATTGTCAACAACCTTGAGTTTTAGCCACCTCTTTCTTTCTGGCTTGGCAGTCGCATCATGAACAACCTGACCTTTTCGTCTCACTACGCCCGCGCCTTGCTGCACGGCCCCAGAAATCAAGGTCTGGATATCGATGCTTTGCTGGCCGAATGCCGCATCGACCCGGACCTGATCAGCCAGCCCAAGGCGCGCATTCCGACCGGTCAGTTCATCCGTCTGTTTCGCCTGATCTGGCGGGAGCTGAATGACGAGTTCATGGGGCGTACATCGGCCCCCTGTCGCATCGGCCATTTTCATCTGATGGGTTCACTGGTGGTCCACAGTGCCAACCTGGAAGAAGTGATCCGGCAGAGCATTCGCTGCTACCGGCTGTTCTCGGACGACATTGAAATCCGCCTGAATCTGAACGCTGAAGAAGTGGAACTGAGCCTGATTCACCACCGCCCCGAACTGGACCCGGACAGCTTTTTGGCGGAGTGGCTGCTGATGGTCTGGCATCGGCTGATCGGCTGGCTGATCGGGCGCAAGATCGTGCTCAGCCATGCGCATTTCAGCCATCCTTTGCCCGCCCATTTCGACGAATATCGCTTCATTTACCCGTGCAAGTGCCACTTCGAGCAGCCCCGCACCAGCATTTTCTTCAGCAAGAACTACCTCAGCATGCCGGTCACCCGCACCCCGGCCGAGCTGGACGAGTTCATTCTCAGTTCGCCGCGTGACCTGCTGATCTGGACCGTCGATGATGACAGCTTGAGCACCCGTGTGCGTGGACTGCTGGAAGGGTTTGATGAGAGTGGCCTGCCCAATCTGGACTGGGTATCGGAGCAGCTGCATACCACCTCCTATACCCTGTCGCGCAAGCTCAAGGCGGAAGGCACCTCCTATCAGGCGATCAAGGACAACCTGCGCCGCGACCAGGCGATCATGATGCTGACCCGGCAGAACCTGAGCATTGGCGAGATCTCCAGCCAACTGGGCTTTGCCGAACCGGGCGCATTTTCACGCGCCTTCAAGCACTGGACCGGCGTCAGTCCGCTGACCTACCGCAAACAGGAAGCCTGAACATGGAGACTGCGCCCACATGCGCATCCACCCCACCCACGAATCCGTTTCCTTTCAGTATCACTTTGAACTGACCGGCGTCATGATCCGGTCATAGTATTCTGTTTCTGCTCAGGCATAATAAAACGCCTATTTGAATGTAGTCGCCGGACAACACAGGCAGGAGGCCACCCCGATTGAGTACGCTGAAGCAGAAGTATCTCGACTTCACCTCCAAAGGCGCCATTCTGACCAGTATCCTGGCATTGGCATTGATGTCCTGGGCCGCGTTCTGGCTTTACACCCACATTTTAACGGATACCACGGAACAGGCCGTTTCAGCACAGTTGCAACAGCACCTGCTGTCCCGCTTTGATTACAGCTTGCAGGCCATGGACGAGCGCGCCGAAGCGATCGAACACCAGGCCGCCAGCCTGGCTGAGTTGACAAGCCGGCACGCACACCCCGAGTCACTGAACCGTTTGCATGATGCCTTTGCACAGGCACTGGAATGGTCCCCTGATCTTGCCGGGGCAGCCGTCTACTCCGGCTGGCCAATCCGCCATGTCCGGTTGGCTCTGCAGGCCGAGGGCAATGCGATCAAACCGCTGAACGGTACGATCACGTCACCCGACTGGCTGCAACAGTTGCCCGACAGCTTCAGTCACGCCATGAAATCCGGAGAGCTTTGGTGGAGCCCCATTCATCGCCACCCGGTCAGCCAGGCGCCGATCATTACGCTGGTACAGCCGGTACACTCTGCCAAGGGACAGCTGCAGGGACTCATCAGCCTCGATTGGGAAGTGGATGCGATCCTGCAACTGTCCGCCAGTGCTGAAGTCACACCCGGCACAGTCACCTGGCTAACAGATCGGCTCAATCGGCAACAGCACCGCCCCTATGCGGATGAGCGCAGCCAGACCGTGGGTGACTGGATACGCACGGCCCAACAACAGACACCCCAACCCATTTTTGTGACCGGTTTTGAGCAGCAGTCGCTCAACCTGAATGACACCGACATTCAACTGTCTTATGCCCCTTCACGCAGCGGCCTTATGCTTACGGTTGCCACCCCGCAGAGCGACCTGGACGCTCCCCTGCAGGCTCTGAAATCCAGCCACCGAACCTATCTTTACGCCCTGGGCGCAGTGATTTTTCTGCTGACGCTCTTCGGACTGCTGCGTCTGCTGCCGGCGCTGAGCAACATGCGGCTGTCCGATCAGGACAAGCTTACCGGCCTGCCCAACCGCCTGCGCCTGCTGCAGGACCTGGAGCGGGAAAGTACCATCAGCCTGATTCTGGTTAACCTGGACCGCTTTCGTGAGGTCAACAGCCTGTTCGGTGATCAATGTGGCGACCTGATTCTGAAAGAGGTCGCACTGCGTCTGGCCTCCTTCATGTCATCCGAGGAGAACCGGGGCGGCACCCTCTACCGCGTCAGTGCAGACGAGTTCGCGCTGGCACTGCCCCGTCGACGTCCGGAACTGGTTCATGAACAGATGGAACAGATCCTCCGCTGCGTTCGCCAGACACCGATCCACTGGCAAAACCACGAGATCGGCCTGAGTGCAACCGTGGGCGCGGCCGTGCCCTGGATCGATACCCCCAGAGAACACAGCCTCTACATCCATGCCCGTGAAGCCCTGCGGGAAGCCCGCAACAAGGGACTGCACTGCCGCGTCTATGACGGCTCCGAGCCGCTGGAAAAGGAGTTCGAGCACAACCAGAAATGGGCCGGCAAGCTGCGTGATGCGCTCAATGACGAGGGCCTCATCGCCTGGTTCCAGCCCATTCTGAACAACACCACCGGTCGCATCGACAAATACGAGTGCCTGGTGCGTATGCTGGACAACAACGGCGACGTCGTCAGCCCGGGCAAGTTTCTCGGCGTGGCCGGCAAACTGCGACTGGAAGGCCATATCACCCGGGTGATGGTGGAAAAATGCTTCACCCGCTTTGCCGATTCGCCGCTGCAGTTTTCCATCAACCTCTCCTACAGCGACCTGCAGCAGGAGGAGCTGAGCCGCTTCATCATTCAGCGACTGGACGAAACCGGCGTCGGCCCCAGGGTCATTTTTGAGCTGCTGGAATCAGCCCATATCGACAACTATGAGCAGGTCCGACGCTTTGTCGACGAGGTCAAGAAACGCGGCTGCCGCATCGCCATCGATGATTTCGGCACCGGCTACTCCAACTTCGAACATCTGCTGCAACTGAAGGTCGACTTTATCAAGATCGATGGCAGCCTGATCCGCAACCTGGATCGCGACCCCAATGCCCGTCGCGTTGCCCGCGGCATCGTCGGTCTGGCGCGCAGTATGAAAATCGAGACCGTAGCAGAATATGTCCACTCCGAAGCCATTCAGATGGAGGTGCTGCGTCTGGGCATCAGCTTCTCCCAAGGCGAACTGATCGGCATGCCCGCTCCGGAACTGCTGGTACGTATCCCCAGCGAGCTGACCAAGATGTCCTATTCAGGCCGTAATCAGGCCAAAAATGCGGTACGGGTTTAAGCATTCTCCGGGTTTCACGACGGGGTAGATAATCAATACCCGCCTGGCTACAGCAAAAAAAGGGCCATCCGAAGATGACCCGCTCTCAAAGTGGAGCCAAGGGCAGAGATGTAATCCAGGCAATACTGATCAGAGCAGCTCGACTGCGACGGCTGTCGCTTCGCCACCACCGATACAGAGGGATGCAACCCCTTTCTTCAGGCCGCGCTGCTTAAGGGCGTTGAGCAGCGTGACGAGAATGCGTGAGCCGGAGGAGCCGATCGGGTGTCCCAGGGCGCAGGCGCCGCCGTAGACGTTGACCTTGTCGGCATCCAGACCCAGTTCGTTGATCGCCAGCAGGGAGACCACGGCGAAGGCTTCGTTGATCTCGTACAGATCCACCTCGTCCTTAGTCCAGCCCGCCTTGTCGAGCACCTTCTGGATGGCGCCGATCGGGGCGATGGTGAACTCGGCCGGCAGCTGGGCGTGGGTGGAGTGCGCCAGGATACGCGCTACTGGTTTAAGGCCGCGCTTGTCGGCTTCGGCCTGAGTGGCCAGCACCAGGGCGGAACCGCCATCGCTGATGGAGCTGGAGTTGGCCGCGGTCACCGTGCCGTCCTTCTTGAACGCCGGCTTCAGCTGCGGGATTTTGTCCGGACGGGCGTTGCCCGGCTGTTCGTCGGTATCGACAACGGTGTCACCCGCACGGCCCTTGATGGTGACCGGTGCGATCTCGTCCTTGAACCAGCCGTTCTCGATGGCGGCCAGTGCCTTGGTCAGTGACCCGATGGCAAACTCATCCATCGCTTCGCGGGTGATGTTGTATTCGTCAGCGGAGCGCTGGGCGAAAACGCCCATCAGGCCGCCTTCGTAGGCGTCTTCCAGTCCGTCGAAGAACATGGAGTCCAGCACCTGACCGTGCCCCATGCGCATACCCGAGCGGGCCTTCGGCAGCATGTAGGGTGCCTGGCTCATGTTTTCCATGCCGCCGGCGATCATGATACTGGCGCTGCCCGCCTTGATCTGGTCGTGGGCCTGCATCACCGCTTTCATGCCGGAGCCGCACATCTTGTTGATGGTGGTGGCACCGGCCGCATCCGGGATGCCGGCCTTGCGAGACGCCTGACGGGCCGGGGCCTGACCCAGCGCACCGGGCAGTACACAGCCCATGATCACTTCATCAATATCGCTCGGCTGCAGGCCGGCACGCTCGATGGCCGCTTCGATGGCCACCGCACCCAGGTCCGGTGAACGCACGTCGCTCAATGCGCCCATCATGCCGCCCATGGGGGTACGGGCCGCGCCCAGAATCACAATGCTGTTGTCTGACATCTTGTTGCTCCTGTTAAGTCGCTAATATTCTGATCCGTTATTCGGCTGGCCGTTGCGTTACCGTCCCAGCACCGAGCGCGCAATGACTTCCTTCATCACCTCGGATGTGCCGCCGTAGATGCGCTGCACACGGGCGTCGATAAAGGCGCGTGAGATCGGGTATTCAGTGGTGTAGCCGTAACCGCCGAACAGCTGCAGGCAGCCATCGGCCACGCGGCACTGCATTTCGGTGGCGGTGTACTTGGCCATGGACGCGGTGGCCGCATCCAGCTCGCCGCGGGAGTACTCGCTGATGCACTGATCAATGAACGCCTTGTTGACGCGGTAGTCGGTCTCCATCTCGGCGATGCGGAAGCGGGTGTTCTGCAGCTCTTTCAGCTTCTGGCCAAACAGGGTGCGCTCGTCGGCATACTGGATGGTCATATCCAGCGCACCGCGGGCGGCGCCAACACCGATGGCTCCGATCACCAGACGTTCGCGGGGCAGTTCCTTCATCAGATACATGAAGCCCTTGCCCTCTTCGCCCAGCAGGGCCGATTTGGGCACGCGCAGGTTTTCGAAGAACAGCTCCGAGGTATCGCCGCTGTGCTGACCGATCTTCTCCAGATTGCGGCCCTTGCCGTAGCCCGGCAGTGTGGTGTCCACCAGAAACAGGCTGACACCCTTGGCGCCGGCCGCCGGATCGGTCTTGGCAGCGACAATCACCATGTCGGCGTGCTGACCGTTGGTGATGAAGGTTTTTGAGCCGTTGATCACATACTCGTCACCGTCCAGTACCGCCGTGGTGCGCAACGCCGCCAGATCACTGCCGGCCCCCGGCTCGGTCATGGCGATGGCGCCGACCACCTCACCGGAGACCATGCCCGGCAGCCAGCGGTTTTTCTGCTCGTCATTGCCAATGTGGGCGATGTAGGGGGCGACGATATCGGAGTGCACCATTACATTGGTGGCCAGGGCACCGTAGCCCAGTCGGGCCATTTCGGTGACCAGCATGACCGAATACTCAAAGGGCACACCACAACCGCCGTGGTCTTCGGGCGCGTCCACGCACAGCAGACCCGCTTCGCCCAGCGTATTCCAGAGCGCCCGCGGCGTAATGCCCTCGCGTTCCCACTGTTCATAATGCGGCGCGACTTCACGTTCCAGTGCGCGCAGCACCATCTCGCGGAACAGGTCCAGCTCTTCGGTATCGATTACGGCTGCATTCATCACTCGATCCTCGCTTACTTCGGTGCCATGCGCAGTGCGCAGTCGAGACGAATGGTTTCGCCGTTCAGCAGCGGGTTTTTCACGATCTGCTCTACCAGCATGCCGTACTCTTCAGGACGACCCAAACGCTGCGGGAACGGCAGGGTCGCGGCCAGGCTGTCCTGCACTTCCTGCGGGAAACCGGCCATCATCGGTGTCATGAAAATGCCGGGTGCGATGGTGTTCACGCGAATGCCGCTGCGCGCCAGCTCACGGGCCGCCTGCAGCGTCATGGCCACCACGCCGCCCTTGGATGCACTGTAGGCGACCTGCCCGATCTGGCCTTCGTAGGCGGCGATGGACGCGGTGGAGATGATCACGCCACGTTCACCGTCGTCGTTCGCTTCACGGGTGGCCATTTCGGCGGCGGCCAGGCGCATGATGTTAAAGCTGCCCACCAGGTTGATCTGAATGACCTTGTTGAACGCCTCCAGCGGCATCGGGCCTTCCTTGCCGACGATCTTGCCGGCCGGGGCGATACCGGCACAGTTGACGGCAATACCGCAGGGACCATGCGCTTCACGCGCCGCCGCAAACGCCGCTTCCGCGCTTTCGGCCGAGGACACGTCACAGCGGACAAAGATGCCACCCAGTTCTTCAGCGATCTGGCGACCGCGCTCTTCATTCAGGTCGAAAATCGCAACCTTGGCGCCAGCGGCCGCCAGTGCACGGGCCGAACCTTCACCCAGACCGGATGCACCACCGGTAACAACTGCGGGTACGTTTTTGAAATCCATCACACTCACCTTGCTTATTCGTTGGACCGCTGCAATCGACAGCGGTGCTGTATAAGGGAATAACCTAAGTGTGTATCAGGATGTGAACAGCTGCCATGACAATATGCGGCAGCAAAATTGGCAAAAATCGACAGTATCAGAGGGGCTTCAGAAAGCAGACCACATCCGCATGGGGATATTCGGGGGTACAGCCCCAGCGCTCGCCCAGCCAGTTGAAACTGGCTTCGGCAAAAAAGGTGATATGGGTCGGATCATTGCGGTAATGCCAGCTGCGAAAGCGCTCGTCATCCAGCACCCGCTTGGTTTGCAGCACCAGCAGTCCACCCGGATTCAGCAGGGACCAGAGTTGATCCAGAATCGGCAGTGGTTCAGCCAGATGTTCGACCACCTCGGTGCTGGTAATAAAGTCGTAACGCTGCGCCAGCGCGGACTCATCCGGGTGAAAGTACTTGTCATAGCGCGCCATTTCATAGCCTGCCTCTTCAGCCATCGCCACCAGGGCAGGCCCCGGGCCGCAACCGAAATCCAGTCCTTTGGCCGGAGCCGGCTTGCGTTTTCTCACTTCATCAAAGGCACGGGAAAGAAAGCGGCGGTAACCCGGATCATCAATCAGGTTTTCGTGGTCGTCGTAGACCGCCTTCTCCTCGGCGTCGGTCAGGCGCTGAGACGGTTCCAGATGCACCAAACGGCAGGTCTCGCACCGGTAATAAAGGCGTTGCTTACAGGGGATGGGGTAAAGCGATTGGGCGCCACACAGTGGGCAGTTCATCAGCGGGGGACTCCGAGCAGCTGGAGGGCACAGATAGTGTCATAGCTGCTCGATTCAGGAAAGGGATC
Source organism: uncultured Marinobacterium sp. (assembly GCA_964390205.1). GTDB lineage: Bacteria > Pseudomonadota > Gammaproteobacteria > Pseudomonadales > Balneatricaceae > Marinobacterium. The sequence continues at coordinate 20,669 of CAYMHL010000028.1, forward strand.
AGGCGCGGGACATGACGCGACGACGACTGTTCACACCCTGTTTCAGTTTGTTGAGACGGGAAATGCGGGCCATGACCAGCAGTTCCACTACACCGGCCACCAGCAGAATATCAAACACGTTGGACTGGTCTGCCAGAATGGAGTGGATAGACGCTCCCTCTCCCGTTGCCAATGCATAAATGCAAACCCCGATCACCAGTGTCGCTGCCAGGGAGATCAGATTGTATTTGAACAGATGGCGCTTGATCTCGGCGACCGACTCGCGCTTGCTTGGTCTCATTTAAGCTCTCCTTAGAGTTCATTATTTGAACAATTAAAGCGGGAGTGATTTTGCTCTCGAGATTAAAATTCAACCAGTGTACGAAAAAGCGACAGATATCAGCGGGTGGCGCAAACAGTCGTTCCAAAGGGCCCTGGGATGCGGGAATTTGGGAAGTATGGCTCCATGATTGTTTGTTTTTTGATCAATCAAAAGGTTGATTTTTCAGCAGTGGATGCCTGATAAGAAGCAGCGAAACGACAGGACTATTAATGAATCAATTTTATATTCAATGACTTATGAATATAGCCATGCAAAAAGAATGGAGTTTTCCTTCAGCTGGCGGAATCTGGCCAGGCAGAACAGGATCTGTCCAATACGTTGAAAAATGGCGACAAGCGAAAACGTACATTTTGTGATTTTTTGTATCGCTTTCGGCGAACCGGCATCAATGCCTGCCCCCGCCTT
>CAYMHL010000029.1:0-1810 GCA_964390205.1 uncultured Marinobacterium sp.
TGGCACGGCGCAGCATGTCCGCACCACCCAGGGTGTAGCCCGCCATCACCTGGGCGATCTGCATCACCTGCTCCTGGTAGAGGATGATGCCGTAGGTGGGCTCCAGTACCGGCTGCAGGCTGTCGAGCTGATAGTCGGGGTGTGGCCAGGCCAGCGGAGCCCGACCGTGCTTGCGGTTGATGAAGTCGTCCACCATGCCCGACTGCAGCGGCCCCGGACGGAACAGGGCCACCAGGGCGACGATGTCCTCGAAGCGGTTTGGCAACAGACGGCGGATCAGGTCCTTCATGCCGCTGGATTCGAGCTGGAATACCGCGGTGGTCTGGGCGCTTTGCAGCAGCTTGAAAGTCGCTTCGTCTTCCAGACTGATCGACTCGATCTCCAGAGGGCCTTCGCCCTGCTGCGCACGCTTGCGGTTGATGGTGTCCAGCGCCCAGTCGATGATGGTCAGGGTACGCAGACCGAGGAAGTCGAACTTCACCAGTCCCGCCTCTTCGACGTCGTTCTTGTCGAACTGGGTCACCAGCCCCTGGCCTTCCTCGTCGCAGTAGGTGGCGGAGAAATCGGTCAGCTTGGTCGGCGCGATCACCACACCACCGGCGTGCTTGCCGACGTTGCGGGTGACGCCTTCCAGCTTGTACGCCATCTCCATGATCTCTTCGGCTTCTTCGCTGCCGTTGACGAAATCACGCAGTGCCTGCTCCTGCTCCCAGGCCTTGTTCAGGGTCATGCCCACTTCAAACGGGATCAGTTTGGACAGCCGATCGGCCAGACCAAAGGGCTTGCCCTGCACGCGGGCCACGTCGCGCACCACCGCCTTGGCGGCCATGGTACCGTAGGTGATGATCTGCGATACCGCATCGCGACCATACTTCTGCGCCACGTAATCGATTACCTGATCGCGGTTGTCCATGCAGAAGTCGATATCGAAGTCGGGCATGGACACACGTTCCGGGTTAAGGAAACGTTCGAACAGCAGGTCGTATTCCAGCGGGTCCAGGTCGGTGATCTTGAGTACATAGGCCACCAGCGAGCCGGCACCCGAGCCACGCCCCGGCCCTACCGGAATGCCGTTGTCCTTGGCCCACTTGATGAAGTCCATCACGATCAGGAAGTAGCCAGGGAAGCCCATCTGAATGATGATGTCGAGCTCGAACTCCAGCCGCTCTTCGTAGGGTTTGCGTTTTTCCCGGTAATCCGGCGCATCCTTGTCGAGCAGAAAATCGAGGCGCTCCTCCAGACCTTCCCAGGAGACCTGACGGAAGAAATCGTCCATCAGCATGCCTTCGGGGACCGGGTAACGCGGCAGGTAGTAAGTGCCCAGCTCGATCTCGATGTTGCAGCGACGGGCGATCTCGACCGTATTTTCCAGCGCGCTGGGAATATCGCTGAACAGCTCCGCCATCTCGTCGGCGGAGCGGAAATACTGCTGATCGGAATAGTTGCGCGGCCGCTGGGGGTCTTCCAGGGTGCGGCCCAGGTTGATGCAGACGCGCGCTTCATGCGCCTCGAAGTCATCCTGTTTGAGGAACATCACCTCATTGGTGGCCACCAGCGGACAGCCGGTCGTACCGGCCAGTTCGACACTGGCGTGGACCAGCGCTTCGTCACCGGGGCGACCGGTGCGCTGGATTTCCAGGTAGAAACTGTCGGGGAACACGGCCTGCCATTCGGCCAGCACCGCCTGAGCCTGCCCAAACTGATCCGCCAGCAGTGCGCGGCCGACTTCGCCCAGACGGGCGCCGGAGAGGGCGATCAGGCCCTCGGCTTTCTCCTTGACCCATTCCTTTTGCACCAGCGCCCAACCGGG
>CAYMHL010000029.1:1910-11371 GCA_964390205.1 uncultured Marinobacterium sp.
TTGATCCGCACCAGACCATCGAACAGGGAATATTCGGAATGCACCCGCAGGTGAATGAAACTCGGATCAGACATTTTCTTCTCGTGCCAGGCGCTCTCTTACCGGACGAAAGCTGCGCCGGTGCTCAGGCAAGGGGCCCAGTTTTTCCAGCGCCGCCAGGTGTTCAGGCGTAGGGTAGCCCTTGTGGCGGGCAAAACCGTAATCGGGATACTGACGGTCCAGCTCGATCATCTGCCGATCGCGGGCCACCTTGGCTAAAATGGAAGCGGCACCGATTTCGGCGACGCGCGCATCACCCTTGACCACCGGCTCCGCCGGACAGGGCAGTGCCGGGCAGCGGTTGCCGTCCACCAGTGCATAGTCAGGCACCCTGCCCAGGCCTGCGACCGCACGCTGCATCGCCAGCATGGTGGCATGAAGGATATTCAGCTCGTCGATCTCCGCCGGTGACGCCGAAGCGATGCACCAGGCCAGCGCCCGCTCCTTGATCAGCGGATACAGCTGTTCACGCTTTTTTTCACTGATCGCCTTGGAATCTCCCAGCCCCTCTATCGGCTTGCTGGGGTCCAGAATAACCGCTGCAGCGACCACGTCACCGATCAGCGGCCCGCGACCGACCTCATCAATACCCACCACCAGACCCGGGGGGCGAAAATCGAATTCAGTGATCTGCACGGCAATTCTCCAACAGTTCAACGACCGCATCCGCGGCACGCTCGCTGGCATTCTGGCGCAGCTGCTCGCCAATGATGCCGAATATGCGCTGCAGTCGGCGGCGATACTCTTCATCCTCCAGCGCCCTGAGCACCAATGGTCCCATCACCTCCGGCGTCACCCGATCCTGCAACACCTCGGGCACCATCTCCTCGTCGGCCAGCACATTGGGCAGGGAGATCCAGCGGCTCTTGATCATGCGTGAGTAGATGCTGAAGGTCAGCCCCGCCATGCGATAGGCCACCACCATGGGCTTTTGCAGCAGACAGGCTTCCAGCGTGGCCGTGCCCGAGGCGATCAGGATGGCATCGGCCGCCGCCATCACCTCACGCGACTGCTGCAGCACCAGCGTCAGCTGCAGATCGGCGAACTCGGTGTTGATCAGCTGTTCCAGCTGCTCGTAGCGGCGCCGGTTGGCGGCGGGCAGTATAAAGGCGATGTCCGGTCGCTGCTGCTGCAGCCAACGCGCGGTTTCCAGGAAAGGGCGCGCCAGGTATTTGATCTCACTGCCACGACTGCCCGGCAACAACGCCACCAGCTCCCGGGTTGCTTCCGGCCGGAACTGCCGCTGCACAGCCTGCATATCCAGCTGTGCCGGAATCACATCCGCCAGCGGATGACCGACAAAACGCAGGTTCTGCCCGGTCGGCTTATAGACCTCGGCTTCGAACGGAAACAGCGTCAGCAACAGATCGGTACTTTGTTTGATCTTGAAGATGCGCTTGCGCTTCCAGGCCCAGACCGAGGGACTGACATAATGCACCGTTGGGATACCGGCCGCCTTCAGTGCCCGCTCCATGCCCAGGGTAAAATCCGGGGCGTCGATGCCGATGAAGACGTCGGGAGGATTGTCGATGAAATGCTGGATCAGACGTTTGCGCGCACGCAGCAGTTCAGGCAGGCGGCCCAGCACCTCCACCAGTCCCATCACCGAAAGCCGTTCCAGCGGATAGAGCGCACGGCAACCTTCGGCGAGCATCAGCTCACCGGCGATGCCCTCGAATTCAGCCTGTGGATAACGTTGTTTCAGTGCACGAATCAGGCCGGCACCCAGAATGTCGCCGGAGGTTTCACCGGCGACAATGCCTATGCGCAAAGGTTGCATGCCCACCTCAGCGAATGATGCCGCGGGTCGAGGCTTCCAAAGAGTCGATCAGCAACTGTACCGCCGGCTGCTGTTCAGCCATGGCCTTCAGTTCCTGCAACGCCTGATCCAGGGTCAACCCCTTGCGGTAGATGGCCTTGTAGGCACGACGCAGGGTGGCGAGCGCCTCGGCATCAAAACCGCGACGGCGCAGGCCTTCGAGGTTGATGCCGTGCGGTTTGGCACTGTTGCCGGAGGCCATGACATAGGCGGGAATGTCCTTGAGTACCACGGTGCCGGCACCGCACATCACGTGGGCACCGATACGGCAGAACTGATGGACCGCGGTAAAACCGCCCAGAATGGCGTGATCGCCCACACGTACATGCCCGGCCAGCGCCGCATTGTTGGCCAGAATGATGTTGTCACCCATGACACAGTCATGCGCCACATGGGCATAGGCCATCAGCAGGTTGTGGCTACCGATGCGGGTAATGCCCTCATCCTGAACCGTACCGCGGTGAACGGTACAGCCCTCGCGAAAGACGTTGTAATCACCGATCTCCAGGCGCGTCGGCTCACCGGCATATTTTTTGTCCTGACAGTCCTCACCGATGGTGGCGAACTGAAAAATCTGATTCCCTTCACCAATACGCGTAGGCCCCTTGATCACCACATGCGAGGCGATACGGGTTCCTGCCCCGATCTCCACATCCGGTCCGATCAGCGTCCATGGGCCTACCTCCACACCCTCCGCCACGCGGGCAGAGGGATCCACGATGGCGTGTGGATGAATCTTGGCTTGCGGGTGAATCAATGTCACACCTTTCGATCTGCACACAGAATAGTCGCGCTGCTGACGGTTTCACCATCAACACTGGCACGCACATCAAATTTCCAGATGCCGCGGCGCTCGGAAATCACCTTGGCCTCCAGCTGCAGCTGGTCACCGGGCACTACCGGGCGCTTGAAGCGCAGGTTGTCGGCACCGACGAAGTAATAGATGGAGCCGTCTTCAGGCCCCTTGTTCATGGTCTTGAAGCCCAGAATACCCGCTGCCTGCGCCATCGCTTCAACGATGAGAACGCCCGGCATCACCGGATGATCGGGAAAGTGGCCGTTAAAGAAGGGCTCGTTCACGGTTACATTCTTGATTGCGGTGATCGATTCACCCGGCTCCAGAGCCAAGACCCGGTCCACCAGCAAGAACGGATAGCGGTGGGGCAGATATTTCCGGATCTCTTTAACGTCCATCATCTTTTTGACCTTCTGTAGAGTATAGTTCAACAGCCTGTTCGAGCGTCCTCAGCCGACGCGCCATGTCGTCAAGCTGACGGAAACGAACCACATTGCGCTTCCACTGCTGATGCGGTTCAAGGCCGGTGCCCGAGGAGTAAACGCCAGGACGTTTGATCGACTTGCTGACCAGTGACATGGCCGTCACATGGGTATCATCGGCAATCTCCAGGTGACCGGTAATGCCGGACATCCCGGCAATCGTACAGCGCTCGCCAATTCTAGTGCTTCCAGCCACCGCGGTACAGCCTGCAATGGCGCTGTCACGGCCGATCACCACGTTGTGGGCGATCTGGATCTGATTATCCAGCTTGACGCCGGCACCAATGCGGGTGTCATCCAGCGCACCCCGATCGATAGTGACGCCGGCACCGATCTCTACACGATCCTCGACCACCACACCGCCGAGCTGACAGATTTTTTCCCAGCCATTGGCCGTGGGCGCAAATCCGAAGCCGTCGCTGCCCAGCACGGCACCACTGTGAATCAATACATCCTTTCCAAGACGCACGTTGGGGTAAAGCGTGACATTGGCCTCAAGACGGCTGCGATCACCGATGACACAATGCTCGCCAATCACCGTACCGGCACCGATGACCACGCCCTGCCCCAGCTCCACACCGCTGTCGATCACCACCTGCGGCCCGATCTGCGCATCCGTCGGGATACGCACATCGTCGGCAATGACGGCCGAAGGATGCACGCCGGCAAGGGCCGGGCGGCGCCAGTCAAACAGCTGACTGGCACGGGCAAAGGCCAGATAGGGGTCGGATACAACGATGGCAGCCTGTGGGCAGTCGGCCCGATGTGCGGCCGAGACCAGCACCGCACCGGCACGGGTCTGTCGCAATTGCTGCAGATAACGAGGGTTGGCAAAAAATGACAGCTGCTGCTCGGTGGCGGATTTCAGCGTCGCCAACGAGCGAATTTCAAGCGCGGGGTCGCCGTGAAGCTCACCGCCCAGAATGCCGGCAAGCTCTGCCAGGGTAAAGCAGGCGGTCGTACTCATCGGCTTACTGCTTGTTCAGCAGTTCGGTCACACGGGAGGTGAGATCCACACTGTCTGCAGTGTAAACAGTGGCCTGCTTGGAGATCACGATATCGAACTTTTCCTTTTCGATCAGCTCTCGGATCGCCTTGTCCAGACGCGGGCGCATTTCGCCGATGAATGCCTGTTCGCGCTCGGCACGCTGCTGTTGCATCGCCTGGCCGCGACGCTGATATTCGGCAAACGCCTTCTGGAACTGCAGACGCATCTGCTTCATGTCCTCTTCGGAGGCCAGACCGGCATTCTTCTGCAGCTTGTCGCGCAGCTCACGCGCCTGTTTTTCCAGCGAAACCAGCTGCTTTTCGTCGTCGGCAAACTCTTTTTTCAGCTCCTCACGGAAGCTGCTGGCCGCTTTCGAGGTCAACAGCGCTTCTTCCACACCCAGCACGGCGATTTTCTGCGCCCAGGCCGGAGCTGTGAACATCAGGGCAGCAACGGCAGCAGCTCGAGTAAAACGTTTCATCATATCTCCTTAGAAAGTCTGACCGAGCGCAAACTGGAACACTTCGGTATCGTCGTTTTCCTTGTCATTCAGCGGCACGCCCAGGGATACGGACAGGGGTCCGATCGGCGTCAGCCAGCTGATGCCCATGCCCACCGAGTAGCGCAAATCGCCCAGATCCACGTTGTCCGAACAGTTGCTCTGCGTACTCAGACAGTCAGTGGAATAGACATTACCGGCATCCAGGAACACCAGGCTGCGCCAGGCACTCTTGTCCGCCATAAATGGCATGGGGAATATCAGCTCGGCACTGCCGGTCAGCATTAAATTCCCGCCGAACGGATCACCCTCGTCATTGGCAACGGTTGGATCACCCGAATCCAGCGGCCCCAGCGAGTTATTGGCATAGCCGCGGACGGTTTTCAGACCTCCGGCGTAGAAGTGCTTGAAGAACGGGTAACGACTGTCACCCAGGCTATCACCGTAACCGGCACGGCCACGCAGACTGAAAATCCAGGTTTCATCCTCATTGATCGGCCGGTACCACTTGTTGTTGTACTGGGCACGGATATAGGACAGATCGCTGCCCGGAATCGCCATTTCCAGACTGGCGCCCTGGGCATAGCCACGGGTCGGGAAGAAACCACGGTTGAGATGGTTATCGCTCCAGCCGGCGGTCAGTTTCCAGTTGAGGAAGCTATCACCCTCTTCATCGATGAAATCGACTACTTCCTGAGCTGTTTGGCGATAGGTGTTCAGTTGAATGAATTCAATATCGCCGCTGAAACTCAGGCGCTGGTAGTCATCAATCGGGTAACCGAAGGTGACGCCGCCACCGGCCTCATCCGCGGTATAGGAACTGATGTCGTCTTCTTCGTAGTCACGCTCGCGGTAGTAGAGGTTGAAACCACGGCTGACGCCGTCAACGGTGTAATAGGGATCGAGATAGTTGAAGCTGTACTCGGTGCGGGTGGAACTGTTGGAGATATTGAAGCCAACCTTTTTGCCGCTGCCAAGGAAGTTGTCCTGCTGTACGCCCAGGTCGAGAATCAGACCGTCGTTCTGAGAGAAACCGACACTGGCAGTAAACTGACCGGATTGCTGTTCTTCTACCGCGTATTCCAGATCCACCTGGTCATCGGTACCCGGTACCGGACGGGTCTCAACATTGACCGACTTGAAGTAACCGGTCTTGTCCAGCCGCACCTTGGAGCGTTCGATATCCTGACTGGACACAATACCCGCTTCCATCTGCTCCAGCTCGCGACGAATCACCTCATCCGCCGTGCGGGTGTTGCCCTTGATGCTGATCCGGCGCACATAGGTACGCTTGCCGGGCTCGACGAAATACTTGATCGACACCGTATTGTCGTCATGGGTTTCCGGCACCGGACTGACGTTGGCAAACATGTAACCCTCATCACCCAGGAGTCGGACCAGTTTTTCCTGGCTCTGGGTCATCTGCTTGCGCGAAAACACCTCACCCGGCTCCACCGTCAGTGTCTGCTGCATCACGTCCTGAGGCACCACCATTTCACCGGCCACACTGACGTCACGCACGGTGAATTGTTCACCCTCGCTGATGCCCACAGTGATATAAACGTGCTGCTTGTCCGGCGTGATCGACACCTGAGCGGAGTCGATGTTGAAATTGATGTAGCCGCGGTCCAGATACCAGGAACGCAGACGCTCCAGGTCACCGGTCATCTTTTCACGGGCGTAGCGGTCGCTCTTGGTATAAAAGGACCAGAAATTCGGCAGTTTCAGCGAGAACAGCTCTTTCAGTTCCTCGTCGCTGAACACGGTATTGCCGACGATGTTGATGTGCTGGATGGTGGCAACCTGGCCTTCGTTGATGTTGATATTCAACTGCACACGGTTGCCGGAGAGCGGTTCCACCTCGGTCTGGATATCGGCGCCGTAACGCCCCTGAGAGGTATACACCCGCAGCAGGTCGAGGCTGATCTGATCCAGGGCGGCACGACGGAACACATCCCCTTCCTGCAGACCGGACTGCTTCAGGCCGTTGAGCAGGTCTTCTTCCTTGATCACATCATTGCCTTCGATGTTGATCAGCGCCACCGACGGGCGTTCCTGCAGTTTCAACACCAGCACTTCGCCCTCGCGTTCGGCCTGAACGTCGGCAAAGTAACCGGACTTGAACAGCTCGCGCACGGCATCGGACAGCTGACTGCGCGTCAGCTGGTCACCGGCCGCGACCGGGAAGTTGCGAAATACAATGCCGGGCTCGACCCGCTGCAACCCTTCCAGGCGAATGTCATTGACTTCAAAGGGAAGCGCGGCAGCTTGCGCCTGCGCCATCCATAGCATCGATACGAAAAACAGACCCAGCTTGCGTTTCATGCAGTACTTCTTACGTTTATATGGCTGACTGATAGGAAAACTGGCTCGATCAAAAGAGCCGGGCGATGTCATTGATGATTGCCAATGCCATCAGACTGAACAGCAAGGCCATCCCAATCCTGAGACCCAGCATCTGCACCTGCTCGCTGACCGGGCGCCCGCGCACCAGTTCGACCATGTAATACAGCAGATGTCCTCCATCCAGCATCGGAATCGGCAGCAGATTAAGCACGCCCAGACTGATACTGAGATAGGCCAGAAAACTGATAAAGGACTCCAGCCCCGAGGCAGCCGAAGTCCCCGCCACTTTAGCAATGGTTATCGGGCCGCTCAAGTTTTTTACCGAGATCACGCCGGCGATCATCTTGCCAATGGAATCCAGTGTCAGGCCGATCATCTGTCCGGTTTTGTGAAAACCGTTGATCAGTGCTTCCACCGGGCCGTAGCTCAAACTGCGCTGCATCGACTCGGGCACCGCCACCGCGGCAACACCGGCACCGATATATCCCTGCACACTGCCGTCCTCAAGCGTACGCGACTCGGGCGTCAGCCTGACGGTCTGCTCGCGGCCGTTGCGTTCGATCACCAGCTGCAGTGTTTTGTTCGACGCTTGCTGGATCAGCCTGACCAGATGCAGCCAGTCATCCACCGGCTCGCCATCCACTGCCAGCACCTTGTCACCGACCTGCAGACCATCACGAGCCGCAGCACCGTCCGGCAGCAGCTGCCCGATCACCGCCGGAAAGTCGGGCTGCCAAGGTTCAAGCCCCAGCGCGGCCAGCGGCGACTGACGTTCCAGATCCACCCGCCAGTCACTGATCGGCACCTGATAGGTGTGGGCATAGCCTCGGCGCGGCTCACCCATCAAGAGTTCGATACTGCCACTCTCACCCACGCGGGAGGCCAGACGCAGATTGACCTCGCTCCAGGAGCGTACCGAATGGCCATCCACTTCCAGTATTTCGTAGCCAGACTCGACCCCTGCCTGCGCGGCCGGAGAATCCTGCGTAATACCGCCCACCACGGGCACCACCGTACTGATACCTGACATGAACAGAAACCAGTAGGCAAAGACCGCAAAAATGAGGTTAACCAGAGGACCGGCGGCAACGATGGCAATGCGCTGCAGTACCGGCTTGTTATTGAAGGCCTGATCGCGCAGCGCTTCGGGCACATCGCCTTCGCGCTCGTCCAGCATGCGCACATAGCCGCCCAGAGGGATGGCCGCTATGGCGTACTCGGTACCATCGGCTGCCGTGCGCATCCACAGAGGCTTGCCAAAACCAACGGAAAAACGCAGCACCTTGACGCCACAGCGGCGCGCCACCCAGTAGTGGCCCCATTCGTGAATGGTCACCAGTACACCAAGTGCCACCAGCGTGGCCAACAGGGTCTGCAGCAGCTCCATGATCTGGCTCAGGCTCCTTGAAGAAAGTAGAGGCCGACAAGAAATACCGGCGCGGCGGCCGTGAGGCTGTCGATCCTGTCCAGCACTCCGCCATGTCCCGGCAGCAATTTGCCACTGTCCTTGATGCCGCGTTCGCGCTTGAACAGACTTTCAAGCAGATCACCCAATACGGATACCAAACCGGTCATCACCGACAGCAACACCAAATAGACCGATGCCGGCAGCTCCAGTTCCAGCCACAGGGAAAAACCCGCACCCACCAATGCACAGACAGCCAGACCACCCCAGAGTCCCTCGCGGGTTTTGCCGGGACTGACCGCGGGCATCAGCTTGTTACGGCCGAACGACTTGCCGGCGACATAGGCCCCGATATCGGCACCCCAAACCAGCATTAACAGCATCAGCAGCATGGACAGACCCTGCTCCTGAGCGCGCAGTGCGGTCAGCGCATACCAGGACGGTACCAGCACCAGCCCGCCCATCAGCATCGCCAACACACGGCGACAACAGCCTGCCGACGCGGGATAGCCGCGCACCATGAACAGCGCCAACAGCCAAAACAGCAGTGCCGCCGCCAGCACCCAGGGCTGCAACAGCGACAGGCCGGAGACCAGTGTCATTAACCCGGCAAGCACCAGCACATAAACGGCACGGGGCAGGGGCGACAAGCGGCAGAGGTTACCCCACTCCCAGGCGCCATACAGAAATACGGCCGCAGCCACCCATTCAAAGGGTTGTTGCGGCAGCAGGAAAAGTGCCGCCAGCGCCAGCGGCGCCAACAGCAGAGCGGTCAAAATTCGCTGTTTCAACACCCTTCATCGGCCTCCAACTGCTCGCTGGTACGTCCGAAACGGCGTTCTCGCGTCAGGAATGACTGCAGCGCAGCGAGCAGTTCAGCCTTGTCGAAATCCGGCCAGAAACAGTCGCTGAAATAGAATTCGGTATAGGCAAACTGCCAGATCAGGAAGTTGCTGATCCGCTGCTCACCCCCGGTACGAATGCACAGATCCGGTGGCGGCAATTCGGCCAGACAGGTCTGTTCATGCAGCAGGTCTTCGCTGATATCGGCCGGATCCAGCTCACCATCGACGCAACGCTGCGCCAG
>CAYMHL010000029.1:11471-21292 GCA_964390205.1 uncultured Marinobacterium sp.
TTGACTTCAAGGGCCGGCCGCTTCCAGTTTTCGCTGCTGAAGGCAAACAGGGTCAGTGCTTCGACTCCCTGCTCCACACACCCCTCGATCACGGCGCGGACGCTTTTAACGCCTGCCTTGTGGCCTGCAAGGCCCGGAAGGCGATGCTCCTTGGCCCAGCGGTTGTTGCCATCCATGATGATCGCAATATGGCGCGGCATGGCTCGCCCGGGGGGGATAATCAGTTGGTGATCAGAAGTCATGCAGATCCGTTGCGGGGCCAGGCCCCGCCCGTCAGTTTAGATTTCCATCAGGTCCGTTTCTTTCTGTGCCAACAGCTTGTCCACCTCGGCGACAAACTTGTCGGTCAGTTTCTGCACCTGATCTTCACCGCGACGACTGTCATCTTCGGTGATCTCTTTTTCCTTCAGCAGATCCTTGATGTCGCCATTGGCATCACGGCGAATGTTGCGGATGGCAACACGAGCTGCTTCCGCTTCGGTGCGTGCTTGACGGATATAGCCTTTGCGGGTTTCCTCGGTCAGCGGCGGCATGGGCACACGAATGACGTCACCGTTGGTGCTGGGATTCAGGCCGAGATCCGACTTGTAAATCGCCTTCTCGATATCACTGACCACCTTTTTTTCCCAGGGGATGATGGTCAGGGTACGCGCATCTTCAACGGATACGTTGGCGACCTGCTGAATGGGCACATCGGAACCATAGTAGGAAACGGTGATCGCATCCAGGATACTCGGATGAGCACGTCCGGTACGGATCTTCTTGAAGTTTTCTACCAGGGCTTCGACACTTTTATGCATGCGGCTGTCCGCATCGCTCACAATCTCATTAATCATCGAGTTCTCCAGCTGTAGAGCTGCTGTCAATCAGAGTTCCTTCGTCACCGCCCACCACCAGGTTGACCAGTGCACCCGGCTTGTTCATGTTGAACACACGCACCGGCATGTTGTGGTCACGGGTCAGGCAGATCGCCGTCATGTCCATCACGCCAAGCTGCTTTTCCAGTACTTCGTCAAAGCTCAGGCGGGTATAGCGGGTGGCAGTCGGATCCTTTACCGGATCAGCAGTATACACACCATCCACCTTGGTCGCCTTCAGCACCACATCCGCTTCGATCTCGATGCCGCGCAGGCATGCTGCTGAATCGGTGGTAAAGAAGGGGTTGCCAGTACCGGCAGCAAAAATAACCACATCGCCCTGGTTAAGGTAACGCATGGCGTTGCGGCGGTCATATTGATCGACCACACCGCTCATCGGGATGGCCGACATGACACGGGTAGCGATATTACAACGTTCCAGGGCATCACGCATGGCCAGTGCGTTCATCACTGTCGCCAGCATGCCCATATGATCGCCGGTCACCCGATCCAGGCCGGCTGCACTCAGCGCCGCACCACGGAACAGGTTGCCACCGCCGATCACCATTCCGACCTGAACGCCGATCCCCACCAGCTGCCCGATCTCGAGCGCCATACGATTCAAAACCTTGGGATCGATCCCGAAGTTCTCATCACCCATCAGGGCCTCACCACTCAGTTTCAGCAGGAGGCGCTTGTATCTGGATTGTTTTTCAGGGGCTGGCATGATTTGTCTCCGCGCAGACGAAATGGCAAAAAGTGTAGCAGGTAAGCAGGCGACCGGGCACGGAACCATGCCCGGTCGAAAGGGCAGCAGCCGATTACTTCTTCAGCTGTTCTGCAACTTCGGCAGCAAAGTCCTTGTGCTCGACTTCGATACCTTCACCAACAGCAACACGTACGAAAGATACAACTTCCGCACCGGCTGCCTTGGTCATCTGACCCACGGTCTGCTCAGGGTTCTTGACGAACGCCTGCTCAACCAGGCTGTTTTCGGCCAGGAACTTCTTGATGCGACCACCGGCCATCTTTTCCTTGATTTCCTGCGGTTTGCCTTCCATATCCGGCTGAGCCATGATGATTTCCTTCTCACGGACCAGCTCTTCTTCCGGCATGTCTTCCGGACGGGTAACACGCGGGTTTACCGCGGTGACGTGCATGGCAACGTCACGCGCCACTTCAGCGTTACCACCTTTCAGTGCCACGATGGCAGCCAGACGGTTGGTGCTGTGTACGTAAGCATCAACCACGTCACCTTCGACCAGCATCAGACGACGCACGGAGATGTTTTCACCGATCTTCTGTACCAGTGCTTCACGCGCGGATTCCAGCTCGCCCGCCATCAGCTCGGCAACCTCGGTCGCCTTGGTGGCAAATGCCTTCTCCAGCACGGAGTTGACGAAGCCCAGGAAGTTGTCATCGCGAGCAACGAAGTCGGTTTCAGAGTTCACTTCCACGGCAATTGCGTAGCTGTTGTCGTCAGCAACCTTGACGGCAACCACACCATCAGCAGCGGTACGATCAGCCTTCTTGGCAGCCTTCATACCGGAAGACTTGCGCAGATCGTCGATCGCTTTTTCGATGTCACCCTCGGCTTCAACCAGTGCCTTTTTGCACTCCATCATGCCCAGGCCGGTACGCTCACGCAGTTCTTTAACCAGCGCTGCAGAGATATTCGCCATGTCGCATTCCTCTCTATTAATGCTCTAATTCAAATTCAAAAAAGGGGAGCCAGGCCCCCCTTTAGAAATCCGGTCAAGACTATCGGCTCAAGTTGTCAGCTCGATTACTGAGCCGCTTCTTCAGCGTCGACTTCTACGAACTCGCCCTTGTCACCGGCGTTGGCAGCAGCGCCTTCCAGGCAAGCGTCCGCGATGGACTTGACGTAGATCTGGATAGCGCGCAGCGCATCGTCGTTACCCGGGATAACGTGATCGATGCCGTCCGGGTTGCTGTTGGTATCAACCACGCCGATAACCGGGATACCCAGCTTGTTGGCTTCGTTGATAGCGATGCGCTCGTGATCAACGTCGATGACGAACAGGGCATCAGGCAGACCGCCCATGTCCTTGATACCACCGATAGACAGCTCCAGCTTCTCCATTTCACGGGTACGCATCAGAGCTTCTTTCTTGGTCAGCTTGTCGAAGGTACCGTCCTGAGACTGGGTTTCCAGCTCACGCAGACGACGGATGGACTGACGGATGGTCTTGTAGTTGGTCAGCATACCACCCAACCAGCGGTGGTTAACGTAAGGCATGCCTGCGCGAGCGGCTTCCTCTTTGATCACTTTGGCGGCGGCGCGCTTGGTGCCGACGAACATGATCTTGTTCTTGTTGCTGGCCATGTTCTGAACCACATCCAGGGCGTTGTTCAGTGCCGGCAGGGTGTGCTCCAGGTTGATGATATGGATCTTGTTACGCGCACCAAAGATGAACTTGGACATCTTCGGGTTCCAGTAACGGGTCTGGTGACCGAAGTGAACACCTGCCTTGAGCAGATCGCGCATTGAAACTTTAGCCATTGTGGTCTTTCCTCTAACGGGTTATAACCTCCACATATCCCATCGCCCAACCGCTTGGCGGCACCCTGAACGCATGTGACGATATGTGTGTGTTTTCAGTTGATGTAGTTAAATGCCCCGACCGACAGCTGAACGCCGCTTTCGGGAGCGCGATTTATACCACAGCAACGGTCAGTTTTGAAGTGTGCTTTGGCGCCCGGCGCCCGCTTTCGATACAATGCAAGTCTAGCTGACTCTCACGCCGTTTGCGTGCGACCCACCCGTTCAAGACAAGCCGAGTACCTATGACTATCAAGATCAAGACCCCTGAAGAAATCGAGAAAATGCGCGTAGCCGGTCGCCTGGCGGCCGAAGTGCTGGAGATGATCGAGCCTTACGTCAAGCCGGGTGTCACCACCAATGAGTTGAACCGGATCTGCCATGACTACATCGTCAATGAGCAGGGCTGCATCCCGGCACCGCTGAACTATCACGGTTTCCCCAAGTCGATCTGCACCTCGGTCAACCATACCGTCTGCCACGGCATTCCCAACGACAAGAAATTGAAGAACGGCGACATCATCAACATCGATATCACCGTCATCAAGGACGGCTACCACGGCGATACCAGCAAGATGTTCTACGTGGGCGATGTAGCGCCCCACGCTCAGCGCCTGTGCGAAGTCACCCGCGAATGCATGTTCAAGGGCATTGAACAGGTGCGCCCGGGCGCAACCCTGGGTGACATCGGTGAAGCGATCCAGAAACATGCCGAAAGCAACCACTACTCCGTGGTTCGCGAGTATTGCGGTCACGGCATCGGTGCCGAGTTCCACGAGGACCCGCAGGTGCTGCATTACGGCAAGGCCGGTACCGGTGACGTGCTCAAGGAAGGCATGATCTTCACCATCGAACCGATGATCAATGCCGGCAAGCGCCATGTAAAACTGAACAAGCGCGATGGCTGGACCGTTGATACCGCCGATCGCCGTCTGTCCGCTCAGTGGGAACATGAAGTCCTCGTCACCGCAGACGGTTACGAAATCCTGACCCTGCGCCAGGAAGAGATGTCCAACTGATTCCTGAACCCTGACCGAGAGCACCGGCATGCCCCGTACCGTTCAACCGCTTGTGGCCGTTCCCGAATTTTTCGACAGTGAGGCGGTTCAGGCACGTCTGAACGCCGGTGATCAGCCGATCATCAAGGTGCTCAAGCAGGCCCTCCGGGATGCTCAGGCACGCATGGATGATGCCTTTCGTCAGGGCGAGGACATCCGCCGCCTGATCTACGGTCGCGCCTGGGTGCTGGACCGCATCCTGCAGCTGGCCTGGGAGCAGTTTTCCTGGCCACCGGCCGATCAGGCGGCGCTGGTCGCGGTCGGCGGTTACGGGCGTGGTGAGCTGCACCCGTTCTCCGACGTGGATATCCTGCTGCTGTTCGATCAGGCTTCGCCGACCGACTGGCAGGACAGCATCAGTGGTTTTCTGACCCTGCTCTGGGATGTTCGCCTGGATCTTGGCTCCAGCGTGCGCACCATCGGCGAGTGCTACGACGAGGCCCGCAGCGACATCACCATCGCCACCAACCTGATCGAATCGCGCACCCTCTGCGGCGACCCTCGTCTGCAGCAGGAGATGTACGATCGGGTGACGTCTGAAGGCGCCTGGACCGACAAGGAATTCTTCAAGGCCAAACTGGCCGAGCAGAAGGAACGCCACGAAAAGACCAACAACACCGAATACAATCTGGAACCCAATCTCAAGACCTCTCCGGGCGGTCTGCGCGACATTCAGACCATCGGCTGGGTGGCCAAGCGCCACTTCGGTGCCACCTATATCCGCGACCTGGTCGATCACGGCTTTGTGACTGAATCCGAGCTGGATACGCTGAACAAGGGTGAGCTCTACCTGTGGACGGTGCGCTATGCACTGCACATGCTGAGCCAGCGACGCGAAGACCGGCTGCTGTTCGATCATCAGCGCACCCTGGCCGCCTACTTCAATTACGAGGATCAGGAAGGCGCGCTAGCCGTCGAGCAGTTCATGAGCAAGTACTACCGGGTCGCCATGGCGATGTCCGAGTTCAACGATATGCTGTTGCAGCACTTCGATGAGGCGATCCTGCGTGTCGACGACGAGGTCAGCATCCGTCCGCTCAACAACCGCTTCCAGGTGCGCAACGACTATCTGGAAACCGTCTACGACAAGGTGTTCGAGCACCACCCCTTTGCCATCATGGAGCTGTTCGTGCTGATGGCACAGCACCCTGACATCAAGGGGGTGCGCGCCTCCACTATCCGCCTGGTACGCAACCATCGCGAACTGATCGATGACGACTTCCGTCACGATATTCGCAACACTTCCCTGTTCATGGAGCTGCTGCGTTCACCGGAGCGCGTATCCACCGAGCTCAAGCGCATGAACCGCTACGGCATTCTCGGCCGCTACCTGCCCGAATTCGGCATGATTGTCGGCCAGATGCAGCACGACCTCTTCCATATTTACACTGTGGATGCGCACACGCTGAAAGTGATCCAGAAGATGCGCCAGTTCCGCCACCGCGAATACCGTGAGCAGTTCTCCATCGCCCACCGGATCGTTAACCAGCTGCCCAAGATCGAACTGCTCTACATCGCCGGTCTCTACCATGACATCGCCAAGGGGCGCGGCGGCGACCATTCCGAACTGGGTGCCGAGGACGTGGTGGACTTCTGTCGCCGCCATCAACTGGGCAAATGGGACACCCACCTGCTTGCCTGGCTGGTACGCAACCATCTGAAGATGTCGATGACCGCCCAGCGCCGCGACATCTCCGACCCTGAAGTTATCCACAGCTTCGCCATGGACGTACGTGACCAGGTGCACCTGGACTATCTCTATGTGCTGACCGTGGCCGATATCAACGCCACCAACAACACGCTGTGGAACAACTGGCGCGCCACCCTGCTGCGCCAGCTGTATATGGATACCAAACGCGCCCTGCGTCGAGGACTGGAAAACCCGATCAACAAGGAAGACCGTATCGAACAGGTGCAGCATGAAGCGATGCAGTTGCTCGCCCGCAAGGGCGTGCGCGAACAGGATGTACTCGATTACTGGTCGCTGCTGGGAGACGACTATTTCCTGCGTGAGGAAGCACACAACATCGCCTGGCACACCCAGGCGATTCTGGAGCATGGCGACGATCCGCTGCCGCTGGTGCTGATCCGCAAGACCTCCTACCGGGTATTCGAAGGGGCTACCGAAATCTTCATTTACAGTGAAGACCTGCCCACCCTGTTCCCGGCCACGGTAGCCGCCATGGACCAGCTCAATCTGAACATCCAGGATGCGCGCATCATCCTCACCGACCATGGCCGCACGCTGAATACCTACACCGTACTGACCGATGACAACCAGCCGCTGTCGGAGAATCCGGAATACCTGGCGCACATCCAGCAACACCTGACCGAAGAGCTGGATGACCCCGAGGACTACCCGGAGATCATCCAGCGTCGGGTACCGCGCCAGCTCAAGCTGTTCACCACCCCAACACGAATGACCATCAGCAACGACCCAGTCTCTCAGCAGACCGTACTGGAGATCATCACCCCCGACCGTCCGGGATTGCTGGCACGCATAGGTCGAATATTTGTGGAATACGGTATATCGGTGCGCAAGGCCAAGATTTCCAGCATCGGCGAGCGGGTAGAAGACTTTTTCTTCATCACCGACAGTCAGAATCAGCCGATCAGCGATCCCGACCTCTGTCACCGTCTGCAGCAGGCGATCTGTGAACAGCTGGATCAGCATATCCACTGAAGGCGAAGAAACAGGACGACCGCAAACTAATCGTCTTTATTTAGAGACAAGCCGGATTTTTTGCTAAAGTAGCGCCGCTGCGTTCCGATACAAGGCTATAACACCATTCGGGTACAGCGATTTCAGACGTCGACAAGGATTTTTTGGCTTATGAACACCCTTTTCAAGCTCACCGCAACTGCGGGCCTGGCGCTGACCCTGTCCGGTTGCGCGCACTACTCTCCCTACTGCGATCCCTGTCAGGGACAGACCTACAGCCACACCGCCGTGGCTCAACCCGCTCCGGTGCGGCCGCTGCCCAAGGTCAGCTACGTTGCCCCGGTAGATGATATTCTAGTGATCAACGTCACCGGCTATGGCGCTCCCAAAAGTACCTTCGAGAACCTGGCTCAGCGTCGGCTGATGGCCCTGCGCGCATCGGAACTGGATGCCTATCGCAAAATCGCCGAGCAGATTTCCGGCTTGCATATCGTCGGCGATACCCGCGTCAATGATTTCATCCCCGAACGTGACCGTCTGCGCAGCTACGTCAACAGCTTCGTTCAGGGTGCCGCGATCATCGATCAGGATTTCGAAGCGGATGGCCTGGCCGTGACCACCATGTCACTGAAAATCAGCCGCAGTCAGATGCGCCGCCAGCTTGAAGAAGAACGCCGTTGGCATGCCGCCGGTGGTCACCTGCCGCCCGGCAGTGCCTATCACGACCACACCTTTGCGCCGCGCTACTGAGATTCAGCGGGGCCTGCCTGTGCAGAGCCCCGCCTGACCGACACCGCAAGGAGCCTGCATGCTAACGTCATCCTCGTGGACCGGGCCGCTGCTTGCACTGGTCCTGATTACCGCCACACCTGCGGTTTCGGCCGCCGACCGCTATACCGTGCAACCCGGGGACAGCCTCTCGGCCATAGCCGCACGCCTGCTGGGTGACGCCGGTCGCTGGCGTGAAATCTGGTCACTCAACCCACAGATTCGCACACCCAAACAGCTGCAGGCCGGAAGCCAACTGCGCATACCGGACAGAGGCAGGACAGCTGCAGTCGGCGTAACCGGCAACCTGGACGGGCAAGCGGCTTTCGACCCCACTTTCGACCCCACACAAATCCTGGCGCAGGAGCTGATTGACAGCGGTCGGGTTGATCGCATGCGCAACGACTACCGCCTGCTCGACAACACCAGTGCAGAAAACCGTATCCGCATCCATGCAGCCCGCGCCGAAGCCGATGGCGAATACCTCTACCTGCATGGGCTGCCCGCCAACCGCTATTCCAGTGAGATTTTTGGACTGTTCAAACCCAGCCGTGAGCCGGTCGGGACGGGATTTGTCGAATTGATGCGCATTGGCCGCGGCCAACTATTGCTGCAGCAGGGCGACAAGGCACGCCTGAGAGTCATCGAAACCCGCCATCCGCAGACGTTAAAGCTGCCGGACCTGCGAGTCCTGCCACTCGATCGCCCGCTGACACAGGCAAGGGCCGAATATCCGACTCAAGCGGTCAACGCACGTATCCTCAAGGCCCTGTATGAGCAGCCCGGAGGCTATATTCTGCTGCTGGATCAGGGCAGCCGTTCGGGCCTCAAGCCCGGCCATGTACTTGGCTACACCAAGCCTGATGTCGTCCAGTCCCCTGACAGCTCACGCCTTCCCTCGGCACCGGGTGGCAAGATGCTGGTATTCGATACCGGTCGCGATGCCAGTCTGGCACTGGTGTTTCAGGCGCGGCAGATTCCGGCCGTGGGTGATCGCGTACACTGACCAGCGGCTTAATGTCCTGCCCTGATCAGTCGGGGTTCGCCACGCACAAAACGGGCACAGGGCAGCGAGCGCTGCAGCCGCCCGCCATCAAGCAGCCTCAGGTTGCCGGTTTCCCCCTCAAAATAGCCCGGCGTTCCTGCGACCATTTGCGGCAGGGCGCGGTAGACTGAAGCCGCATCCAGCCCCAGGGCAAAAAAACTGCTCGACGGTGAACGCCCAGGCCGCTGGCGCAGGCGCCAGGGCATGTCACAGAACAGAATGCCATCCAGATCCCGGTCCCGCACCGCATCGACACTGCCGCTGAACAGATGAGACCCGGCATAGACCGGCAGCTCACCGGCGTGCTGATAGTTCAGCATCGGCTTGATCAGCCGCGCCTCTTCGGGACGGGCAATCAGCAGCACCGCATCAATGTCCTGGCGCCGCCGTGCCTCCTGCTTCAATTCCGATTGCAACAGCTGCTCCAGCCGGTGTCCGCGCTGTTGACTGGCGGTGACGCCCAGCACCCGCCCCAGCTGTTGTTCTACCCTTTCGGGCGCTGATGCGTAGCGCAGGCGCGCCTGAATCACGATTCCCTGAGTCCGACTCAGCTGCTCAATCCAGACCAGCAGCGGCTCCACCCAGCTTTCGTTGGCCGGCGCCAGCAGCAACAGACGTTGATGCCCATCCTGATGAATGTGTTCAATCAACTGACGCAGCTCCTGATCGGACGCCAGATCCAGCTGATAGCCATTGAAGCCCTGATCCCCCACCCGGTTCAGTGCCAGCACCGGCAAGGGTACCGGCCGAACCAGCTGTTGACTCAAAGAGGTGCGCAGAGGGCCGACCAGCAGATCCGGTGCCTCGGGCCCGGACAACGACTGTAAATGTGCACTCAGGTTCTGCACCTCGGCACTGTCATACACCT
>CAYMHL010000030.1:0-3611 GCA_964390205.1 uncultured Marinobacterium sp.
TCGGCGCTGATGTCACGGTCTTCATACCAGGCACGGAAGCGATCCAGCATGAAATCGAGTACACGATCGGCCAGGCCTTCGCTGCCCGGCAGTGTACCGTGCTGTTCGGCGGCCAGGGTCAGCAGCTGGTGCAGGTCGAGATCCAGTTTGTGCTCGACGATGATACGCAGCACACCCAGCGCCGCGCGGCGCAGTGCAAAGGGGTCCTTGGAACCGGTCGGCGGCTGGTTGATGCCGAACAGGCCGGTCAGGGTATCCAGACGGTCGGCGATCGCCAGGGCGATACCAGTGCGGGTGGCGGGCAGAGCATCACCGGCGAAGCGCGGCATGTACTGCTCGTCCATGGCCTGAGCCACTTCCTCGGGTTCGCCATCGTGCAGTGCATAGTGGTAACCCATCAGACCCTGAAGCTCGGTGAATTCGAACACCATGTCGGTCATCAGGTCGCACTTGCTCAATGCCGCCGCGCGGCGTGCGTAATTCGCATCACCGTTGATCAGTTCGGCGATGGCGGCCGCCAGGCCTTCGATGCGTTGGGTCTTGTCATAGACGGTACCGAGCTGCTGCTGGAACACCACCGACTTGAGTTTTTCGATACGGGTTTCAAGCGGCTGCTTCTTGTCGGTATCGAAGAAGAAGGCAGCATCGGCCAGACGCGGACGAATCACCTTCTCGTTGCCTTCGATCACCTGCTGCGGGTCCCTGGACTCGATGTTGGCCAGGGTGATGAAGAACGGCATCAACTTGCCGTCGGCATCCAGCGCGTGGAAGTATTTCTGATTCTCTTTCATGGAGAGAATCAGTGCTTCTGCGGGCACGTCGAGGAAGCGTTCTTCGAAACGACCGGTCAGCGCCACGGGCCATTCGTTCAGCGCGGTGACTTCGTCCAGCAGGTCTTCATCGATCTGGGCAACGCCACCGATGCGCTCGCCTTCACGGATGACCTGCTCACGGATCAGTTCACGGCGCTCGGCGAAGTCGGCGATTACCTTGCCGGTTTCCTTGAGTACCGCGGCGTAGTCGGCAGGTGCCATCAGTTCGATGTCATGGTTGTAGTGGAAACGGTGGCCACGGGTTTTGCGACCGGCCTTGAGACCGAGGATCTCGGCATCCACCACTTCGTCACCCAGCAGCATGCACAGCCACTTCACCGGACGCACGAACTCTGTGCGTGATGCACCCCAGCGCATGCGCTTGGGAATCGGCAGCTTGTTCAGGGATTCGGTGACGATGCCCGGCAGCAGAGAGGCTGTGCTCTGCCCCTGCTCGACGCCACGGTAAACGTAGTAGCTGCCCTTGGGCGTTTCCATCACCTCCAGCTGGTCGATACCGACACCGCAGGAGCCGGCAAAGCCCTGCACCGCCTTTTCGGGGGCCTGGGTGGCCGGGCCACGCTTTTCGATCTCGCGGTCCGGCTGCTGCAGCTCGATACCGCTCAGCAGCACGGCCAGGCGGCGCGGGGCGGCAAAGGGGCGCGCTTCCACGTAACCGATACCGGCTGTGTCCAGACCGGACGTGATGCCGTCCAGGAAAGCCGCAGACAGGGCTTTCAGCGCCTTGGGCGGCAGCTCTTCGGTGCCGAGTTCAACCAGAAAATCGTGCTGGGACATTACTTTTCCTCCTCACAGGCAGCCAGAACTTCTGCCCGGATCGCTTCAGGGGCCATCGGGAAACCAAGGGCGCGGCGGGCCTCGAAATAGGCATGGGCCACGTCGCGTGCCAGGGTACGCACCCGCAGAATATAGCGCTGACGTTCGGTCACGGAGATGGCGTGACGGGCATCCAGCAGGTTGAAGGTGTGCGAAGCCTTGAGCACCATTTCATAGGCCGGCAGCGGCAGGTTGGCGGCCAGCAGCTTCTGGCACTCGGTTTCGTAATGGTCGAAGTTGCCGAACAGTGCCGGTACATCGGCGTGTTCAAAGTTGTAGGTCGACATCTCCACTTCGTTCTGGTGGAAAACATCACCGTAGGTTACTTCGCTGCCGTCCGGATGACGCGCCCAGACCAGATCATAGACGCTGTCCACGTTCTGGATATACATGGCGATACGTTCCAATCCGTAGGTGATCTCGCCGGTTACCGGATAGCACTCCAGACCACCCGCCTGCTGGAAGTAGGTGAACTGAGTCACCTCCATGCCGTTGAGCCAGACTTCCCAGCCCAGACCCCAGGCGCCCAGTGTGGGTGATTCCCAGTTGTCTTCGACAAAGCGCACGTCATGCACATTCAGGTCGATGCCCAGGCGCTCGAGCGAGCCAAGATAGAGCTCCTGAATATTGTCCGGCGAGGGCTTGAGTACAGTCTGGAACTGGTAGTAGTGCTGCAGGCGGTTGGGGTTTTCGCCATAGCGGCCATCGGTGGGACGGCGGCTGGGTTGGACGTAGGCCGAGCGCCAGGTTTCGGGGCCGATGGCCCGCAGGAAGGTACAGGGATGGAAGGTACCGGCACCCACCTCCAGGTCCAGTGGCTGCACGATGACACAGCCCTGTTCGGCCCAGTATTGCTGCAGGGCCAGGATCAGTCCCTGGAATGTGCTAACGTCTGGAGTCACCTTGTCAGTCACGGAAATCACCATTGCTGTTGAATGTGGTCGAAATAGGAGCAGAATTATACATGATCGTGGCGCTGAATGACCCCTGCTCTGCTTGACCCCCGGGCATATTTCTGGTCATCAGTTAGAGGTCCTTACCCCCATCGGCCGGTCTGTCTATAATCACGGCCTCAAGGCACTGAATGGAGACTGTTGTGAAGCTGATCAAGTCGTTGTTGGCCGTTGCCCTGTTGGGGCTGCTGTCGCTGCTGCCGTTGCGGCTGTCACAGGCACTGGGCCGCAGACTGGGCAATCGCTACTGGCGTCAGGGCGATAATTCCAAGATGACGCGGCAGACTCGGCGCAACATCAACGCCTGCTTTCCCGAGTGGAACGAATCCGATCGCGAGGCGCTGGTCCATGCCAGCCTGCAGCAGACCGGCTGCTCGCTGTGCGAGATGGGCATGGCCTGGCTGTGGCCGGCGCAGCGCACATTGAAGAAGGTCCGTCAGGTACACAATGAAGCGATTGTTCAGGCCGCTGTTGCTCAGGGCAAGGGGGTGATTCTGATCGCGCCGCATCTGGGCAACTGGGAGATACTCAATCTTTACCTTTCTGCCCACTACCCGTTTACCGCCATGTACAAGCCGCCGCGGATGAAGCTGATGGATGATCTGATCAAGCGCATGCGTGCCCGTCTGGGTACTCGCATGGCACCGGCTGATACCCGTGGCGTGCGCATGGTGATGAAGGCGCTCAAGCGTGGCGAGATGGTCGGCATTCTGCCGGATCAGGAACCGGATTCCAGCGGCGGCATTCATGTGCCCTTTTTCGGTGTCCAGGCGTTGACCATGAAGTTGCTGCCGCAGTTGGCTGCACAGACCGGAGCCGTCGTTATCTGCGGCTACGCGGAGCGCCTGCCCGATGCCGAAGGCTTCGATCTGCACTTCGTGGCGGCTGACGCGCGCATCAACAGCCGTAACCTCGAAGAGGCCGCGACGGCGATGAATCTGTCGGTGGAAACCTGCGTGCGCGCACTGCCGTCACAGTATCAGTGGGAATACCGCCGCTTCAGCACCCG
>CAYMHL010000030.1:3711-21126 GCA_964390205.1 uncultured Marinobacterium sp.
CTGTTCAGCGGCGCCAGAATGCCGGGGTAAACAGTACCAGCAGGGTAAAGACTTCCAGACGTCCCAGCAGCATGGCCAGACAAAGAATCCACTTGGCGGTCGGGTTGAGACCGCCGAAGTGGCCCGCCACCTCGCCCAGTCCGGGTCCCAGATTGTTCAGCGTGGCCCCTACCGCTGACCAGGCGGTGACCTGATCCAGTCCCGTGGCCAGCAGCGCCAGCAGCATGACGACAAATACGATCAGATAGACCGAGAAGAAGCCCCAGACCGCCTGCAGTATGGGGTCCGGGATGGGCCTCTGTCCCAGCTTGACCGGAATGACCGCGTTGGGATGAATCAAGCGCAGAATTTCACGGTAGCCCTGCTTGAGAATCAGCAGCACGCGGATCGCCTTCATGCCGCCGGCGGTGGAGCTGGCGCAACCGCCGACAAATGCCAGTACAAACAGCATGAACGGCAGCATGGCCGGCCAGTTGGCAAAGTCGGCCGTGGCAAAACCGGTTGTGGTGGCCACGGACACCACCATAAAAGCGGCTTTGCGCAGGGATTCCACGGCAGGATAGGTTTCGGTCATCACCAGCACAAACAGGGTCAACAGCGTGATCAACCCCAGCAGCGACAAGTAAAAGCGTACTTCGGGATCCTTCAGATAATGCAGCACCGTACGGTGACGCCAGGCAAAAAAGTGCAGACCGAAATTGATCCCGGCCACGACCATGAAAAAGATGGCAATGGCTTCAATGGCAGCACTGTCGAAATGCCCCATGCTGGCATCGTGGGTGGAAAAGCCGCCGATGGCAACGGTCGAGAAGCTGTGGCCAATGGCATCGAAAGGGGTCATGCCCGCCAGCCAGTAGGCCAGTCCGCAGACGATGGTCAGTGACAGGTAGATATACCAGAGCGCCTTGGCGGTTTCGGTAATGCGTGGGGTCAGCTTGTTGTCCTTCACCGGCCCTGGGGCCTCGGCACGATACAGCTGCATGCCGCCGATGCCGAGCATGGGCAGAATGGCCACGGCCAGTACGATGATCCCCATGCCGCCCAGCCACTGCAGCTGCTGGCGGTAATAGAGGATGGAGCGCGGCAGCTGATCCAGTCCGGTCATGACTGTGGCACCGGTGGTGGTCAGGCCGGAGATGGACTCGAACACAGCGTCAACCGCCGACAGCCCTGGTGATTCGGCCAGCATCAGTGGCAGTGAACCGAAAACCCCCAATACCGTCCAGAACAGCACGGTGACCAGAAAGCCGTCACGAATACGCAGTTCCTGGCGAGCGGCGTAGACAGGCACCCAGACGATGAAACCGGTCACCAGGGTAATGGCAAAGGCGGTGGTAAAGGCCCAGTGCGCCATGTCCTGATAGTAGAAGGAGACCGCCAGCGGCGGCAGCTGGGTGATGCTGAAGATCATCAGCAGAATGCCCAGAATGCGCAGAATGACTTGAAAGTGCATCAGCAGAACCTCAGAAGAAGGCCAGACCAACCTGGAACAGACGTTCTACTTCGGCGATGCGCCGCTTGTCGACCAGGAACAGAATCACATGGTCGTCGTTCTCGATGACCAAGTCGTCATGGGCGATGAGTACTTCGCTGCCGCGAATGATGGCGCCGATGGTTGTACCCGGAGGCAGATCGATCTCTTCAATGGCACGCCCCACCACCTTCGAGCTCTTGCGGTCGCCGTGTGCCACCGCCTCAAGCGCTTCGGCTGCACCGCGGCGCAGCGAGTGTACGGCAGCCACGTCTCCACGGCGGACGTGTGTCAGCAGTGCGCCGATGGTGGTCTGCTGCGGCGAGATAGCAATGTCGATCACCCCGCCCTGCACAAGATCCACATAGGCCGGGTTGTTGATCAGCGTCATCACCGTGCGGGCACCCAGCCGTTTGGCCAGCATGGAGGCCATGATGTTGGCTTCATCGTCATTGGTCAGGGCGCAGAAGACATCGGTATCTTCGATGTTTTCTTCCACCAGCAGGTCGCGGTCGGAGGCGCTGCCATGCAGGACGATGGTGTTGTTGAGGTCGCGGGCCAGCCAGTTGCAGCGCTCCAGGCTGCGCTCGATCAGCTTGACCTGATAGTCGTTTTCCAGTGACCCGGCCAGACGGGCGCCGATGTTGCCACCCCCGGCAATCATGATGCGCTTGTAGGAACGGTCAAGACGGCGTAGCTCGCTCATTACCGCGCGAATATCGCGACGCGCGGCGATGAAGAATACCTCGTCGTCCGCTTCGATCACCGTATCCCCCTTGGGAATCATGGGATGATCCTGACGGAAGATGGCCGCCACGCGGGTGTCGATGTTAGGCATGTGCGAACGCAGGAAGGAAATCTCGCGGCCCACCAGAGGCCCGCCATAGTAGGCCTTCACCGCCACCAGCTGAGCCTGGCCGGAGGCAAAGTCCAGTACCTGGAGCGCGCCCGGGTACTGGATCATGCGCTTGATATGTTGGGTTACCAGCTCTTCCGGGCTGATCAGTACGTCAACCGGAATGCCCTTTTCGCCGAAGATGGCGCAGTCGCGCTGCAGATAATCATGCTCGCGGACGCGGGCGATTTTGGTCGGTACGTTGAACAGCGTGCGTGCGACCTGGCAGGCGGTCATGTTGACCTCGTCACTGTTGGTGACGGCGATCAGCATATCGGCGTCCTGGGCACCGGCCTGCTCCAGGGCACTGGGGTGGGAGGCTCTGCCTTCGATAGTACGGATGTCGAGCCGGTCCTGAAGTTCGCGCAGGCGTGCGCTGTCGGTATCGATGACGGTGATATCGTTGGCTTCATTGGCCAGGTGTTCGGCGAGAGAACCGCCCACCTGGCCGGCGCCCAGAATAATGATTTTCATGCTGTGGAGTCGTCCGTCGGTAAGTTGAGGACAGCCTTTTCCAGAACAGCATAGTAAAAGCCGTCATGGCCGCCGATCTGCGGGAACAGCTGACGCCCACAGGGACGTGCCTCGCCCCACTCGGCCGCGATTGCGTGATGGCGTGCGTCAGCCTGAAGGCGCAAAAAGCGCTCGATGATGCGCTCGTTCTCCTGGCTGAAAACGGAACAGGTGGCATAGACCAGACGACCACCGGGCTTCAACATTTGCCAGAGGTTGCTCAGGATATTGAGTTGCACCTGTGCCAGAGCAGCGATCTCGTCACCCCGGCGCAGCCATTTGATATCGGGGTGACGGCGAATCACACCGGTACCACTGCAGGGCGCATCCACCAGAATACGGTCGAAGCCATTGCCGTCCCACCACTCCTGGCCACTGGCATCGGCGGTGATGACACGGCATTCCAGCTCCAGCCCCAGTCGCTGCAGGTTGTCGCTGATGCGCTGGGCGCGGGCCGGTTCCAGTTCTACGGCGATGGTTTCCTGCAGCCCCGGTGTTCTTTCCAGCAGGTGACAGAGCTTGCCCCCTGGGGCGGCACAGGCATCCAGCACACGCTCGCCGGCCTGGGCATCGACCAGTTCAGCCGCCAGTTGTGCGGCTTCATCCTGAACACTGAACTGCCCGGAGGCAAAGCCCGGGATGGCATTGACGTCCATGGCCTGCTTCAGGGTCAGGCCCACGTCACTGAACTGGCAGGCCGTTGCGTCTATCCCCGCATCAGCCAGTTGCTGCAGCGCCTGATCGCGGCTGAGCTGGCGGGCATTGGTTCTCAGGGTCAGCGGCGCCTGCTGATCATTGGCGGCGAGAATGCTTTGCCAGTGTTCAGGCCAGTTGTGACTGAGTTTATCGATGAACCACTGCGGATGGTTCCACGTGAAACATGGGTCATCGGCCAATGACTGTTCAAGCTGAGCCTGCTCACGCTGGTAGCGGCGCAGCACGGCATTGAATAACGGCTTGGCCCAGGATTTGTTCAACACCAGCGTAGCTTCAACCGTTTGATGCAACGCGGCATGGGCCGGGATACGACTGAATTTCAACTGCCAAAGACCGATCAGCAGCAGGGCCTGCAGATCCATGTCCTGAGGCTTGAACGGCTTTTTCAGCAGTTTGCCGGCCAGAGCCTGCAGTCGGAACAGTTCGCGCATGCTGCCGTAGCAGAGCTGCTGCAGCAGTGCCCTGTCCTGATCAGGGCAGTGGTCGAGGGCTTCCGGCAGATGTGTGCTCAGCGAGCCGTGCTGGCGCAGCAGGGGCTCCAGCACTCTGGCAGCCAGAGCGCGGATATTGATCAGCTCAGCCAAAACATACCCCCGGCGCAAAGCGTTCCTTGTGAGCATTCAGCAGTGTCTTTACCGGCTGGGCCTTGCCACCGGGCAACTGCAGCTGGGTCAGGCGCACACTGCCCTGGCCGCAGGCAACGCGAATGCCGTTCTGATCCGCGGCCACAATGGTACCGGCGTCGGCAGGAGTGTCGTCGGTATCCACTTCGGCTGACCAGATGCGCAGATTGTCGTCACCCAGTGGACTGAAGCAGATCGGCCAGGGGTTGAAGCCGCGCACGCGACGGACAATCTCTTCCGCAGGCAGCGTCCAGTCAATCTGCCCTTCCTGCTTCTCCAGCTTGTGGGCGTAGGTCGCCAGGCTGCTGTCCTGAGGCTCGGCCGTCAGCGTGCCGTTCGCCAGCGGCGTCAACGTCTCGACCAGCAATTCGGCACCGAGAACGGCCAGGCGATCGTGCAGGCTGCCGCTGGTATCATTCTCTGCAATGCTGCACTCGACCTTGCTCAGCATGGCACCGGTATCCAGACCGGCATCCATCTGCATGATGGTGATGCCGGTGGTGCTGTCCCCTGCCAGCAAGGCGCGATGGATGGGTGCTGCTCCGCGCCAGCGTGGCAACAGCGACGCGTGGACGTTGATACAGCCCAGCCGCGGGGTATCCAGCACGGCCTGAGGCAGCAGCAGACCATAGGCCACGACGATCATCAGGTCGGCATTGAGTTCGGCGAGAAGCTGCTGCTGTTCGGCATCCTTGAGGCTCAGCGGCTGGTAAACCGGAAGGTTGTGCTCCAGCGCCAGTGCCTTGACCGGGCTGGGGCGCAGCTTGCGGCCGCGACCGGCGGGCCGATCCGGCTGGGTATAGACGGCGACAACCTGATGTTCGGTGTTGAGGACGGCGGCCAGGCTCTCGGCTGCAAACTCCGGCGTGCCGGCAAAGATAATGCGCAAGGGGGTATCGGTCATTTCTCAAGACTCCATACAAAAACAGGCTTGCCTGCGCAAACCTGTTTCGAATCATGCCAGTGCCACTCAGGCCTGGTGCTGGGCTTCAAGCCGGTGCTTTTTCTCCAGCTTGGTACGGATGCGGTTGCGCTTGAGGGCCGTCAGGTAGTCGACGAACAGCTTGCCGTTAAGATGATCCAGTTCGTGCTGGATACACACCGCCAGCAGGCCTTCCGCTTCCAGTTCGTAGGCTTTGCCGTCGCGGTCCAGTGCCTTGAGCAGGATACGGTTGGGGCGTTCCACCTCTTCGTAGAATCCCGGGACCGACAGACAGCCTTCCTGCATCTGCTCCAGTTCATCCTGGAGGATGGTGTACTCGGGATTGATCAGTACCAGCGGCTCGGTGCCGTCTTCGGATATGTCGATGGTAACGATGCGCTTGTGCACATTGACCTGAGTCGCGGCCAGGCCGATGCCCGGAGCGTCGTACATGGTCTCGAACATATCGTCGACCAGTCGGCGGATTTCGTCGTCCACCTGCTCAACCGGCTCGGCGATGGTTCTTAGACGCGGATCAGGAAATTCAAGAATATTGAGCTTGGCCATAGGTATCTGCTTTTTCGGGCGCTAAAATCGGCCCCTTGAGTGGCAAAAAAAATCAACTGCCATCATTATACTGAATTACTTGTCTAATGCATTGTCTTGCAGGCCGGGAGCACGTGGAAACGGCGGGTTGTCTGAGGCCACAAACGTACAAGGGAGCTGAACAATGAGAGGATTGCTGTATGGCGTGGTCGGCGCCTGCCTGATGATGGCGGGCAGCGTTAACGCCGCCGAGCGCGCTGACCGGTTGAAGTTGCAGGAGGGTCACCCGACCGAGTACGTGGTGGTCAAGGGCGATACCCTGTGGGATATCTCGGGGCGCTTTCTGCAAAGCCCCTGGCGCTGGCCGGAGGTCTGGAATGTCAATCCGCAGATTGATAACCCCCACCTGATCTATCCGGGTGATCAGATCTATCTGACCTGGGTGGATGGTCGGCCGCAGCTTAATCTGCGTCGTGGCATCCGCAAGCTGAGTCCGCAAGTGCGGGTACAGAAACTCGAGCAGCCGGTGCCCGCAATTCCGCTGCGTGACATCGCCAGCTTCCTCAATGACAACCTGGTTGCCCAGGCGGATGAGCTTGGCGAAGCGCCCTATGTGATCGGCGGTCGCAACGAGAGCATCATTGCCGGTGCCGGCGATCGCGTCTACGCCCGTGGCGAGCTGATCGAGGAAGATACCCGACAGCAGACGCTCTATCGCCCGGCCCGTGAATACACCCATCCGGTGACCGGCGAGTTCCTCGGCTACGAGCTGTACAAGGTGGCCGATGTCGAAGTGGCCGCGGTCGAAAATGACATCATTACCCTGGACCTGCGCAAGACCCGGGAAGAAGTCCGCTCGCGGGACCGTCTGCTGCCGAACAGCTCCGAGCGCATCCAGTCCGTGTTCCACCCTCAGCCCGGTGACGAGCTGCGTGACGGCGTGATCATCGATGTTCTCGGCGGCGTGGCCAAGGTTGGTCAGTTCGATGCCGTGGCGATCAGCGCCGGTGATTTCGAAGGTCTGGAGCCGGGTGATGTCTTTGCCATCTACAAGAAGGGCGAAGCGGTCAAGGATCCGGTCAATGGCGAACTGGTCAACCTGCCGGCCGAACGTGCCGGTGAGTTGATGGTGTTCAAGACCTTTGACCGTGTCAGCTATGCGCTGGTCATGAAGGCGACCAACGTGATTTCAGTGGGCGACGAGCTGCGCGCACCCTGACCTGATCGAGGACTTTGTCATGCGCGATCCAAGGGAGTGGATCGCTGCCAGTCTGTTGCCGGGTGCAGGCCCGGTGACGCTGGCGCGATTGCGTCAGGAAGACGTTGATATCCCCCGCCTGTTGCGAGGCGAAACCTCGCTTCCCCAGAACATCCGGCTGCGTCCGGAAACCCTCTCCGCCCTGCATGAGTACCAGCGCAGGGGCGACCTTTATCAGCGTGCCGAACGGTTGTGGGCCTATGCCCGGGAACAGCAGCTGCACCTGCTGAGCCAGGCCGATGACGACTACCCCGAACTGCTGCGTCAGATTCCCGATCCGCCCTTGCTGCTTTGGGTCAGGGGTGACCCCGGTATTCTCGGCTTGCCGCAACTGGCGCTGGTGGGCAGCCGCAAGGCCAGCCGCGAGGGGGTGCGTCTGGCCTACGAATTTGCCGCGGCGCTGTCGGCCTCCGGTGTGATGCCGGTGAGCGGGCTGGCACTGGGCGTGGATGCCGCCGCCCATCGTGCCTGTGTCGAACGTCAGGCGCCGACCCTGGCGGTGGTGGGCACAGGGCTTGATCGTGTCTATCCGCAGCGTCATCAGGCGCTGGCCGAGGCTATAGTGGCCGAGGGCGGTGCGCTGGTGTCCGAATACCCGCCGGGAACGGCACCGCTGCCGGGCAACTTTCCCCGGCGCAACCGCATCATCAGCGGTCTGGCCGTGGGTACGCTGGTGGTGGAAGCGGCTCTGCGCAGCGGCTCGCTGATTACCGCTCGGCAGGCGCTTGAGCAGGGGCGAGAGGTGTTTGCCATTCCGGGCTCCATTCACAACCCCTTCAGTCGCGGCTGCCATGCGCTCATTCGTGAAGGTGCCACGCTGGTTGAACAGGTCAGTCAGATCATCGAGCAGCTGGCACCCCTGCTCGGGAGCCTGCTGGTGAGCACAGAGTCGGCGGCTGTGGCGGTGATGCCGGAAACAGACAACCCGTTGCTGCAGAAGCTGCCCTTTGACAGTATCTGGCTCGATCAGCTGGCGGTGGAGCTGGCCCTGCCGGTGGCAGAGCTGCAGTCGGGTTTGATGTTACTTGAGCTGGATGGCTACATTGAAATCAGTGGCTCGCGGGTGCGGCGGTTAAGGTAGACCGGTGGCAAATCGGCCCCCCGGATTCGCCGCATCGCAGGTGGGGAATTTTCATCCAGTGCTTGCTATAATCGCTCCCTTTCCTTTTTTCCGGCCCGGGTCGGAAGCCAGAGCGTACGTGTAGTGGCGGCTCCCTGCCCTGCTGCGCAGTCAGAGTGATGACGGGAGTAACAGATGAGTGCAAAAGTAGCGATCGTGATGGGTTCGCGTTCGGATTGGCCCACCATGGAGGAAGCGGCCGGCATCCTCGATACCCTGGGCGTCGAGTACCACACCGAGGTGGTATCTGCGCACCGCACACCGGACAAGATGTTCCGCTTTGCCGAGCAGGCCGCCGCCAACGGTTATAAGGTCATCATCGCCGGTGCCGGTGGCGCTGCGCACCTGCCGGGCATGATCGCCGCCAAAACACTGGTGCCGGTACTGGGTGTGCCGGTGCAGAGCAAGGCGCTGAACGGCCAGGACAGTCTGCTGTCCATCGTACAGATGCCGCGCGGCATTCCGGTCGGCACCCTGGCTATCGGCGGTGCCGGTGCTTTCAACGCCGGCCTGCTGGCGGCACAGATACTGGCGACCGAAGTGCCTGAGCTGGCCCAGCGTTTGGCCGACTGGCGTCAGGCGCAGACCCAGACCGTTCTTGATAATCCCGATCCGCGAGGTTGATCGCCATGCTGCCACGAATCGTCGTCGCCGGTAACGGCCAGCTGGGCCAGATGCTGCAACAGGCCGGTGCGCCTCTGCAGCTTGAAGTCATGCCGGTAGACCCCAATGCCGATGTGGAACTGGGTCTGCGTGCCGATGATGTGATCACCGTTGAAATCGAGCACTGGTCCGACAGCGTCAGCGGCCTGCAGCTGAAGCAGCACCCGAACTTCCGTAACAAGGTGGCGCTGCACATGGTGATCGACCGTCAGCGGCAGAAGGCGCTGCTGGATCGTCTGCAGGTGCCGACCTCGCCTTGGGTGAGCCTGGAAGCCGGTGACCTCGAGGCCCAGCTGGCATCGGTCGGCGACAGGGTGATCGTCAAGCGCCGTCGCGGCGGCTACGACGGCCGTGGCCAGTGGCGCTGGCAGCAAGGCGACCAGCCGGAAGCGGAATGGGCCGGCGAGTGCATCGCCGAGGCGATGATCCCGTTCAGCCATGAAGTCTCTCTGGTCGGTGCCCGCAATGCGGCTGGCGAGAAAGTGTTCTATCCGCTGACGCGCAACTGGCACGAGAACGGCATCCTGCGCGCCAGCGTGGCCAACCTGCCGGTCCCGGCCGAACAGCAGAAAAACGCCGAGGAATGGCTGGGTCGCATCATGGATGACGAGGGCTACATCGGCGTCATGGCGATGGAGTGCTTTGTGGTCGATGGCAAGCTGCTGGTTAACGAGCTGGCGCCGCGCGTGCACAACTCCGGCCACTGGACTCAGGAAGGTTCGGCCATCAGCCAGTTCCAGCTACACCTGCGTGCCCTGGCCGATCTGCCGCTGATCACCCCGCCGGTGGAGGGCGTATCGGTGATGTACAACCTGCTTGGCCGCAACTGGAAGCCGGAATGGCTGCAGGTACCGGGCGTGCATGTGCACTGGTACGGCAAGGAGATCCGTCCGGGTCGCAAGGTGGGTCACGTCAACATCTGCCGTGCCGATGTGGCCGGCTTGATCGACAGTCTGCAGACGTTGCAGGCACTGGTCGATGACGAAGACAAGATCGTCTTCGACTGGAGCATCGCCCAGCTGCAGGCGTAATTCAGGAGCGGTGTCTGCACAGGCGCCGCTCTATGCTCCCTGCCTTGTCTTCGCGGTGGTATAAGCATGAATCCCTGGCAACTCAAAGAAGCGGTCCGCTGCATCAACAGCGGTGGTGTTATTGCCTACCCGACAGAAGCGGTCTGGGGGCTGGGCTGTGATCCCTATAATCGCCAGGCGGTACAGCGGCTGCTGGAGCTGAAACGGCGTCCCGAGCACAAGGGGCTGATTCTGGTCGCGGCAGACGAGTCACAGATTGAACCCCTGCTGGCGCCGTTGACCATTGAGCAGCGCCAGTGCTTGAGTGACACCTGGCCGGGACCGAACACCTGGCTGCTGCCGGATCCGAAAAATCTGATTCCACGCTGGGTCAAGGGCAGCCACACTCAGGTAGCCGTGCGGGTCAGTGCCCACCCACTGGTGCAGGCGCTCTGTCGTGAATACGGCGGCCCGCTGATTTCCACATCAGCCAACCGAAGTGCCGCAGCGCCGGCAAGGTCAAAACTGAAAGTCAGCGCTTACTTCGGCGCCAGCCTCGATTTTATATTGCCCGGTGAACTGGGTGGCCTGGATAAGCCTAGTGTTATCCGTAATATCCTCGATATGAAAACCATCAGAGCGTGAGTGAGTATTCGCTAACACATATTGGAGAGAGTCTATGTCGGCACCCGATGCACAACTGGTAAAAACCTATCTGCTCGACCTGCAGGACCGTATCTGTGCGGCTTTGGAACAGGCAGATGGTACAGGGCGTTTCGTTGAGGACAGCTGGGAACGTGCCGAAGGTGGCGGTGGTCGTACCCGCGTGATCACCAAGGGTGCGGTAATCGAAAAAGGCGGCGTCAACTTTTCCCATGTATATGGCGCCGGCCTGCCCGCCTCGGCCACGGCACACCGGCCCGAACTGGCCGGGCGCAGCTTCGAGGCGATGGGCGTCTCTTTGGTGATCCACCCGCACAACCCCTATGTGCCCACCTCCCATGCCAACGTGCGCTTCTTTATCGCCGAGAAGGAAGGCGAAGAACCGGTCTGGTGGTTCGGTGGTGGTTTCGACCTCACCCCCTACTACGGCAACGACGAAGACTGCCGCCACTGGCATCAGGTGGCACAGGATGCCTGCGCGCCCTTCGGTGAAGATATTTACCCGCGCTTCAAACAGTGGTGCGACGACTACTTCTACCTCAAGCATCGCCAGGAACCGCGCGGCATTGGCGGTCTCTTCTTCGATGACCTCAACGAGCTGGGCTTCGATCAGAGTTTTGCTCTGATGCAGTCGATCGGTGATGCCTATGTGCCCGCTCTGTTGCCGATCATCGAAAAACGCAAGGACACCCCCTACGGCGAGCGCCAGCGTGATTTCCAGCTGCACCGTCGCGGCCGTTATGTCGAGTTCAATCTGGTCTGGGACCGCGGCACCCTGTTCGGTTTGCAGTCCGGCGGTCGTACCGAATCGATCCTGATGTCACTGCCGCCGGAGGTGCGCTGGGATTATGACTGGAAGCCGGAAGCCGGCAGCGAAGAAGCGGTGCTCTACGAGCGTTATCTGCAGCCGCGCAACTGGTTGGAGGTCTGAGATGACCGACCGCTATGCCGTGTTCGGCAACCCCATCGCGCACAGCAAGTCGCCGCAGATCCATGCCCGTTTTGCCGAGCAGACCGGGCAAGCACTGACGTACACGGCCGAGCAGATCGAGGAAAACAACTTCGAAGCGGCGGTGAAGCGTTTTCTGCAGGGTGACGGCAAGGGGCTGAACATCACCGTGCCGTTCAAGGAACGCGCCTGGGCACTGGCGCAGTGGCGCAGCGAGCGTGCCGAGCTGGCCGGGGCGGTGAACACCCTGTATCGGCTGGACGATGGTCGCATCGCCGGTGACAACACCGATGGCGTGGGTCTGGTACGTGATCTGGCCGATAACAACGGCGTCACTCTCAATGGTGCCCGGGTACTGGTACTGGGTGCCGGTGGTGCCGTCAGGGGCGTCTTGCAGCCGCTGCTGGTTGCCGGTGTGGCCTCGATTCTGGTGGCCAACCGTACGCTTGCGCGCGCCGAGACTCTGGCCAAGTTGTTTGCCGCAGATGGCCGGGTACAGGCCTGTGGTTTCGACCAGGTTCCCGCCGAGGCGTTTGATCTGATCATTAACGGCACCTCCGCCAGTCTGCAGGGCGAATTGCCGCCGGTCCCTGCCGCCACAGTCGGTGCCCAAACCGCCTGCTACGACATGATGTACGCTGCCGAACCCACGCCCTTTTGCCGCTGGGCAACAGAGCTGGGGGCTGCCCGGGTGATCGATGGTCTGGGCATGCTGGTGGAACAGGCGGCGGAATCCTTCCGCATCTGGCGTGGGGTGCAGCCGCAGACAGTTCCGGTGATCAACGACCTGCGCGAGGCTCTGACGAGCAGCTGAACATGCACGGATTCAAAGCGTTCAGCAGTGCGCCAGGACGCTGAATCTGAACGCTTTTTTCCATGCTCTTTGGCACGGCCGCCTTGCATCCGGCAAATGTCAGGCGGTATAACAGAGGCACATCCTTTGTTAGTGGAGTACGCGCATGGACAAGCACCTGCCACTGGCGCCTGCGGCGCTCTATCGTACCTGCGAGCCTGAACTCCTGCCCTTCAAGACCACCGAGTCACTGGAACCCTTTACCGGCTTTTTCGGCCAGGATCGCGCCATCGAAGCCATGGAGTTCGGTATCGGCATGCAGCGTCCGGGTTACAACCTCTTTGTTATGGGCAACCCGCACACCGGCCGCTTCTCCTTTGCCATGGAAAGCCTTAAGGCCTCGGCCAAGAAGCAGAGCAAGCCCAGCGACTGGTGCTATCTGAACAACCTCAGCGACAACCGTTATCCGGTAATCCTGGAGCTGCCGGCGGGCAAGGCCGGACAACTCAAGCGCGATATCCGTCACCTGCTCGACAGTGTACTGGCCGAACTGCCGGCCGCGTTCGAAAATCCGGCCTACCAGCGTCTGAAAAGCCAGATCGAGCGCGACTTCAATCGTCACTACGACGAGGCTCTGAACCAGGTTGAACGCAAGGGGCGTGAATACAGCATCGCCGTCTATCGTGACGGTGCGACGGTCGGTTTTACCCCGGTGACCAATGGTCAGGCGATGGACGAGGCGGCCTTCTCCCAGCTGCCGGAAGAGGAGCGGGACGCCATTCAGGCACACATCTCGGAACTGGAAGAGATGCTCAACGACAGCCTGACCGGCCTGCCGGTATGGCGTCGCCAGGCGGCTGAACAGATGCGCACCCTGGATCGGGATACTGCGCGCCAGGCGCTGGAGCCGCTGATTCAGCCGCTGCGCGAGAAATACGCCAACATTGGCGGCATCGTCGAATACCTCAACCATGTGGAGACCGATCTAATCCGCAACGCCAGCGACCTGCTCGGCGAAGACGGCGCGCTGGAAGGCAAAAGCGATGTGGTGCGCCGCGAGTATCTGGAGCAGAACTACGGCCTCAACCTGCTGGTCGACAACCACAAGACCAAGGGCGCGCCAGTGGTGTTTGAGTCTCATCCCAGCTATGAAAACCTGTTTGGCCGGGTGGAGTACGTCAGCGAGATGGGCTCCATGGTCACCAACTACACGCTGATCCGCTCCGGTGCCCTGCACCGGGCCAACGGCGGCTATCTGGTGCTGGAAGCGGAGAAGCTGCTGGAGCAGCCGTTCGTATATGCGGCTCTGAAGCGCGCGCTCAAAGCACATGAGATCCGCATCGAAAACCCGATCAGCGATTACACCGGTATCAGTGCGATTACCCTCAGCCCCCAGCCCGCCAACCTCAAGGTCAAGGTGGTGTTGGTGGGCGAGCGTGACACCTACTACCTGCTGCAGGAGCTGGATCACGATTTCGAGAAGATGTTCCGCGTGGTGGTCGACTTCGACGAAGATGTACATCGCACGCCCCACTCCATTCGCCAGTATGCCCGGCTGATGAAGACGCTGGCGCAGGAGGAGAATCTGGCACCGTTGACCCGTCGTGCGGTGGCTCGACTGGTTGAACACAGCTCCCGTCTGGCCGGGGATCAGGATCTGCTCTCCGCCCATGTGGGTGAGCTGGTGGATCTGCTCTGTGAGTCGGACTATCGCCGTCGTGCCCAGAACGATGCGCTGATCAATGCCGAACATGTGGAGCTGGCGCTGGAGGCGAAGGAGCGTCGCACCGGGCGGCTGTCACAGAAAATTCTGGAAAGCATTCTCAATGAAACCGTCTTGATCGACACCGATGGTGAAGCGATCGGCAAGGCCAACGGTTTGACCGTGCTGCAGGTGGGTGATGTCTCCTTCGGCAGTCCGGCACGGATCACCGCCACCGTACATCCGGGCAACAAGGGCATTGTGGACATCGAACGCGAGGTTACTCTGGGCCAGCCGATTCACTCCAAGGGGGTGCTGATTCTGTCCGGCTTCCTCGGCCATACCTATGCCGGTGATTTTCCGCTGACGCTGTCGGCCAGTCTGGCCATGGAGCAGTCCTACGGTTACGTGGATGGCGACAGCGCCTCGCTGGCGGAGATCTGTACGCTGATATCAGCCCTCACCCACATTCCGATTCGTCAGCAGTATGCCATCACCGGCTCGATCAACCAGTATGGCGAGGTACAGGCGATTGGTGGCGTCAACGAGAAGATCGAAGGCTTTTTCCATCTGTGCAAGACCCGCGGTCTGACCGGTTGGCAGGGCTGTATCATTCCCCGCGCCAACGTGCGTCATCTGATGCTCAAGGACGAGGTGGTACAGGCCGCCGAGGATGGGCTTTTCCATATCCATGCCGTGTCCAGCGTCGATGAATGTCTGGAGATCCTGATGGGCCGTACCGCCGGCGTGCGCAAGGCCGATGGCCACTTCACCCAGCGCAGCATCAATGCCCAGGTGGTGAAGCGGCTGCGGGAGATTGCCAAGGCCAAGGCCTGACGAATTTGGCCAGCAGGGCTGGATAGCACGCCAGCCGGGTTGTCCAGCCTTGCTGGCCATACAGCCGATCGGTATGAATGGGCTGTTATTGGGCCCTGCTCCCTGTGCCTGATCGGCTTTTGATCCTGTCAGGCCCGCGTACGTTTCATATGATGATCCCAGCGCAGCTGGGCTGCCAGGCTGTCCAACGGCAGGCGTTCGCGCAGATTGCCCAGTGGGTTCATGCGATACAGCTGCCCCAGGCCTGAGCTGGCGAGGAATTCCCCCGGTGTATCCGTAGCGCAAAGGCCGCAGCCATCACGGCAGTGCATGGCGTTGATAAAGCGCGCCTGCGGCAGATCCCAGAAGGTAATTACATGGCCGCGGGGCGAAGAGACGGCGGCGATCTGGCCGCTGGTGTCCAGTCGTATGCTGCCGCAGTACTGCTTCATCTGACGGTTGATGGCATCCGGTGCCGCCAGCAGTTGTAGCGGCTGGCCACGGCGATGCAGCGCAACCAGCGGCTTGCTGTCGCCGGGATCACCCTGATATTGCAGGGCGATGGCCAGAATGCCGTCCGGGTTCAGATCCATGTGACGGATGCTGAGCTGGAAATGTTCAGGCGGCATGAATACCTGCTCATTGAGTCGGCCGCTGGCAACGTCGATATAGGCCAGCGAAGGCTGCATGCTGTCCAGGTTGAGCTTTTCGCGTTCATGGGTGCGAATGCCGCCGTTGGCGACAATCAGTTCGCCCCGGTGCAGCAGCAGTTCGTGAGGCCCCAGACCCCGAGTCGAGTAGCGTTCGGCAACGGCAAAATCCTGCTCCAGGTCCCGTATCACCACCTGTCCCTGAGAGTTGACCGCCCGCTCTTCGGTACTGATCAGCCAGCGCCCATCCGGGGAAAATACCAGATGGCCGTTGAACAGATAACCGTCATCGACCGGGATGCGCTTGATCGATCGTTTGTCCCGATAATCCACCACTTCGATAAAATCCCCCGGACGCCTTGCCGCCACAGCGACCCAGGGACGTTTGGGGTGGAGTTCAACGTGGTGGGCACGGCTGGGCAACGGGTGGCGCATGTGGGTATTGCCGGCTTCATCCGTGACCAGCAGCCAGTGCCCATCACGGTCACTGGCGGCGCTGATCAGCAGTCTCGGTTCCGTGCCTGAGCTTTCTGTGACTGAACCTTCTGTCTCTGAGCGGGCCAGCACGCCGCTGGCGGGCAGCAACAGGCCGGCGGCCAGCATCCTGAGGAAATGACGGCGATCAGTCTCCATCACGGCTGTTGAACCCCAGTTGAATGTTGAGGACGCCCATGGCGGTATTCAGCTGCTCACTCAGCTGTTTGAGCTCAGCGGCAACCTGCAGCAGTTGGGCATGGGTCTTGGGCTGGGTGAGGGTCTCGGCCAGAGGCGCAGGCACCTGTGCCAGCTGCCGGTTGATCTGCTCGAAGCGGCGGCTG
Organism: uncultured Marinobacterium sp.; assembly: GCA_964390205.1. Lineage (GTDB taxonomy): Bacteria > Pseudomonadota > Gammaproteobacteria > Pseudomonadales > Balneatricaceae > Marinobacterium. The sequence continues at coordinate 19,841 of CAYMHL010000030.1, forward strand.
ATCTCGTCGGCCAGCTCGGCAGCACCGGCCTGCTGCAGCAGTTGGGCCAGGCTCGGCTGAGTCTCCTGGTACAGCGCGGTCAGTGCTGCCAGGTTGGTACGGATATTGTCCAGTGACTGGCGGCTGCGATGGCTCTCCAGTCGCAGGGCTCGGGCTGACTCGGCACTCTCTCCCAGCGGTGCCAGGATCTTGCTGTCACGAATGGCTTCAATCGGCTCGACCAGAGAGGCCAGCAGTTCCACGGCCCATTCGGCGGCCTGTTCGCTATCCTGATCGGCAGCAAAGTCCGCTGCCGCCTGGGTCTGCCATTCCTGATGGATCGCCTGGCTCATGTCGGCCACATGACCCGCGATGGCGCGGCTCAGTTCACAACTGCGTCCGCTCTGCAGCTTGTCCAGGGCATCGTCGGCAAACAGCAGACGCTCCAGCGCCGGCAGGCCCTGAATGGATACACTGGCGTGACGGAAGAATTCGTCGTCATAGGGCTGTTCCGACATCAGCGCCTGACGCAGCTGGCGGGCACCGATATTCTTGCGGTCGGGCCAGAACTGCAGGCCGAAATTGCGCATCAAGAACTGTACCGGCCCGAACTGAACATGCTGGATCCCCTGCCAGGCCTGCATGGCATCACGCCAGGCATCCTGTGTGGTCGCCAGCGTTTGTGCAGACGGCGCCTGACACAGGGTATCGGTTGCTTTGGCCAGGGTGGCAGCGCTGCTGTCGAGCCGGGCATAGCGCGGCAGCAGGTGCTGTTGCACCACCTGATGGTTGAAACGAGGCCAGTCCGGCGCAGCGGGTTCGGCATGGGCCAGACCGGCAACCAGAACCAGAGCGGTGGTGGTCAGCCAGAGTGGCCACATGCGGGTCGGTCGTGTGGGCTGTGTTGCTTGCATCAAAGTGACTCCAGAAACGAGATCAAGTACTTGCGTTGTTGCGGTGTCAGTTGGCGGAAGCGCTCCCGTGCTGTTTCCGCTTCACCGCCGTGCCAGAGAATGGCTTCATTGAGAGTACGCGCACGGCCGTCGTGCAACAGCGCACGTTCGCCGCTGACGGCGACATGACGACCCAGTCCCCACAGCGGTGGTGTACGCCACTCCCGGCCGCTGGCGGCAAATTCAGGCCGGTGATCGGCCAGGCCTTCGCCCATGTCGTGCAGCAGCAGGTCAGTATAGGGCCTGATGGTTCTGTTGCTCAGCGCCGGTCGATCGGCGGCGTGTCCGGTGGTATGGACGGGCGTGTGGCATTGGCTGCAGCCAATCTCATGGAACAGCTGCTCACCCGCCTGC
>CAYMHL010000031.1:0-7393 GCA_964390205.1 uncultured Marinobacterium sp.
CGAATGGTCGGTCGAGCTGGAAGATGTGCACATGAACATCGAAGCGGCGCTGACCCAAAAGATCGGCATCACCGGCAAGAAGCTGCACACCGGGCGTTCACGCAACGATCAGGTCGCCACCGATATCCGTCTTTACATGCGCGACGAGATCGACCTGATTCTGGCCGAGATCAGCCGCCTGCAGCAGGGGCTGCTCGATCTGGCCGAGCAGGAAGCGGATACCATCATGCCGGGCTTCACCCATCTGCAGACCGCCCAGCCGGTGACCTTCGGTCATCATCTGCTGGCCTGGTTCGAGATGCTCAGCCGTGACTATGAGCGTTTTGCCGACTGCCGCAAGCGCGTCAACATCATGCCGCTGGGTGCCGCCGCCCTGGCCGGTACCACCTACCCGATCGACCGCCACTACACCGCCGAACTGCTGCAGTTCGATGCCCCTGCCGGCAACTCGCTGGATGCGGTGTCAGATCGTGACTTCGGCATCGAATTCTGCGCCGCCGCCAGCCTGCTGCTGATGCACATGACCCGCATGTCGGAAGAGCTGGTGCTCTGGACCTCGGCCCAGTTCAACTTCATCAACCTGCCGGACCGCTTCTGCACCGGTTCGTCGATCATGCCGCAGAAGAAGAACCCGGACGTGCCCGAGCTGGTGCGCGGCAAGAGCGGTCGTGTCTACGGCCATCTGGTATCGTTGTTGACGCTGATGAAGTCCCAGCCGCTGGCGTATAACAAGGACAATCAGGAAGACAAGGAGCCACTGTTCGATGCCGTGGATACGGTGAAGGGTTGTCTGCGTGCCTTTGGTGACATGGTGCCGGCGATCGAGTCGCGCAAGGATCAGATGCGTGAAGCGGCGCGGCGCGGCTTCTCCACTGCCACCGATCTGGCCGACTATCTGGTACGCAAGGGCGTGGCTTTCCGTGATGCCCACGAAATCGTCGGTCTGTCCGTGGCCTATGGCATCAAGACCGGCAAGGATCTGTCCGACATGACGCTGGAAGAACTGCAGCAGTTCTCTGACGTGATCGAGCAGGATGTGTTCGACGTGCTGACCCTGGAAGGCTCGGTGGCAGCGCGCAACCACATCGGCGGTACCGCGCCGGATCAGGTGCGGGCAGCGGTGATTCGCGGTCGTGATCTGCTGGCGGCACGCGCTGAATGACGCTGTTGCTCTCAAGGGCGGCCAGGTAATTACGCACCTATCAACAAAAGCCGTCCCTTCGGGCGGCTTTTGTGTTTCTGCGGTTCAGCGCAGGGTGATATCCACCATCAGATCACCGGCGATCGCTTCCAGTGCCTGCTGCAGTTCGTCCGGGTCCAGATCCGCAGGAGCCAGCAGCTCCGCTTCCGCCTTGAACAGCTCTTCCGCCGACATGGAGCCGGAGGTCAGCTCGGTACTCAGACGTTCCACGTTGATATGGCGTGCGGCCAGTGCCTGGGAGATCTCGCGCACGATGCCGGGTTTGTCGTGGCCGACCAGTTCCAGCGTCATCGGCTGCATCTGTGCCACCGGCGGGGTTTCTTCGCTGCGCTCTGCCGTGACTTTAAGTCCCTGTGTCTGCAGGGCTTCCAATGCGCTGATCAGAGCCTCCGCCTGTTCGTTTGGTACCTGGGTGATCAGGATGCCGGCGAACTTGCCACCCAGGCGAGACATGCCGGACTCCAGCCAGTTGCCCTGATGGTCGGCGATGGTGCGAGACAGCAGTCCCACCAGACCCGGCTTGTCCGGTCCTATGACCGTAAGAACCAATGATGTCAGCATGTTGTTTGCCCCTGATGTTGATTAATTATTGTTATGACGACAGATGTTCGCGTCTCGGTTAAGGGAATGTATAGCAGATGGCGTAGATAATCATCGCCCCGGTCAGGTTTTCACCGCTTGATGTGGGGGGATCAGGGAAAGTCGGATGTCTTGATATTGGTGTTTCTAAAATGCGACATTTTAATGGTGATTTTGTAGCGTTTTTGCCGAAGATCATGCAAGATCTGAAAAAGTGGCGATAACATGCGGAATTATTGTCTCAGGGGTTGCAAAAAAACGCCTTTGTGAAAGACTAGTCAGCCTTCCGGGAGTTGTTTTTCCCTGATTTTCGACCAAAAACCCAATAACCTCTTCTAATAATTCTGGCAGCCATGAACAAAAGTCCGGATCTTGTGTTGGTACTCGTTGTCGTCTTTGTTGTTGGTGCAGTCATGACCGGTATCTCGCAAAGCGATCTGCAGTTTGCAGCGCTGGTGCAGGACGTGTTCAACAGCTGATGCGATAGAAGCAGCGATCGGTCGCAATACCGTCCAGGGGTACGTCCCAGGGTTCGAGCGGCAGCTGTTCCTGGCGCTGAAAATCATGCGCCAGGCCGATCAGTCTGGGTCCCTTGAGTGCCTTGTCTTTCAGCTTGAAGGCAAAGGTACGATCGTAATAGCCTCCTCCCATCCCCATGCGGCCACCCTCGGCCGAAAATGCAACCAGCGGCATCAGTACGATATCCAGTGCCATGGCCGGGCGTACCGGCTTGCCTTGCAGTACCGGCTCCAGAATGCGGTAGCAGTTGCGGCGCATCGGCGTGTTGCGGTCATAAGGGGTGAACCAGAGACGATTGTGCCGAATCGGATGCAGCACGGGCAGATACAGCTGTTTGCCGAGTCGGTGGCAGAGTTCGATGAGCAGTGTGGGATCGATTTCACCATCGTTGGGCAGGTAAAGGGCGATGTGCCGAGCCTGGCGAAACCAGAGTTGCGAACGAATGGTGTGGAAGAGGGAGCGAGCGGCCTGGCGCTGCTGCCGAGGGCTGAGTGCTCTGCGGCGGGCACGCATCTGGCGACGGAGTGTTGTGCGATCCTGCATCATGGTAGTAAAGGCTTCCCAGAGTGCCGGTGTCGGTCGTGGCCCTGAACCCTAAGGTTCAGAGTGGAAGCGTTAACAGGTATATCAGGCTTTCCGGCAAGCGGACATGCTCACAACACCTGGGCACACTTCCTGGGTACTGCTTATCGGCTCGAGGGACTTGACCGACTGTCGAACACTCCAGGAACCTGATTCCATTATACCTGTTCGCCACTCGATGTCAGCCCTTGAAATTTAGCCGGGCTCTGCTAAGGGGCTGGGCTATCCCCTTGTTGAATAATGTTTTTTCACGAAGTTGAAGAGTTTTCATGGGAGCGTGAGGCTGATGTCCGCGACAATCCCTGATCAATTTTCTGACCCAGCCGGCGCAGGTTGGTTTCGATGTTCTGGCGCTGCTCCTCGCGGCTCTTGATCAGCTCATGGGACATGTTCAGCGCGGCCATCACCGCAATGCGCTCCAGGCCGATGATCTTGCCGGAACCGCGAATCTCCTGCATTTTCTGGTTCAGGTAGTCGGCAGACGCCAGCAGCTCAGCTTCGGCGCCATCCGGACAGCTGATGGTGTATTCCTTGTCCAGCAACTTTACGGTAACTGTGCGTGCATCCGCGCTCATGAGTTCTGCTCCAGTGCCTTGAGTCGCTGTATCATCCCTTCAACCTTGCTGCGGGTCTGGTCATTCAGCTGTACCAGCTGAGCGCGTTCTTCACGCAGTTGGGCATCCTGTTGGCGCAGTTGACGGTTGTCCTGCTCCAGCTGCTCAACCCGTGCCAGCAGCTGGTCGATTTTCTGTTCGAGTGCGTTGAAATAGTGTTCGCTCATGCCAGACCCCATGCAATAACCTGCCGACTATAAACAGCTGTCTCTACAGGGTCAATCGACACTCCGTGGCCCTGTTTACAGTGAAATGCTAGCATAGAGATCAATGCGGTGCCGGTAGTGTCCGGTTACCCTCGGCACAACAGACATAACCCCGGATAGATGATTATGACCCAGGAACAGGCCGCTGCAGTTGAACTGCCGGATTTCGATACGCTGGCCGACGGGCTAGTTGAAGAGGGCGCGCTGACCGTTTCGCCGTCGGAGTTGCATGGAATGCTGGCTGGACAGGTTGCGGCCGGAGCCCGTTTCGATCCGGCGAGCCTGCTGCAGCGTATACAGGAACTGTTCGATATCGAACCCTTGCAGGGGGAGGTGGTGCGCAAGGACGTGATGTGTCTTTATCTGGCTACCTTGCAGCAGTTTCAGGCCCCCGACTTCAGTTTCGAGCTGTTGCTGCCCGATGATGACCAGCCGCTGCCAATCCGTGCCGAAGCGCTGGGTGTCTGGTGCAGCGGTTTTCTCAGCGGCTTCGGCCTGCAGGAGCGCAAGGGGGCTCAGGGGCTGTCGGTCGAGGGGCAGGAAACCCTGCGCGACCTGGCTCAGATTGTCCAGATCAGTACCGAAGCCGATGCCGACACCGAAGAGGATGAGGGTGATCTGATGGAGGTGCAGGAGTACGTCCGCATGGCCGCTCTGCTGGTGTTCAGTGAATGCAACGAGCCGGATGGCCAGGCCCGGCCGGAACAGGATACGCCGGCCCCGACCCTGCACTGATAGTTTCAGGATCCAATATGAAAATTGCTCAGGATGAATATGCCCGCCGCCGTGCCGCGCTGTTACAGCAGCTGCCGCAAAACAGTGTGGCGCTGGTTTCCGCCAGTCATCTCAAAACGCGCAATCGTGATGCCGAATATGCCTTTCGTCAGGACAGCGACTTCTATTACCTGACCGGCTTCAATGAACCCGATGCGCTGCTGCTGTTGATCCCCGGTCGAGCCGAGGGTGAATTCGTGCTGTTCTGTCCGCCCCGTGACCCACAGATGGAGATCTGGACCGGCTACCGTGCCGGCCCCGAGGGCTGTGTGCGCGATTTCGGTGCCGATCAGGCGTTTGCGCTTGAGGAACTGGAGCAGCAGATGCCCCGTCTGCTGGATGGCGTGCATCGGCTTTATTACGCGTTGGGCAGTGATGAAGCGCTGGATACGCGGGTGCGCGGCTGGCTTAATCAGGTCCGCGCCCAGTCGCGCCAGGGCGCTCAGGCGCCGGAAGAGCTGGTGTTGCTGGATAACCTGCTGCATGAGCAGCGACTGTTCAAAAGTGCCGCCGAGCTGGACGTGATGCGCCGGGCAGCAGACATCTCTGCCGAGGCTCATTGTCGTGCCATGCGTCTCAGCCGCCCCGGTCTGTACGAATACCAGCTGGAAGCCGAAATCACCGGCTACTGCATGCAGCAGGGTGCCCGCTTCCAGGCCTATTCACCGATCGTCGGTGGCGGCGCCAACGGCTGCATCCTGCACTACATCGACAACAGCGCCGAACTGAAAGACGGTGACCTGGTGCTGATCGATGCCGGCTGTGAGCTGGACAACTATGCCAGTGATATCACCCGCACCTTCCCGGTCAACGGCCGCTTTTCGCCGCAGCAGAGGGCACTCTACCAGCTGGTGCTGGACACTCAGCTGGCCTGCATCGATGCGATGCAGCCTGGCGTACTCTGGAACCGTATCCACGACCTGTCGGTGGAGCTGCTCACCGAGGGGCTGATTGAACTGGGCCTGCTCCAGGGTGAGCGCGATGCACTGATTGAAGCGGGTGCCTACCGCCGCTTCTACATGCACCGCATCGGCCACTGGCTGGGCATGGATGTGCATGATGTCGGTCAGTACAAGCTGGACGGCGAATGGCGACCGCTGCAGCCGGGCATGGTGATGACCATTGAACCGGGACTCTATGTTGCGCCGGACGATGACAGCGTAGCGCCCGAATGGCGCGGCATCGGCATCCGCATCGAAGACGATGTACTGGTCACCGAGCAGGGACCGGACGTACTGACTGCGGCCGTCCCCAAAACCATTGCCGATATCGAAGCGCTGATGGCGCACCACTGAGCGGCCGGAGACGCAGACGATGCAGCAGTATGATCTGATCATCATTGGTGGCGGCATGGTGGGTGCCAGTCTGGCCGCTTCATTGCTGCCAACGGCCAAAGAGCTGGGGTTGCGCATGGCGCTGATCGAGGCTCAGCCGTTACCGGTCGCCGGTCAGCCCGTGTTCACGCCCAGTTATGATGCCCGCTCCACGGCGCTGGCGCAGGGGGTGCGTACGCTCTATCGGCGCATGGGAATCTGGTCGTCGCTGGAGGCGCACCTGACATCGATTGATCAAATCCATGTGTCGGATCGTGGGCGCTTCGGCACCACCCGCCTGCATGCCGATGAAGAAAAGGTGCCGGCGCTGGGCTATGTGGTGGAAAACCATTGGTTGGGCCAGGTACTGATCAGTCATCTGCAGCAGCATGCCGGTGATCACCTGACGCTGATATCGCCGGCGGACGTAGACATGCTGACGCCCGTCGCCGGCGGTCAGCACGTCCGACTGAGCACTGATGGTGGTGAGCAGTGGTTGCACGCCGAGCTGGTGGTCATGGCAGATGGTGGCCGTTCGTCTCTGCGTGAACGTCTGGGTATCCATTATCATGAACAGGCTTACGGCCAACATGCGCTGGTGGCCAATGTCTCCCTGGATCGTCCGCACAACCATATCGCCTATGAACGCTTTACCGAAGCCGGGCCTCTGGCGCTGCTGCCCGGTGAAACCCTTGCAGGGCAGGTGCGCTGCGGTCTGGTCTGGACGCTGGCTGACGACGCGCTGGACGAGGTGTTGGCACTGGATGATCCTGCCTTTCTGGCACGGCTGCAGCAGGCCTTTGGCTATCGTGCCGGTCGTTTTACCGCGGTTGGCGAGCGTCACCACTATCCGCTCAAGCTGAGCCGGGCCGAGGAGCAGGTGCGCACCGGTCTGGTGGTGCTGGGCAACGCCGCCCATGCGCTGCATCCGATCGCCGGTCAGGGCTACAACCTGGCGCTGCGCGGCGTAGTTGCACTGGCGGATCTGATCATCGCCCGTCGGCGCGCCGGTCTGCCGCTGGGGTCACTGGATGGCTTGAGCGAATTTGTCGAGCAGCGCCGTCAGGATCAGCAGCGTACCATCCTGTTCAGTGACCGGACCCTGAAACTCTTTACCAGCGATAACCCGCTGTTGCGGCTGGGGCGTGGTCTGGGGCTGCAACTACTCGACAGCTGCCCACCGGGCAAAACCCTGTTTGCCCGTGCGGCCATGGGCCTGGATCAACCTGCGGCGCGCCTGCGCTGAGAGTGGAGTAACAAGATGACGACCGAGCAGTCTGCAGATCTGGTAATTGTCGGTGCCGGCATGGTGGGCCTTGCGCTGGCTCTGGCACTGGCGCCCTCCGGGCGGCGCATCTGCCTGCTGGAGCAGCGCGATGGCGAGGTCGATCAGTGGCTGGATCAGCTCAACACCCGGCCGCAACAGCAGTATGACTCCCGCGTCAGTGCACTCAATCTGGCATCGGTGGCGCTACTGGAACAGCTCGGTGCCTGGTCTACGATCCAGTCGCGCTACCGCGCCTGTGCCTACCGCGATATGGAGGTCTGGGACGGCGAAGGCAGCGGGCGCATTCATTTCAGTGCCGATGCCCTGCATGAAGACTG
>CAYMHL010000031.1:7493-9814 GCA_964390205.1 uncultured Marinobacterium sp.
ACGACCATCACCACTGAGGGTGAACATGGCGAAACCTGCTGGCAACGCTTCACCGAAGATGGCCCGTTGGCGCTGCTGCCGCTGGCCGGTGGTGATCGCCACAAAAGTTCGATTGTCTGGTCGACGTCGCCGGAGCATGCGCGCGCGTTGATGGCGTTGTCCGATGAGGACTTTTGTCGGGCCCTGGGGCGAGCGTCTGATCACTGCCTGGGTGCTGTGCTCGACACGGCCGAGCGTCAACTGATACCGCTGCGCCAGCGCCATGCCCATCGTTATGTCGAAGCGGGGCTGGCGCTGGTGGGTGATGCGGCCCATACCATCCACCCGCTGGCCGGTCAGGGCGTGAACCTCGGCTTCATGGATGCCGGGGCGCTGGCGGATGTGATCGAAGCGGCCTGGCAGCGGGGCGAGTCGATCGCCGATGAGCGTGTCCTGCGTCGCTACCAGCGCCAGCGCCGTGCGGCCAACCTGGGCATGGCGGCGACCATGGAAAGCTTCCGCCGTCTGTTTGCGCCTCAGCCGGCACCCATACGTCTGTTGCGCAGCTGCGGCATGAACCTGATGGATCGGCTGGAGCCGGTCAAGCAGCATCTGGTCATGCAGGCGATGGGGTTGTCCGGAGAGCGGCCGCGAAGGCTGAGACGCCCCCATACTTGACAGGCGGTTAAAGATTGATCTGCAGGACAAATGCCGATACATTGTCTTCCCTTTTTTTCTGTTAACCAGTTGCGACGCGGCTTCGGCTGAGGTTCGGAACACTGCTGCAGATGAGTTTGCCGATGGGACACAAGACCGCACTTCACGCACAACATCATGCACTGGGCGCCAAACTGGTCGACTTCAGTGGCTGGGACATGCCGCTGCACTACGGCTCTCAGGTAGAAGAACACCACAGAGTACGCCAGAGCGCCGGCATGTTCGATGTCTCCCACATGACCATTGTCGATGTCTCCGGTGCCCAGGCACGCAGCTATCTGCGTCACCTGCTGGCCAACGATGTGGCCAGCCTCCAGCAGAAGGGCAAGGCCCTCTACAGCGCCATGCTCAACGAGCAGGGCGGTGTCATTGATGACCTGATCGTTTACCTGATGACCGAGCCCGACACCTCCGGCGAGTGGTATCGGGTGGTGGTCAACTGTGGTACCCGGGAAAAGGATCTGCGCTGGATGGCTGATCAGGCGCTGCGTTTCGACGTGGAGCTGACCGAGCAGCCTGAGCTGGCGATGATCGCCATTCAGGGACCCAAGGCGCGTCAGCGTGTCGAGCAGATCGTCAGTGAGTCCCGTGCGCGACTGATCTCCGAACTCAAGCCGTTTTTCGGTCAGGAATCGGAAGGCTGGTTTATTGCTCGCACCGGCTATACTGGCGAGGATGGTCTGGAGATCATGCTGCCCGAAGAGGATGCCGCCGACTTCTGGCAGCAGCTGCTGGATGCGGGCGTGGCTCCCTGTGGTCTGGGGGCCCGTGATACGCTGCGTCTGGAAGCGGGGATGAACCTCTACGGTGCCGACATGGATGAAGAGATCTCGCCGCTGGAAGCCGGCATGGGCTGGACTCTGGCGCTGGAACCGGCGGAAAGACGCTTTGTTGGCCGAGACGCGCTGGAAGCGCTCAAGGCTCGCGGCGTTGAACGTAAGCTGGTGGGTCTTGTGCTGAACGAGCGCGGTGTGCTGCGTGCGCACCAGACCGTAGTGGTCGAGGGTGTGGGTGAAGGTGAAATCACCAGCGGCAGTTTCTCGCCGACCCTGGGCTGTTCGATCGCACTGGCACGGGTGCCGGTAGCAACCGGCAGCAGCGCCGAAGTCGAGATGCGTGGCAAGCGCGTGCCGGTACAGGTCGTCAAACCGCCTTTTGTACGCCATGGTGAAAAAGTATTTTCCTGAACGAGCCAGATAGGAATCCGAGATGAGCAATGTCCCGAACGAATTGAAATATGTGGCCAGCCACGAATGGATCCGTGACGAAGGTAACGGTATCGTCACCATCGGCATCACCGACCACGCCCAGGACCTGCTGGGTGATGTGGTGTTCGTTGAGCTGCCTGAAGTGGGTGATGAGCTCTCTGCCGGCGACGATGCCGGTGTGGTCGAGTCGGTCAAGGCCGCTTCCGATGTCTACGCTCCGCTAAGCGGCGAAGTTGTGGCCATCAACGAAGCACTGGAAGATGCGCCGGAAACCGTTAACTCGGATCCCTATGGCGACGGCTGGTTCTTCCAGCTCAAGCTGAGCGACACCAGCGAACTCGACGACCTGCTGGACGCGGACGCTTACGCCGCCCACTGCGAAGATGAAGGCTGAGCGGCTCACGTTGAGCGGCTCAC
>CAYMHL010000031.1:9914-13325 GCA_964390205.1 uncultured Marinobacterium sp.
TGAGCGGCTCACAGCCGAACGATTGACGTTGCATCGAGCCCCCTGACGTCCTGCGACCAACAGTGGAGGCCGAGCAAACCCTGTTACTGTCCCGGCCCGTGCCGGGACAGTCGTTTCAAATCAAAGACAGAGCACAATGAACCTCAAACCTCTCATTCTCCAGTCGGGTGCCGATCGGCGCCTGCGTGGCGGCCACCTCTGGATCTACAGCAATGAAGTCGATAACAAGGCGACGCCACTGAAAGGCTTCGAGCCGGGCGAACAGGTGATTGTGCAGGATGCACGCGGCAAGCCATTGGGTATCGCAACGCTGAACCCCAATACGCTGATCTGCGGTCGCTTGATGAGCCGGGATCTCGGTCATGCACTGGACCGCTCGCTGCTGGTACACCGCTTCAATGTGGCCAAGTCGCTGCGCGAACAGTGTTTTGACCAGCCCTGCTACCGGGTCATTTTCGGCGATGCCGACATGCTGCCGGGTCTGGTGGTGGATCGCTTCTACGATATTTTCGTGGTGCAGATCTCCAGCGCCGGCATGGAAGCGGTGCTGGAACAGATCATTGATGCGCTCAACAAGGTATTCCAGCCGCAGGCGATCGTGCTGCGCAACGATGGCAAGATGCGCGCCACCGAAGGTCTGGAGACCTACATTGAAGTCGTGCAGGGCGAAGTGCCCGAGCTGGCGCCACTGAACGAGAACGGTGTCAATCTGGTGGCGCCGATCCTCACCGGACAGAAAACCGGCTGGTTCTATGATCATCGCGAGAACCGCGCGCGCATGCAGACCCTGGTCAAGGGCAAGCGGGTGCTGGATCTGTTCAGCTACGTCGGTGGCTGGGGGGCTCAGGCACTGGCGGCGGGTGCCAGCGAGGTCGTCTGTGTCGATGCCTCGGTGACGGCGCTGGAAGTGGCTGCCGAGAATGCCCGTCTCAATGATGGCGAGACGCGCTTCCGTGGCCTTCAGGGCGATGCCTTCGATCTGTGCAAGGCGCTGGTGGCCGATAAGGAACGCTTTGATGTGGTGATCGTGGACCCGCCCGCCTTCATCGCCCGGCGCAAGGATATCCGCAACGGCGAGCGTGCCTACGCACGCATCAACAACCTGGCGATGCGCCTGCTGAACAAGGACGGTACGCTGATTTCGGCTTCTTGCTCCATGCATCTGGCCAAGGATCGTCTGGTGGATATCCTCAGGGCCAACAGTCGCGAGCTGGATCGCAATGCCCAGATATTTGCCCAGGGCAGCCAGGGCGCAGACCACCCCATCCATCCGGCGATTCCCGAGACCGAATACCTCAAGGCCTACTTCCTGCGCGTATTACCCTCCAACTGAGCGGACCTTCAACCGGCGGCCGGTGAGCAGGAATCACTGGCCGAGCGGGTACCGCCTTTGCCATACTCAAGGCAAACCCGAGTTGAAGGAGAAACAGGATGATGCAGCAACAACAGGTTCAGGATCTGATGCAGCTGGTGCCCAACCCCCTGCATGTGGAGATGTCGCTGTCACAGGCAGTGGATCTGATTCTGCAGTCCGGCCAGATGGGATTGCCGGTGGTCGATAATGAGCGCCGAGTGGTCGGCTTTGTCTCCGAGCACGACTGCATCGATTATCTGATCAGCGGCAGTTACCACTGTGACAGCCGTATTCAGGTCAACGATATCATGCACCGGGAGCCGCTGTGCGCCTCGCCCACGGAAAGCATCATCGATCTGGTGCAGAAGATGGGCGGCGACAAGCCGAAAACCTGGCCGGTTGCCCGTGACGGCCGATTGCTGGGCGTGATCAGTCGTCGCCAGATCATGCAGGCCTTGAACGCCAGCATGAAAGGCTGTCGTTCGCACGTCTGATCCGGACGGCTCTCCCACGGGCCTCAGGGCGAGCTGACAGAGGGGTTGGAGTGCGCCCGCCGAAGGCTGGGTGCAGGTAACCTTCCTGCCTGCTATTTGCCAAACTGCAGATCTGTGGAACAATAAAAACCAAAACACGTATGGATCGGGATCAAAATTGTGATTGATGCAGATGGATTCAGACCCAATGTCGGAATCATTCTGGTTAATTCGCAGGGTCAGGTTCTTTGGGCAAGACGCATCGGGCAGAATGCCTGGCAGTTCCCGCAAGGTGGCATACAGTCAAACGAATCACCCGAACAGGCGATGTATCGTGAACTCGGTGAAGAGATCGGACTGTCGCCCTCGGATGTGGAAATTCTGGCGGTGACGCGCGGCTGGCTGCGCTACCGTCTACCCAAACGCATGATCCGGCGCCACTCGCACCCTGTGTGTGTGGGCCAGAAACAGAAGTGGTTCCTGCTGCGCATGCTCAGTGATGACAGCGCAGTACGGATTGATCATACCGACTCGCCCGAGTTTGATGGCTGGGAGTGGGTCAGTTACTGGTACCCTCTGGGACAGGTGGTGTCCTTCAAGCGGGAGGTGTATCGCAAGGCGATGAAGGAGCTGTCGCCCCGCCTGGCGCGCCTCAGGGTCGCCCACGCATAACAAGAGGAACCGCCTGATGAGTATGCTGAGTGTACTGCGCAAGATCGTCCAGGAGGTGAGTACGGCACCGGATTTGGAGTCAGTGCTCGATCTGATCGTGCGCCGCATTCAGCAGGCGATGAAGACTCAGGTGTGTTCCATCTTCCTGTTTGACCCTGTGCATCAGCGCTATGTGCTCAGTGCTACCCAGGGGTTGAATCAGGAAGCGGTTGGCAAGGTCAGTCTGTCGCCGACCGAGGGCATTGTCGGTCAGGTTGGCAAGCGTGCCGAACCGATCAATCTGGAAGATGCCTCCCGTCACCCCGCTTTCCATTACCTGCAGGCCACCGGTGAAGAGCGTTTTCATGCCTTCCTTGGTGTACCCATCATTCACCACCGCAGCGTGCTCGGCGTGCTGGTGGTGCAGCAGGTGGAACATCGCCGTTTCGACGAAAGCGAAGAAGCCTTCATGGTAACCCTGTCGGCCCAGCTGGCAGGGGTGATTGCTCACGCCGAGGCGACGGGCTCGGTCAACTCCGAACAGCATCCTCAGGCGCAGGTCAAATCCCGGCGTGACCGGCACTTCAGTGGTGTGGCGGCGGCGTCCGGGGTAGCGATCGGCACCGTGGTCGTGGCTACGCTGGATGCCGAGCTCGAAACGGTACAGGACAAGCGGGCGAAGGATGTTGACCAGGAGCTGGAGGCGTTCCGTGCGGCGCTGGAATCGGTGCGTGACGATATTCGCACCGTCAGTAAAAGCCTGGCGCGCCGCCTGCGCTCCGATGAGCAGGCCGTGTTCGATGTCTATCTGCGCATGCTGGACGATCCTGCACTGACTGCGGAAATCGAGCAGCGCATTCAGGCCGGCAACTGGGCGCAGGGCGCGCTGCGCGACGTGATTCTGGCTCAGGTGCGTCAGTTCAATGCCATGGA
>CAYMHL010000031.1:13425-15697 GCA_964390205.1 uncultured Marinobacterium sp.
GCCGAAACCACCGATGGCTATCGCATGCCGCTTTGGGTCAATACCGGACTGGTGGCAGACGTGAATCGCTCGCTGCAGCGCGGCGCCGAGGGGATAGGGCTGTATCGCACCGAAATCCCGTTCATGATCCGCGACTTCTTCCCCAGTGAACAGGAGCAGCTGCACAGCTATCGCAGCCAGCTGGAGGCTTTCGCACCACGGCCGGTGACCATGCGTACGCTGGATATCGGCGGTGACAAGTCACTGCCTTATTTCCCCATCGAAGAAGACAACCCTTTCCTCGGCTGGCGCGGCATTCGTGTCACCCTGGATCACCCGGAGATATTTCTGGTGCAGGTGCGTGCCATGCTGCGTGCATCGGAAGGGCTCAACAATCTGCGCATCATGCTGCCGATGGTGACCAGCATCCATGAGGTCGAGGAAGCCCTGCGCCAGATTGATCGTGCGCTGGCTGAACTGCAGGAAGAGGGCTATGCGGTGCAGCGGCCCATGGTCGGCGTGATGGTGGAGGTGCCGGCTGCCGTCTATCAGGTGCGCCGCTTTGCCCGTATCGTCGATTTCGTTTCAGTCGGCTCCAACGATCTGACCCAGTATATTCTTGCCGTGGATCGCAACAATCCGCGGGTGGCCGGGCTCTATGCCGCCTATCATCCCGCGGTTTTAAGGGCGTTGCAGTATATTGCCCGAGAGACGCGCAAGGAGGGCAAGCCGGTGTCGATCTGTGGCGAGATGGCGGCCGATCCCGGTGGCGCCCTGTTGCTGATGGCGATGGGCTATGAAGTGCTGTCGATGAACGCCAATAACCTGCCGCGGGTGAAACTGGCGATTCGCGGTGTCAGTCTGGCCCGGGCGCAGTCCCTGCTGAGTCGGGTGCTGCGCATGGATGATGCCGAAGAGATTCATCAGTATCTGCGGCAAACATTGAAGCAGCTGGGGCTGGGGCAGCTGACCCGGCCGCGACTGCCGAATCAGCCGTCGAACTAGACCGGCAGCAGCGGGCGGTCAAGCAGAAAGCGTCTTCGTCCCAAAGGACGCGCCCAGGCATCGTAACTTTCCTCCAGCAACAGCAAGCGGCCGCTGCGGTGCTGCATCATCAGGGTGCTGGCGCGGGTGCCGTAATCCTCGGAAACGATAAAACAGGACGACAGCAGTCGCTCCCGCGCCAGGGGGATGCCGGTGTCCGGCAGTTGTGCATCGCCCGGTCGGCTGCGGTCATGCAACAGGTGCAGCAGAGCATCACTGTCGAGCCGGTTGCGAACCAGGGCCTGCTGCAGGCCGGCGCGGGCCTTCAGTGTTTTGGGCCAGGGGGTATCCAGCAGCGCGTTGCTGAGGCCGAAGATGCCCTGGTGCAGTGGTCGGCAGACGCCGGTGATATTGCTGTAGTGGTACCAGCCTCGATCATCATGCAGCAGCAGGTTGAAACCGGCATAGGCTGCGTCAAGGCGGGCGCAATACTCGGGCGCCGGCATCGATGTCAGCAGGAAGTCGTTGACCAGATGGCCGCGAGAACGGGCCTGCTCGGGTACAGGGCGGCGCAGGTCGCGGTGATTGGTGACCAGTGCGAAACGGTTGTTGTCTCCCAGTCCCATCCAGCTGCCGCCGGCCTGCAGGTCGCGGCCGCCCAGAATTGGCAGGTCCGGCCAGACACTCAGCGGCTGGGTCGGGCGGGCATGAAATTCGTCCCGGTTGGCCACCAGTATCAGCGGCCAGTCGGGGTGGGCATTAAGCGCTAAAACAGCAAGACACATGGCGATCCGGTTTCATCTGCAGGGTTCAGGCTCTAAGATAAACCGCTTTAGTCTGCGGATACATCGATCATGTTGATGACGTTTGCGCTTTACCTGCTGCTCGGTGCCATTGCCGGCATCGTCGCCGGTCTGTTTGGCATCGGCGGCGGCCTGCTGATCGTGCCGGTGCTGATCTTCTCCTTCCAGCTGCAGGGCATGGCCCCCGAGGTACTGACCCACATGGCTGTGGCAACTTCACTGGCGACCATTGTGGTCACTTCAATCAGTTCGGTACGTGCGCATCACCAGCACGGGGCGGTGCGCTGGGAGCTGTTTCGACCGTTGGCCGTCGGAATACTGGCCGGAGCGGTGCTGGGGGTGAATACGGCCGTGCTGCTCAGCGGCAGTGTGCTGCAGCTGGCGCTGGGACTCTTTGTGCTCGCCGTGGCGGTGCAGATGGCGTTCGGTCTCAAGCCCGGAGCCGGTGACCGAGTGCCGGGCAGGGGTGAGTTGGGCCTCAGTGGCGGTGTTATTGGCTGGGCCTC
>CAYMHL010000031.1:15797-20997 GCA_964390205.1 uncultured Marinobacterium sp.
GTGGGCTGCCGTTTCATTTTTTCCAATCTGGGATAAATCTCTATGTGGGTACATGATATCGATCCGTTGGCGCTGGAGCTGGGGCCGCTGAAAATCCACTGGTACGGGTTGATGTACCTGATCGGCTTTGGCGCGGCCTGGTGGCTGGGCAATCGACGCGCACGCCGTCCGGGCTCCGGCTGGACTGAGCAGCAGGTCTCTGATCTGGTGTTCTGGGGGGCCGTTGGCGTGATTCTGGGCGGTCGCATGGGGTATGTACTCTTCTACAATTTCGATTATTTCCTCCAGCACCCGCTCTGGCTGTTCGCCGTCTGGGAAGGGGGGATGTCCTTTCATGGCGGGCTGCTCGGCGTGCTGGTCGTGCTGGCGGTGTTTGCACACCGCTACGGCAAAACCTTTTTCGAAATCGGCGATTTTGTCGCCCCGCTGGTGCCGATCGGGCTGGGTGCCGGTCGGCTGGGCAACTTCATCGGCGGTGAGGTCTGGGGGCGAGTGACCGATGTACCCTGGGCGGTGATCTTTCCCCGTGCCGGCGATGCCCTGCCGCGCCATCCGTCACAGCTGTATCAGATGATGCTGGAAGGGGTGTTGCTGTTTGCTCTGCTGTGGTGGTATTCCGCGAAGCCGCGGCCACGCATGGCGGTGTCGGGGCTCTTTCTGTTGGGCTATGGCGCTTTCCGCTCGCTGGTGGAGCTGGTGCGCGAGCCGGACGGGCATCTGGGCTTTGTTGCCTTCGACTGGTTGACCATGGGGCAGCTGCTGTCGCTGCCGATGATTCTGCTCGGCGCACTGCTGATGTGGCTGGCCTACCGGCGCCAGGCGTAGATCAAATCTGGTCTATGCCGGTTAAAGGCCCTAGAATGAAGACCATTTGTTTTTAGAGCGGGGCGGCTATGCAGCAGTATCTGGACCTGATGCGGGACATCGTTGAAAACGGCGTGGACAAGGGTGATCGAACCGGTACCGGTACGCGCTCGCTGTTTGGACGCCAGCTGCGCTTTGATCTGTCGCAGGGATTTCCGCTGCTGACCACCAAGAAAGTCCATCTCAAGTCGGTGATCTACGAACTGCTCTGGTTCCTCTCCGGCAGTACCGACAACACCTGGCTGCAGCAGCGCGGTGTGCGCATCTGGAACGAATGGGCACTGGAAGATGGTGATCTGGGACCGATTTACGGCAAACAGTGGCGCTCCTGGGCCTGCCCGGACGGCTCCACCATCGATCAGATCACAGCGGTCGTTGAACAGATCAAGCGTACCCCAAACTCGCGTCGGCTGATTGTCAGCGGCTGGAACCCGGCGGACCTGCCGGATGAAACCATCAGTCCGCAGGATAATGTGCGTCAGGGCAAGGCGGCGCTGCCGCCCTGTCATACCCTGTTCCAGTTCTATGTTGCCGAAGGCAGGCTGAGTTGCCAGTTGTACCAGCGCAGTGCCGATTATTTCCTCGGTGTGCCGTTCAACATCGCGTCCTATGCGCTGCTGACACACATGGTTGCCCAGCAGTGTGATCTGCAGGTGGGGGACTTTGTGCACACCTTCGGTGACCTGCACCTGTATCACAATCACCTCAACGACCCGGCCATCGTACAGGAGCAGCTGTCACGCACGCCCAGGGCACTGCCTCAGCTGAAGATCAATCGCCGTCCAGCTGACATTTTCAGCTACGAATACGAAGACTTCGAGGTGACCGGGTACGATCCTGACCCGGTCATCCGAGCCCCCATCGCCGTCTGATGCAAGGAGAGTACATGCGTCTGGCCATGATTGCTGCCCAGTCCGAGAACCGGGTGATCGGTATCAACAACAAGCTGCCCTGGTATTTGCCGGAAGATCTGAAGTATTTCAAGCGGGTCACGCTCGGCAAGCCCATTATCATGGGACGCAAGACCTTTGAGTCGATCGGCAGACCCTTGCCGGGGCGCACCAATATCGTGATCACCCGTGACAGTGAATGGGATCACCCCGGTGTGCGTGTGGTTCAAGGCCTCGACGAGGGACTGGCGCTGGGTGAAAGTCTGGCCTTGATTGATGGTGTCGAGGAAGCCGTCGTGATCGGCGGCGCCGAGATCTACGCGCTCTGTCTGCCCAGGGCGGATCGTCTCTATTTGACTCAGGTGCATGCCGAGATCAACGGGGATGCCTTCTTCCCGGCGTTGGAAGCGGGTGTCTGGCAGGAGGTGGCGCGGGAGGATTTTGCCGCCATCGAACCCAATCCTTACGACTACAGCTTTATCGTGCTGGATCGCCGCCCGACCGAGGCCGAGCATGCTGGATAAACTGCTGTCCGTGCTGGCCGATGGATGCTTTCATTCCGGCAGCGAGCTGGGGCGTGCGCTGGGGATCAGTCGCAGTGCCGTATGGAAACACATGCAGCGGCTGCAGGAGCTGGGGCTTGAAGTGTACAGCGTCAAGGGGCGAGGCTACCGTCTGCCCGGAGGTGTTGATCTGATCGATCCGACACGCCTGCATCAGTATCTGCAGGCAGATGGGGTATCCGGTCAGCTGGCCAGACTGGACGTGGCCATCGAAACCGACTCGACCAATGCTCAGGGGCTTCAGGCGCTGCAGCAAGGCATACCCAATGGTCTTTTTGTGGCCGAATATCAGCATGCGGGACGGGGGCGTCGTGGTCGTCAGTGGCTGAGTCCGCTGGCATCCAGTCTCTGTTTCACTCTGGCCTGGCGGTTCAACAGCGGTGCTGCAGCCCTGGAGGGGCTCAGTCTTGCCGTGGGGCTGGCGCTGCAGCAGGCCCTGGCTGAGCAGGGCGTGGCGTCCATCGGCCTTAAATGGCCCAATGATCTGCTGGTGGGCAACGCCAAGCTGGCGGGTATCCTGATAGAGCTCAGTGGCGATGCGGCCGGTGAATGCCAGGTGGCCATCGGGGTGGGGTTGAATGTGGCTCTGCCCGAGGGGATTGCCGAGCAACTGGATCAGCCCTGTATTGACCTGCGAACACTGGGGTTTGACGGTGATCGAACCGAATTGCTGGCTGCTCTGGTGCGACAGCTGATTCAGGTGCTGCAGCGCTTCGAGTCCGGCGGTTTTGCCCAGCTGCGCCCGGCCTGGGAGGCGGCCAATGTGTTTCAGGGGCGACCGGTGCGGCTGACGTCCGGAGCGCATGTGTTCGAGGGGGTCTGCCTTGGAGTGACCGATCAGGGTGGGTTGCGCCTGCAGACCGAGCAGGGTCAGGAAGTTTTCCATGGCGGTGAGGTGAGTGTGCGCGCCCATGAAACGGCTTGAACTGGATGCGGGTAACACCTTTATCAAATGGCGATTGATCGACAATGATCAGGTGCTGGATCGTGGTCGCTGGCTGACCGCGGAGTTTGGCGCTGACCAGTTGCGAGTCTGCCGCGGGCATCCCGACGAGGTCTGGCTGGCCTCGGTGGCGGGAGAGGGGTTGAATCAGGCCCTTGCGCTGGCTGTGGATAACTGTTGGCAGGTGCCTCTGCGCCGTGCAGTGAGTACCGCCGAGGCGGCTGGGGTGCGCAACAGCTATTTCGAGCCCGGCCGCATGGGGGTGGATCGCTGGCTGGCGATGCTGGCGGCCTGGCAGCGGGTCGGGCAAAGTTGCTGGGTGGTGGATTGCGGCAGTGCCATCACCGTGGATCTGCTGGATGCCGAGGGTCGCCACCAGGGTGGTTATATACTCCCGGGGCTTAGGCTGATGCAGCAATCGTTGCTGGGCAATACCGCGGAAGTCAGGGTGGACAGGGATGTGGAGCATTACTCGGTGGCCCCCGGCTGTGATACCAGCAGTGGTGTGGCCCATGGTGCCAATTTGCTGCTGCTGGCACTGGCTGCTCAGCTGCAGGCCGGGGTGCCGGGCGTGATATCGCCGTCGCGTTGGCTGGTGACGGGTGGCGATGGCGCTCAGCTGGCAGAAATGATGGCCGGTGCCGAATACTGTCCCGATCTGGTGATGGATGGCTTGAAATGGGCACTGGAGTAAAGGGATGACACGTTGGCTGGCGCTGCTGCTGTTGCTGCTCAATGCTTTGGTGCTGCTCTGGTATGCACAGCAGCAGGCTGTTGAGCCTGTGTCGACGCAAAACGATCAGATCAGCCGCCTGCGATTGTTGCATGAGCTGGGTGGTGGCGAGCGTCTGCAACCGCGGGCGCAAGTCTGTTATCAGCTCGGTGATTTTGTTTCTCCTGCCGAGGTTGAAGCGGCTGCAGGGCGTCTGCAGGAGCGCGGGTTCGATACCGCGATAACGGCCGCTCCTGCATCTCTGCTCGGTTATCGCCTGCGCTTGCCGCGACCGGCCGACCCCCAGGCGCAGCTGGATCTGCTGGACCGACTGGCGCTGGCGGGTTGGGTGCCGCAGACACTGGAAGGTGATTTCGTGCTGGGGCCATTCATGGGTGTGGAGGCGGAACAGGCGGTCAAGGCCGAACGTGAAGCCATACGCTCCGTGCTCAAGCTGGAGCTCAAACAGGAGCCGATTCTGGATGAGATGAGCGGTTATCGTATCCAGGCGAGTATTGCTGAAGGGCAGGTGGATGCCGGGTCCATGTCGCGAATGATGGCGGCTGGCTGGCCGGGCATAAAAATTGAAAAAAAAGTGTGTGAAGGGGTTGCACGCCCCCAGTCGGATCAGTAAGATACGCACCACTTCGACAGGCAAGGCCGGTATAGCTCAGTTGGTAGAGCAACTGACTTGTAATCAGTAGGTCCGGGGTTCGACTCCTCGTGCCGGCACCATGTCTGGAGAAGGTTTGAAAGGCTGGTGGGGTTCCCGAGTGGCCAAAGGGATCAGACTGTAAATCTGACGCGCAAGCTTCGGTGGTTCGAATCCACCTCCCACCACCATCTCCGTTTAAGCGGGTATGGTATAGTGGCTATTACCTCAGCCTTCCAAGCTGAAGAGGCGGGTTCGATTCCCGCTACCCGCTCCAATCGGAGCAGATGGAAAAGTGTTATGCTCATGTAGCTCAGGGGTAGAGCACACCCTTGGTAAGGGTGAGGTCGGCGGTTCAAATCCGCCCATGAGCTCCAGTTTTGATGAAGGGTAGATATAGCGATATGTCTACCCTTTGTCGTATTTGGCGTCCTAGAAAACGACTTGATCAGGTTGACCTTGCCATGGCTAAACAATCATTTGAACGCAGCAAGCCGCACGTTAACGTAGGTACCATTGGCCACGTTGACCACGGTAAAACCACTCTGACCGCTGCACTGACTCGCGTCTGCGCAG
>CAYMHL010000032.1:0-18977 GCA_964390205.1 uncultured Marinobacterium sp.
AAGAGCAGGAACGCACCGCTGCGGCGACACCTGCCGATCTTGCTTACGAGATTAAATCTAAAGGTTAATTGGTTGTTTCCAACCGGATCTCTAAGCTGGTGACCTGCCACAGGCGCTGGGGCAGCATCAGTTTTGCTCAACTAAGGGGAAAGTAATGGCTGTATATGACTATGATGTCGTGGTGATCGGTTCCGGTCCTGCCGGTGAAGGGGCTGCTATTAATGCAGCCAAACAAGGCCGTCGGGTCGCGATTGTGGAGGAGCAGGATACCGTTGGCGGCAACTGCACCCACAAGGGCACCATTCCTTCCAAGGCGCTGCGTCACTCAGTCAAGCAGATCATCGAGTTCAACACCAACCCGATGTTCCGTGATATCGGCGAGCCGCGCTGGTTCTCTTTCCCCAAGGTTCTAAAGCGTGCAGAAAAAGTTATCTCCAATCAGGTGATGCTGCGAACCAATTTCTATGCGCGCAACCGGGTTGATGTTTTCTTTGGTAAAGCCAAATTCAGCAAGCCGGGTGAAGTTCAGGTTGAGGGTCAGAGCAGCGGCCGCGAAACCCTGCGCTCCAAAAACTTTGTCATTGCGACGGGTTCAACCCCCTGGTGCCCGCCTGACATCGATTTCGGCCATCCGCGTATCTACAACTCTGACACCATCCTCAAACTGAGCCACACACCGCGTACACTGGTGATTTTCGGTGCCGGTGTGATCGGCTGCGAATATGCATCCATCTTCAGTGGGCTGGGGGTCAAAGTTGACCTGATCGACATGCGTGATCGTTTGCTGTCGTTCCTGGATGACGAGATCTCCGATGCGCTGAGTTACCACCTGCGCAACAATGCGGTGAAAATTCGTCACAACGAAGATTACGAATCCGTCACTGGCGATGCCCATGGTGTGACCATTTCACTCAAGTCCGGCAAGCGCATCCGTGCCGATGCTTTCCTCTGGTGTAACGGCCGCACCGGTAATACAGCCGGTATGGGACTGGAGAATATCGGTCTTGAAGCCAACAGTCGTGGTCAGCTGGCTGTTGACGAGCACTACCGCACCGCCGCTGAAGGCGTCTATGCGGTGGGTGACGTGATCGGATGGCCGAGCCTGGCATCCGCTGCGCTGGATCAGGGCCGCTCTGCATCTGCTGATATGCTGTCAGCGGATGATTTCCGTTACATCAATGATGTCCCGACCGGTATTTACACCATTCCCGAGATCAGCTCCATCGGCAAAACCGAGGAAGAGCTGACAGCAGAATCCGTTCCTTATGAAGTGGGTCAGGCTTTCTTCAAGGATACTGCCCGTGCACAGATTTCCGGTGAGCCAGTGGGCATGCTGAAAATCCTGTTCCATCGTGAAAGTCTGCAGATTCTGGGCATCCACTGTTTCGGAGACCAGGCATCCGAGATCATTCACATTGGTCAGGCGATCATGAGTCAGGAAGGCGAAGCGAATACGCTTCAGTATTTCATCAATACGACCTTCAACTACCCGACCATGGCCGAAGCCTATCGAGTGGCGGCCATTTCCGGTCTCAACCGTATCGCCAATCTCTGAGCGACGTTTAAACAAACGACAGTATAAAAAAACCGGAGTCATCAGCTCCGGTTTTTTTTGTCCTGATCAGGGGGCAGGTACACTTCGTCTTCGAGGAAGCGTCCTTTTACCTTGAGTTTGGCTTCGATCCAGCGGTTGAACAGTTTCCACAGCAGAAAGCCAGGGGTCATCAGTATCATGATGGCCACCATCAGGCCCGCGCCGGCATGTGAGGCAGGGAAGTGGTCGACGATCCATTGCAGTATGCCCAGTTCGCGTCCGGCGTAGAACCAGAGTATCAATCCGACGAAACCGACGGCTGTTGCCAGCAGGTACAGACGTGGGTGGGGGGTATCCAAAGGTTTCTGACTCATGGGAAATGACCGTGCAGTTGGCGAGGTGTGATGGCCATCTTAGCAGCTCTGGCCCGAGCTGCTAAGACTGCTCTGTCGCCTGCTGGCGGCGTAAATCATTGCCTGGGTTATAATTTTTCAATTCTGTTAGAGCTTGGCCAGCAACTGTGCTTTAATCCTGCCCATGTTTAGACCATTATCGATTTTTGTCGGCTTGCGCTACACCGCAGCCAAGCGCGGCAACCACTTCATTTCGTTTATTTCCCTGGTGTCCATGCTCGGCCTTATGCTGGGTGTGGCTGCACTCATTGTCGTGCTGTCGGTCATGAACGGTTTTGACCGCGAACTGCGCCAGCGCATTCTTGGTATGGTACCCCATGCGACACTGGCCGGTTATGGCGATCAGGGTCTGGAGGACTGGGCAGCGTTACGCACGCATGTGCTCAATGCCGAGGGTGTTGAAGGTGCTGCTCCCTATGTTCAGGCGCAGGGTATGCTGACCAGCCGCGGCCGGGTTCAGGGCGTGCTGGTTAACGGCATTGATCCGGTGCTGGAATCGGGTGTCTCCATCATTGGTCAACACATGAAGCAGGGTGTTGTTACGGATCTGGTTCCCGGTGACTATGGCATAGTATTGGGTGAGTTGCTGGCGCGCTTCCTTGGCGTTGAAGTAGGCGACAAGGTAACCCTGGTGCTGCCGGAAGCGTCGATCAGCGTGGCTGGGGTTATTCCGCGGCTGAAGCGTTTCGATGTGGTCGGCGTGTTTTCGGTTGGGGCTGAGCTGGATGCCAATCTGGCTTATATCCATATGACCGATGCCGCTCGAATCAAACGTATGCCCTCCGGCCATGTGGACGGTCTGCGCATCAAGTTTGACGATCTGTTCAATGCGCCCCAGCTGGCGCGGGCTATTGCCCAGACACAGGAGCGCCCGCTCTATGTGAATGACTGGACACGTACCCATGGCAATCTGTTTCAGGCAATTCAGATGGAGAAGCGCATGATTGGGTTGCTGCTGTTGCTGATCGTCTTTGTGGCGGCGTTCAATATCGTGTCCACGCTGGTGATGGTCGTGACTGACAAGCAGTCCGATATTGCCATTCTGCGTACCATGGGGGCGACACCTTCGGTCATCCTGCGCATTTTCATGGTGCAGGGGATTCTGATCGGTGTTATCGGTACAGCCTTGGGTGTACTGTTGGGGGTAACACTGGCGCTGACGGTAACGGATCTGGTGGCTTGGGTTGAGCGTATGTTGGGCATTCAGTTCCTGTCGGCAGATGTCTATTTCATCAGTTATCTGCCGTCGCAGCTGATCTGGTCCGATGTGGGCATGATCACGCTGGCGGCATTGGCAATCAGTTTCGTGGCTACGCTTTATCCGGCCTGGCGGGCATCACGCACACAACCGGCGGAGGCTTTGCGCTATGAGTAAGGCAGTTCTGGCCTGTCAGGGCATCGACAAGTGTTACCAGGAGGCGGGGCAACCCATTCATATACTCAAGTCCGTTTCACTTTCGGTCATGCCGGGAGAGCGGTTGGCGATAGTGGGCAGTTCCGGCAGCGGCAAGAGTACCCTGCTGAATATTCTGGGTGGTTTGGACAAGCCTGATGCAGGCGAAGTGATGGTGGCCGGACAGTCACTGTATACGGTCAACGAGCGTCGTCGTTCCGGCTTGCGTAACCATCAGCTTGGGTTTGTGTACCAGTTCCACCATTTGCTGCACGAATTTACGGCGCTGGAGAACGTCGCCATGCCGTTGATGATTGCGGGCAAGAGCAGTGCGGAATCTGCCGATAGAGCGGTTGAGCTGCTGGAACGAGTCGGTCTTGCTCATCGGCTCAGACACAAACCTGCTCAGCTGAGTGGCGGCGAGCGCCAGCGTGTGGCCATTGCCCGCGCGCTGGTGAATCAGCCGGCCTGCGTGTTGATGGATGAACCGACGGGGAACCTGGATCGCCATACAGCGGAAGATGTGCAGCACTACCTGGAAGAGTTGAACCGGACACTTGCAACGGCATTTGTGGTGGTGACTCATGACCTCCAGTTGGCTGGGCGCATGGAACGAGCGCTGGAACTGGTGGACGGTCAGCTGACCCAATTCAATCCAGGTTAGAAAGCTCAATCCCGGCTGGAGTGGTTGCTGCGGTTTCGGCGCAGGTTGATTCGGCGACGCCAGCTGCGGCCTACATGCCAGATCCAAAAACGGCTCATGGCGGCATATCCCAGCACACTGAACAAAACCCCGCAGACCAGGCTGCCCAGCAGCAGTGGCCACCAGATGGCGGTAAACTCGCTCTGAATGGTGGCCAGATCCCAGGACAGCTTGTGGCCTACGCCTGACTCAATGCCCAGCAGCCAGGCGCCAACTCGATAGCAGGCATAGAAAATGGGCGGCATGGTCAAGGGGTTGGTGATCCAGACCAGACCCACGGAGATGGGCAGGTTGCTCGAGATCAGAATCGCGAGCACGGCGGCAAGGATCATTTGCCCGGGAATGGGCATGAATGCACAAAAAATACCGACCAGAAAGGCGCGGGCAACGGATTTGCGTGTCAGATGCCAAAGGTTGGGATCATGAAGATGTCGGCCAAGCCAGCTGAGATGACGATGCGTACGCAGCATCTGTTCATCAGGCATGTATTTTTTGATCAGCTTGCGAGGCATTGAAGGGAGTCTACCGGTTCTGACAAGTGGCCACATTATGCCGACAGAACTACGTTAAGCCAACCGTAAGGATCAAGGATGATCGCTTATCTCACAGGAATCGCTGTTGTTGCCTTCCTCCCCACGCTGACGTCTGTCGGCTGGCTGCTGCTGATCGTCAGTGTGTCCGCATTGCACAGACCCTGGCGGCGGACAGCATTTTTGCTTGTGCTGGGATTGTTGGTGGCGTCAGCCTATGGTCATCGGCAGTTGGCGCACCGCTATCAACTGCCACCCCGGGATCTGGTTGTCTCGGCTGAGGTTGTGGATCTGCCGGTTTTACGCAACGGCTACTACAGTCTGCTGTTGCAACCGCTGGACATGCCATCCGAATTGCGTCATGTCCGTCGCATCAAGGCCAGCTATTATGGTGGCGACCAAGCGTTTTCTAAGGGTGACTGGTTGCAGGCCGAGCTGCGTCTCAAGTCGCCACGCGGGTTGAGCAATCCGGCCGCATTTGATCTTGAACGTCACTATCTTGCCCAGGGCATCGATGCCCGTGGTTACATTCGGCGGGTCATTGAACACAAATCCGCTCCCGTTTCGCTGCTGCATGGGCGTCAATACCTCGCCGACCTGCTCGAGCAGCGTTTTTCGCCTGTGACTGCCGTTACGTTGCGTGCACTGGTGCTCGGTGACCGCAGTGGGCTGAGTACGGAACAGTGGGACGTTTTGCGTGTGACCGGGACGGCACATCTGTTTGTGGTCAGTGGCTTACATGTGGCGGTCATCGCGGCACTGGGGTGGTGGGGCGGGCGTCTTTTGCAGCTGCCTGCATTGTGGCTGGGGCGTCAAGGTTCCGGCTGGCGTTTGCTGCCACCTCTTGCAGCGCTTGCAGTGGCCGGCTGTTATGCCTGGCTGTCCGGATGGGGCATTCCGGTACAGCGCGCCTGGTTAATGCTGGCGGTGTTTATGGCAGGTAGTTGGTGGCTCAGGCCAGTGTCGGGATGGCAGCGCTGGCGCCTGGCACTGATATTGATCCTGACACTCCAGCCGCTGTCGGTTCTGGAAACCGGGCTGTGGCTGTCCTTCGGGGCGGTGGCCTTGATTTTGTGGCTGTGGCAATGTCGCCCTGAGCAGGCCGATGGAGCGGGGCGTTATCTGGGTGTGGGTCTTCGGGTTCAATTGGGCCTTTTTGTTGGCATGCTGCCGATGATGGCAGCCGGATTCAATCAAATCAGTCTGCTGTCAGTGCCGGTGAATCTGCTGGCGATCCCCTTGCTAAGCGTGTTGATCTGGTTGTTGCCGGCATTGTTGTTGGCGAGCGGTTTCAGCAATAGTCTGATCAGGTTTATCGATATGGCGGTTGATCTGCTCTGGCAGTGTCTGTCCTGGGCGGCTCAGGTGCCCGGGATGTATGCCGAGCTGGCATCACCGTCGGTGATTTCTCTGCTATTGTCGGCTGTTGCCGTGCTGCTGTTGCTTTTACCTGTCTCTGTGCAGTTCCGTTTGCTGCTTGTACCGCTAATGCTGCCTCTGCTGTCAGCCACCCATGATCTGCCCGGCGAGGGTGTATTTCATGCTTGGGTGTTTGATGTAGGGCAAGGTCAGGCCGTGTTGATTGAAACGGCAGAGGGGACCCTGTTGTATGATGCTGGGCCTGGCTACCCCGGCGGCGGAGCCGCTTTCCCTTTTGCCATCAAGCCGCTGTTGCAAAGCCGGGGGGTTCGGCAACTGGATGCGCTGGTCGTCAGTCACGGTGACAGTGATCACGCGGGCGGCTTGGCCATGTTGAATGAGTTCCTTGATATTGAGCGGGTATATGCCGGTGAACCGGAAAAGTTGCCGGGCGCGGCCGGGTGTCCTGACGGACACTGGCAAAACGGTGGGGTGAGTTTTCAGTTCCAGCAGGCCTTTGCGGACACCGAGGGGCTCAGCAGTAACAACCGTTCATGCATACTGCGCATCGATAACGGGCACTGCAGCCTTTTGCTCACCGGAGATCTGGATACCAGTGGTGAATACCGTATGCTGTCGGCAGGCTATCGCCAGCCGGTGACCTGGCTGGTAGCAGGACATCACGGCAGTCGCGACTCCACCTCTGCAGCAATACTGGACTGGCTGCAGCCACACGCCGTGTTGATCAGTGCCGGTCATTACAATCGCTTCGGGCATCCTCATGTCGAGATGATCAGGCGTCTGGATGAACGCAATATTCCCTGGCTGAAAACAGCCGATTCCGGAGCTATCAAATTGGTTGCGGAACGGGAACAGTGTTCAATTCAACGCCACAGAGAGCAGAAAAAGCGTTATTGGACAGCCAGTTAACGCCTTACTCCCGGTAAGGATGCTGTGATAAAGTTGACCCATTAACAGGAGGGGGAAGTACAAGGTGTTTGAGATTATTGTCGCCGGTGGCTGGTTGATGCTGCCGATTGTAGCCTGTTCCATTGTTGCCCTTGCAATCTGTGGCAATCGCCTGCTGGTGCTGCGTCCCAGATTGATTACCCCTCCTGGCCTGATGGCTCAAGTCTGGGAGCTGACTCAGAGCGGTCAGCTGACGGCAGAGCGACTGGGTTCCATCAGGTCTGCCAGTCCCCTTGGGCGTATCATTGCCGCAGGGATCAACAATTCTCGCCACGGCCGTGACATCATGAAAGAGAGTATCCAGGAAGAAGCCTCTCATGTGGTGCATGACCTTGAGCGTTTCCTCAATCCTTTGGGGACCATTGCTGCCATCACGCCTCTGCTGGGGCTGCTGGGCACGGTAATCGGTATGATCAAGGTGTTCATGGAGATTATGATTCAGGGTACAGGCAACGCCAGCATTTTGGCCGGTGGGATCTCCGAAGCACTGATTACCACAGCGGCCGGTCTTGCGGTGGCCATTCCTGCGTTGGTGATGCACCGTTACTTCCAGCGCCGCATCGATGATCTGGTGCTGACCATGGAACAGGAGTCAATCAAGCTGGTTGAAGCCATTCACGGCGATCGCGAAGTCGATATCCACTGATCACGGAGGTGAGGGTGAAATTTCAACGTCAACGACGTGAAGAGATCAGTATCAACCTGACCCCGTTGATCGATGTGGTCTTCCTGCTGCTTATTTTCTTCATGATCACCACCACCTTTACCCGCGAGTCCCACCTCAGTATCAGTTTGCCGGAGGCCTCAACACAGGCGATCGAAACCTCACAGGATATTGAGTTGGTTGATGTGGTGGTGGGTGCCGAAGGGCAGTATTCGGTCAATGGTCAGCCTCTGGTCACCAGTGATGCTTTGACCCTGAAGCGGGCCGTTATCAAGCTGGTAGGCGAAGAGCGCAATCTGCCCTTTGTGGTTACCGCTGATGCCAACGCTCGGCACCAGGCGGTAGTGACGGTTATGGATGTGGCCGGTCAGCTTGGCTTTTCCCGTCTGAGCATCGCAACGCGGCAAGCGGGCGACTGATGTCACTGCAGCGTGCCTGGTATTCAGGCGCAGGTTGGCTAAAATGCCTGCGGCCTCTGTCTTCACTGTTCAAGTTGCTGGTGCGGCGACGGTTTCTCACCCAGCGACGTGTAGGTACTGCCGCTGCCGGTATTGCCGTGCCGGTGGTGATTGTCGGTAACATCAGCATTGGTGGCACCGGCAAGACGCCGTTGGTCATTGCTCTGATCGAACTGCTCAGGTCGGCCGGCTATCGGCCTGGCGTGGTCAGTCGTGGCTATGGTGCCAAGCCGCCGTCCTATCCTTGGCAAGTAACAGCCGAGACATTGCCCGCTGAAGGCGGAGACGAGCCCTGTTTGATTGTTCAGCGCACGGATGTGCCACTGTTCATCGATCCTGATCGGCCCCGTGCGGTTGCGGCTTTGTTGGCGGCTCACGACTGTGATGTGATCATCAGTGACGATGGTCTGCAGCATTATGCCTTGGCCAGAGACCTGGAAATTGCAGTGATTGATGGTGTGCGAGGTCTGGGCAACGGTCGCTGCCTGCCTGAGGGGCCGTTGCGCGAGCCGCCGGAAAGGTTGATGCAGGTTGATTGGGTGATTATCAACGGTCGGGATCATGGCAGCGGCGTGTCGGAGCTGGTTCAGGCGCCTGTCGCCATGCAACTGATCCCTTCAAGGCTGATTTCGCTGCACGACGCTGAGCAGGTTGCTCCTGACCTTTGGTCTCAGGGGCGAAAAGTCCACGCAGTTGCAGGCATCGGCAACCCTGGCCGTTTTTTTGACACGCTCAGGACTCTGGGTTTTGACCCCATCGAGCATCCCTTGGCTGATCATGCCGATATCACCCCCGAAATGCTCGAGTTTGATCCGCTCTTGCCTGTTATCATGACTGAAAAGGATGCCGTGAAGTGCCGCACTCTGCACAAACAGGGGTGCTGGGCGCTTCGTGTCGATGCGCAGCTGGATGCAGAGTTTCAAACACAATTTTTACAGCGGCTGGCGCAGGTGTCAGCACAACATACAGGACAGCATAATGGATCCGAAACTGCTTGATATATTGGTTTGCCCCGTTTCCAAGGCTCCGTTGGAGTGGAACAAAGACACCAATGAGCTGATCTGTCGTGCCAGTGGTCTGGCCTATCCGATTCGAGATGACATCCCGGTGATGCTGGAATCGGAGGCGCGTACGCTGACGGCCGAAGAGCGCTTGAAGGAGAGTCAGTAATCCCATGAGTTTTTCTGTTGTTATTCCGGCACGATATGCCTCCAGTCGTTTTCCGGGCAAGCCGCTGGCTGATCTGGGCGGCAAGCCGATGCTGCAGCATGTCTATGAGCGTGCCTGCGAAAGTGAAGCGGAGCGGGTCATCATTGCAACCGATGATGAACGTATCGCCCGGGTCGCAACCGATTTTGGTGCCGAAGTGTGCATGACGTCGTCCGATCACCCCTCGGGAACTGACCGTCTGCAGGAAGTCGTACACACGCTGGGTTTTTATGCCGATGATATCGTTGTCAACGTTCAGGGTGACGAGCCGCTGATACCGCCGCGCATTATCAACCAGGTGGCGCATAATCTTATGGCCATGCCGACAGCCGGTATTGCAACGCTGTCGGAGCCGATAGAAACAGTTGAGTCCCTGCTGAACCCGAATGTCGTCAAGGTGGTGACGGATCATCAGGGAATGGCGCTCTATTTCAGTCGTGCGCCCATTCCCTGGCCGCGGGATGCTTTCATGAAGGGGCAGGACACCATGCCGGACGGGTTCAGCTGGCAGCGCCATATCGGTCTCTATGCCTACCGTGTGAAGATGCTCAACGACTTCGTCGGCTGGGCGCCGGCACCGCTGGAGCATACGGAATGCCTTGAGCAGCTGCGCGCGCTCTGGCATGGCGTCGGCATTCATGTGGATGCGGCCGATGAAGCGCCACCGGCCGGTGTTGATACGCCGGAGGACCTGGCGCGCATAGCGGCGCTCCTGGCTGAACAATGAGCCTGATGACAAACTGCAAACAGAAGGTGTTGTCGTGAGCAGTAAAACTTCCATTCTTTTTGTTTGCCTCGGCAATATATGCCGTTCTCCCACTGCGCATGGTGTCTTTGAACAACTGATTGCACAGCAGGGTGCCGGGGATCGCTTCCTGATCGATTCTGCCGGTACTGCGGCCTATCATATCGGCAAGGCGCCTGACCCGCGAACTCAGGCGGCAGCGCAGCGTCGCGGTTACCCCTTGGGCCACCTCCGGGCGCGAGCAGTGGAGCCTGAGGACTTTGAGACGTTTGACTATATTCTGGCCATGGATGCCGCCAATCTGCGAGATCTGCGCAGTCTTTGCCCACGTGGTTACTCTGGGCACTTGGGCCTGTTTCTGGATTTTGCCGAGGGCGTCAAACACAAGGAGGTGCCTGATCCCTACTACACCTCGGGTGAGCAGGGATTCGAGGAGGTGTTGGATCTGGTTGAAACAGCCAGCCGCGGTTTGCTCCGACATCTGCAGCAGCAGGAGTCGGAGCGTTGAGCGCAGTATCCGTGTTGCATCAGGCATCTTTGCGTGAGCTGAACACCTTTGGCTTTGATGTCATCGCCGATACGCTGGTGACGATTGAAAATGTCGACCAGCTGGCACAATTGATCCGGCGGTTGAAGACTGACCCTCAGCCCTTGCTGATCCTCGGTGGTGGCAGCAATCTGGTGTTGGCTGATCGCATCCCGGGTGTAGTGGCGCGCATGGCTATCAAACGCTGGCAACCGCAGATTGATGGCGACGATATACTGCTTTGGGCAGGTGCTGGTGAAAACTGGCATCAAACGGTTGAACGCACGCTGGAGCAGGGCTGGTATGGGCTGGAGAATCTGGCCCTGATCCCCGGTACGGTGGGGGCTGCGCCGGTACAGAATATTGGTGCCTACGGGGTAGAGCTAAAGGATCGTATCAACCGTGTTGAGGTGTTCGATTGCCGGCAGGAGTGCCTGAAACAGTTGAGCCTTGATGACTGCCGCTTTGCCTATCGAGACAGCCTGTTCAAATCGGTCGAGCCGGGTCGATATGTTATCACCGCGGTCGAGCTGAAGCTGAGTCGAAAGGCTGATGTGCAGGTTGGCTATGCAGCCTTGCAGGCCGAGCTGCAGGGTGAGGACGCGCCAACACCGGAGCAGGTGTTTGATGCGGTCTGTCGTGTGCGCAGGCAGAAGTTGCCTGACCCCGCACAGCTGGGCAATGCAGGCAGTTTTTTCAAGAATCCGGTCGTGAGCGCGGAGCATTGCCAACAGCTGCGCCAGCAGGAAGCAGACTTGGTGGCTCATGCTGATCCATCCGGCGGCTGCAAGCTGGCGGCCGGGTGGCTGATCGACCGTTGCGGCCTTAAAGGCTATCGTATGGGTTCCGTCGGGACCTACCCTCAGCAGGCGCTGGTGCTGGTGAACTGGGGCGGGGGAGATCGAGCGGCTGTTGAGCAGCTTGCCGAGTACATCCGCCGGCAGGTGGTGGAACGTTTTGGCGTTGAGCTGGAAGCGGAGCCGCGCTTCTATCCATGATCTGATGCGGTAATGCTCGGCCCGCTTTGACCTGTGTAGGGATACAAAAAAGCCGCTGCAGTTTCACGCTGCAGCGGCTTTTTTACGGATGGGCGGTCAATTACTGACTGCTTTGATCCTGCTCGGTTTCGGCTTTTTGAGCCTGCTGACGACGGCGAACTTCCCGTGGATCATTCGGCGCACGTCCCCCACGACGACGGCTGCGAGCTTCAGCCGGCTTGGCTTCGGTCTCTTGTTCCGGCTCTTGAGTCGGTGCAGCGGCCTCTGCAGTGGTGTCCTTGGCCGACTCGCTGGATTCGACTTCCGTTTGGGTGTCAGCCAGGTCCGCATCGGTTTCCACCTTGGCTTCGGTTTGAGCTTCCACCGGGCTTTCCGTTTCAGCCGGAACCTCGGCGTCCTCAGCCTTCACCTCTGTCTGGGTCTGAGTCGGTTCATCGGTTGAGGCTTTTTCAGCTTCGGGCTCGAGAGCTTCCAGCGGCAGTTCCTGCTGGCTTTCCTCGACATCCGGTTTGGCCTGCGTCGGTACCGCTGCAGTTGGCTTGGCGCTGTTAACCACCTCAGGCTCAGCGTTTTCTTGCTCAGGTTTAAGGCTTTCCTCTACAGGCTCAAGGCTATCTTTACCTCGCTCAGGGCTGTCATTACCTCGCTCAAGGCTGTCCTGCTTGTCGGCTTTGCCGCGAGGGCGCGCCGGGCGACGTCGGCTGCGTGAGCCGCGCTTGCCTTTTTCCTTATCATCGGCAGCAGCCGGTGTGTCGGAATTGGCTGGCGCCTCACTGCTTTGGTCTTCGGCAGCTTTGGTCCCTGCTTCGACGGGCGACTCTTCAAGGGCATCAGGCTCGACAGAAGTGGTTTCTTCAGCGACCGCATTCTGGGCGTTATCCGCTGCAGCAGCCTTCTCTGTTACGCTCTCATCCGCTACAGCGTCGGCTGACGGCTGGGCGTTGGCGGCTTCAGTGTCGACATTTGCCTCTTCGGTTGCAGTCGGCTCTTCCGCGTTCAGCGTTGCATTGGTGACTTTCTGCTCGGCCAGTAGTGCCTGGATTTCCTGCTCGGCAGTTTCATCGCGCATCTCTTCGGGCAGGGGTGTGCGTGTTGCGCTGCGCTGCTCGGTGTTGCGACGACGACGACCACGACGACGAGACGCGCGGCTGCCGTCATCACGGTTTTCGCTGCGATCTGTCTGCTCGGCGGGCTCCTGAGTCTGTCCGGCATCATTGGAAGCGGTTTCGTCTGCACCGGTTTCAACGGGTCGAGCGTCCTGATTGTCATCACGGCGGCTGCGACGGCGACGACGACGGCTACTGCTTTCTTTCTTTTCTGTGCCGTTATCGGATGTGTCCACTTCACCGATGGTGGGCAGGTTGTGTTCCGGTTCTACGGTGATGATCTCGTCACTGTCGCGCTTGTCGCGGCTGCTGCTGCGGCGGTCACCGTCACGGCGATTGCGTGAGCGACGGTCACGTCCGTTGCGGGAGTCGCTGCGGGAATCACTGCTGCGGTTTTCGCGACGCTCACTTTTTGCGGCAGGGGTCGACTCTTCTTTTGCGGGACGCTTGTCGGTCTTTTCGCTTGCCTCGGCAGACGGGGTTGCCGTATTGCCGCCACCGAATATGTTGCGCAGGGCGCCAAGGATACGCTCGCCGAAAGAAGGGGTCGGCGTGCTCTGCGGTGCGGCGGCAACCGGTTTTTGTTCGCTGCGGGGAGCTGTTTCAGCTTCCTGTTTGCTTTCCTTGACCGGTTGAGGTGCACGAGTTGCAGGTACAACGGCCTTAACCGCGGCTTGTTCACGCTTAACCGCCGGTGCACGGGTTGCCACTTCCTGGGCGGGTGTTTCGGATTCCGGCTGCAGGTTGTAGCTGGCATCCTGAGTGGTTGTAACCGTGTGGTCTTCGCGCAGACGCACCACTTCGTAGTGCGGTGTTTCCATGTTGGGGTTGGGCACGATGACGACGCGAACCTGGTTGCGCATCTCGATGCCGTGAACCTCATGACGCTTCTCGTTAAGCAGGTAAGTCGCGACGGAAACCGGCAGGATGGCGCGAATCTGCGCGGTACGGTCCTTGGAAGACTCTTCCTCGATCAGGCGCAGAATCGACAGAGCCAGAGACTCGGTGTCGCGGATGGTACCCTGACCGTGACAGCGCGGACAGACGCTGCCACGTGATTCCGCCAGTGAGGGACGCAGGCGCTGACGAGACATTTCCAGCAGGCCGAAGCGGGAGATGCGGCCCATCTGTACGCGGGCACGGTCCAGCTTCAGAGAATCGCGCAGGCGATTTTCCACTTCACGCTGGTTCTTGATCGGTGTCATGTCGATAAAGTCGATGACGATCAGGCCGCCGATATCACGCAGGCGCAACTGACGGGCAATCTCTTCGGCCGCTTCCAGGTTGGTCTGCAGGGCGGTTTCCTCAATATCACTGCCGCGGGTTGCACGGGCAGAGTTGATATCGATGGAGACCAGTGCCTCGGTGGGGTCGATAACGATGGAGCCGCCGGAGGGCAGTTTGACCTCACGTTCAAACGCGGTCTCGATCTGGCTTTCGATCTGGAAGCGGTTGAACAGGGGTGTTTGCTCCTTGTAGAGCTTGATACGGCTCTCGTAGCTGGGCATGACCTGCTGCACGAACACCAGTGCCTGCTCGTACACGCTCGGGTTGTCGATCAGGACTTCACCGATATCGGCGCGCAGATAGTCACGAATGGCGCGGATGACTACGTCACTCTCCTGGTAAACCAGGAAGGGGGCCGGGCGCGTGTTCACGGCCTGAACGGCATCCCAAAGCGTGATCAGGTAATCCAGGTCCCACTGCAGCTCTTCGGAGCTGCGACCAATGCCTGCAGTACGTACGATGGCCCCCATGCCATCGGGGATATTGACGCCGGACAGCGCTTCCTTCAGCTGAGCACGATCATCGCCTTCAATGCGACGGGAAATGCCGCCGGCACGGGGGTTGTTCGGCATCAGTACCAGATAACGGCCCGCCAGGCTGATAAAGGTCGTGAGTGCGGCACCCTTGTTGCCACGCTCTTCCTTGTCGACCTGAACGATGACTTCGGTGCCTTCCTTGAGCACTTCCTTGATGCTGGGGCGCTGACCGCGTTCGGGCTGCTTGCTGAAGTATTCCCGAGAGATCTCCTTCAGCGGCAGGAAGCCGTGACGCTCGGCGCCGAAGTCAACAAAAGCGGCCTCAAGACTGGGCTCGACACGGGTAATACGGCCTTTGTAGATGTTGGCCTTCTTCTGTTCGCGGCTATCGGATTCGATGTCGAGGTCAAACAGGCGCTGGCCGTCAACCAGCGCAACGCGCAACTCTTCAGGCTGAGTTGCGTTGATGAGCATTCTTTTCATGTTGTGTGCGTTCTCATAAACGCAACGCTTCTCGCCCTGTTGTGAGGGAGAAAAATCAATGTCCAGTCTTTGGATAAGGCTGCCGGTCAAGCCGGCAACCCGTGCAGTTACGCAAACGGCGAACTGCTACGATCGTCAGTGAAGGAAACGCGGACCCATGTCGTTATAGTCTCTGGCTGTGGCTGCCCGGGCTTCAGCGCGGGCAGGTTCCTGGTCAGCGTGCGTCTTCACCTCCAACTGAACCTTCCGTCAGGCGAAGGTCGTGAAAGCGTTACGTGAAAGTGTTGTTTTTCACGAATAAATCTTGTGTTCTGCCGTCGGTCGGGTCTTGAGCGGCCACTCGTTTGCGATAAATGGCGGGGCCGGCTGCATGGATTTCAAATTTACTAAAGCCAACCGCCTGCGGCATCGCTAGAATATAACAGTTAACCCCTAAAGGCATCAATTGAGAGTCAATCCGTCGGCATGACGAATACACAAGAGCAGCAACAGCAGGTCCGCTTCCTGGAAGTGGATGCGGATCAGTCAGGGCAGCGCATCGACAATTATCTGCGTACAGCGCTTAAAGGCGCGCCCAAAAGTCTTATCTACCGAATCCTGCGCAAGGGTGAAATTCGGGTTAACAAGAAGCGGGTGAAACCGGATACGCGGCTCAATGCGGGCGATGTTATCCGCATTCCACCGATTCGCATTGCCGAGCGGGGCGAAAGTGCCCCGGTGGGAGCAGGGCTGGCCGTGCACCTCGATAATGCCATTTTGTATGAGAGCGATAGTCTGATCATCATCAACAAGCCTGCAGGGCTTGCAGTTCACGGTGGCAGTGGCGTCACCTTAGGGCTGATCGAGGCGCTGCGTCAGATCCGCCCCGATTGCCGCTTTCTGGAACTGGTTCACCGCCTGGACCGGGATACGTCCGGCTGTATCATGGTGGCCAAGAAACGCAGCATGTTGCGCTATCTGCATGATGCGTTGCGCATGCGCAGGGTCAACAAGGTCTATCATGCACTGGTTGTTGGTCGCTGGCCGAGTCGACGCAACAAGGTGGATGCACCTCTGCAGCGGTTTGAACTCAAATCGGGCGAGCGCATCGTCAAGGTTCATCCTGAAGGCAAGCCATCGGTGACCGATTTCAAGGTGCTGCGTCGTTATCAGGACTTTGCCACTCTGGTTGAGGCGCGCCCTCTCACCGGACGTACGCATCAGATACGTGTTCACACCCAGTTTGCCGGTCATCCCATCGCGGGGGATGTGAAATACACACCGGACGATGATAACCAGGCGTTTCGCCAGGAGGGTATCAAGCGCTTGATGCTGCATGCGGCCTGTCTTGAACTGACGTTGCCCGATGGTGAGCGTTTGCGGGTTGAAGCACCTCTGGACAGTGAAACTCAAGCGGCCCTGGTGCAGTTGGGCGCGGACAAGGCTGAATGAGCAAGGAGAGGGGGATATCATGGATTTGCAGTTAAAGGCCGAAATTTTTGCCATCGCCGATACCTGTCTGGTGTCCGGTCAGGCGCCGACATCAGAGCACCTGAAAAACAAGGTGGCCGAGATCGAGCCTTCGCAGCTGGATGAGATCCTCTGCGCATGGTGGCAGCAGTTGCCTGAACGAGTGCATTTGCAGGACACGGCTGTGCTGGTACCCGGCGTACCTGATGCCGTGCAGCAGGTCTTTGGCCGGCTTTGGCATCAAGCCGTAAAGGAGGCCAGAGTCGAGCTGGAGCAGCAGGCGCAGTTGAGCGACCCCGAGGCGGATGAGCGCCAGCGAGAGTGTGATGGCGCTCTCAAGCGCGCACGGGATGAAGTGGGTGAGTTGGAGCAGCACTGCCGTGAGCTGCAGTTCAAGCTTGATCAGGCTCAGGGCCGGCAGGCGGCACTGGAGTTGGAGCTGCAGCAGCTGCGCGATACGCAGCTGACCGAGACCCATGATCTCAAGAAAGAGGAACAGCTGAGAGCCAATGCCGAGCAGGAGCTTGACCAGCTGCGTAAAACCTATGAAGACGCACAGCGTGTCTTCGATCAGCGTGTGCGGGATGAGCAGCGGCATAATCTGGAGGCTCTGGCGCGTGCGGAAGTGGACACCCGTCACTACCGCAACGCACTGGACAAGCTCCGTGATGAAAGTGGTCGCAAGGAAGCTGATCTGACCCGTGAATTGAATGAACTTCGCAGTCGACTGGCGCGCAGTGATGCCCGGGTTGAAACACTGACTAATCAGCTGCGCAATCAGGACGAGGCGCTGCGTGAATTTCAGTCGCAGGATGTGCAGCAGCAGCGTGAACAGGCACAGATCAATGCCCAGCTGCTGACTGCCAATAACCGCACCAAACGGGCTGAAGAGCAGTTGCGGCAGCTTGAAGAGCGAATGCAATTGGTCAATCAGAAGCACTCTGAAACCAATGGTGAAAGTGCCCGTCGGGAAGCCCAATTGCGCGCCCAGCTGCAACAGAAAGAGGATGAAAATCTCAAGTTGCAGACGCGCGCTCAGGGATTTGAGGAGCGTGTGGCTGCTCTGGAAGAGGAGATTCGACGCCTCAAGCAGCGGAGTTAATGGCACAGGAAAGCCATGAAAATTGACTACATATTCCAGGCTGTTATATTAAAACCATATTTATAACCTTATTGGGGTGCAATGAATGAAGCTGCAGCAGTTGCGTTACATCTGGGAAGTGGCACGCCACGACCTTAACGTGTCGGCTACCGCCCAGAGTTTGTATACATCCCAGCCTGGAATCAGTAAGCAGATCCGCCTGCTTGAGGACGAGCTGGGTGTTGAAGTCTTTGCCCGCAGCGGCAAGCATCTGACACGGGTGACACCGGCAGGTGAGGCCATATTGGCCATTGCCGGTGAGGTGCTGCAAAAATGTGATGCCATCCGCCAAGTGGCACAGGAATTCAGTGACGAGCGCAAGGGCAAGCTTGAGGTTGCGACTACGCATACGCAGGCGCGTTATGCGCTGCCGTCCACCATCCACGATTTCATCAAGGTTTACCCCGATGTGTCCCTGCATATCCATCAGGGTACGCCGATGCAGATCTCCGAGATGGCGGCGGATGGTACCGTGGACTTCGCCATCGCCACCGAGGCCATGTCGCATTTCAGTGACCTGATCATGATGCCCTGCTACCGCTGGAACCGTTCAGTGGTCGTGCCCGAAGGGCATCCATTGACGCAACTGCCCGAACTGACCCTGGAAGCACTGGCCGAATGGCCGATCATCACCTATGTATTCGGCTTTACCGGACGCTCCAAGCTGGATGAGGCATTCACCAACAAGGGACTGGAGCCTAAGGTGGTGTTGACCGCGGTTGACTCTGACGTCATCAAGACTTATGTGCGCTTGGGGCTGGGCGTTGGCATTATCGCCACCATGGCGTTTGAAGAGGGCAACGATGATGGCCTGGTGGCGCTGGATGCCAGTCATCTGTTCGAGCCGAGTGTGACCCGCATCGGCTTCCGCAAGGGGACCTTCCTGCGTGGTTACATGTATGACTTCATTCAGACCTTTGCGCCGCATTTGACGCCGGAGCTGGTGCGCAAGGTGCAGGCCTGCAGTAATCGCCATGACGTGGATGCGCTATTTGAAGGCCTGGAACTCCCTGAGCATTGAAAGGGAATAAGCGACAGGGTACATTGTGGCGCAATTTATTAACTGACTGGAGGCGTCCCGCGTGGAACTGGCTTGTCTTGACCTGGAAGGTGTTCTTATCCCCGAAATCTGGATCGCGTTTGCCGAAGAAACCGGTATCGAGGAACTGAAAGCCACGACTCGGGACATTCCCGACTATGACGTGCTGATGAAGCAGCGTCTGCGTATTCTGGACGAAAACGGTCTGACCCTGCCGCAGATTCAGGATACCATCAGCCGCCTGTCACCGCTTGAAGGCGCGCGCGAGTTTATCGACTGGCTGCGCGAGCGCTTCCAGGTGGTGATTCTGTCGGATACCTTCTATGAATTCGCTGCGCCGCTGATGAAACAGCTGGGTTACCCGGCGCTGCTGTGTCATAAGCTTGAAGTCGATGGACAGGGTCGTATCACCGATTACACCCTGCGCCAGCGCGACCCCAAGCGTCAGTCCGTTCGTGCCTTCCAGCTGTTGAATTACCGCGTTATTGCAACCGG
>CAYMHL010000032.1:19077-20211 GCA_964390205.1 uncultured Marinobacterium sp.
TTCATGTTTGACGGTCAATACTACGACCTCAATGGCGAAAGTCTGGCCCGTGCCTTCTCACGTTACCCGACCAAAAGCCGCTACCGCCTCAGTTCCCATTTCAATCCCTATCGCAAGCATCCGGTGACCGGTCGTGTACGACCGCACAACGGTACCGACTTTGCGACGCCGATCGGCACACCTATCCTGGCAACCGGTGATGGGGTGGTAACGCGGGTGACCAATCACCCTTATGCCGGGCTGTATATCGTCATTGAGCATGGCGATAAGTACAAAACCCGTTTCCTGCACCTGAGCAAGGCGTTGGTGCGCAAGGGACAGACGGTCAGTCGCGGGCAGAAAATCGCTCTGTCCGGCAATTCCGGGCGTTCAACCGGGCCTCACCTGCACTATGAGCTGCATGTTAACGGTCGGCCGGTGAATGCCATGACGGCACCCATCCCGGTAGCCGAAGGCGTGGGAGATAAGCAGCGTCTGGCGTTCAATCAGCTCAAGGATCGACTGCTTGAGCAGATGAACGCCAATCAGGGCTGAGCCTGAGTTAAATCAGGCTGTGTCTCGGCTGAGTCGCTGCAGGCCTTCAATCAGGTTGTTGACCTTGTTGAAGGTCTCCTGATATTCATCTTCAATTTTCGAGTCGGCAACAATTCCGCCGCCGGCCCAGCAGTAGATACTGTCATCACGACACAGCAGCGTCCTTATGGTGATGCTGGTGTCCATGCGCCCACAGCAACTGATATAGCCGATCGAACCGCAGTAGATCGAGCGTCGCTGTGGTTCCAGCTCGTCAATGATCTCCATGGCCCTGATCTTGGGCGCACCGGTGATGGACCCTCCCGGAAACGCATCGCGCAACAGCTGCAGTGGGCCCGTATTGGGCTTGAGCTGGCCGCGAATAACACTGACCAGATGATGTACGTTGGGGTAGGACTCGATACTGAACAGTTCGGGTACGTCAATGCTACCGGGCTCGCAGTTGCGGCTGAGGTCGTTGCGCAGTAGATCAACAATCATCAGGTTCTCGGCGCGATCCTTGGGTGCACTGTACAGCTCGTCGGCCAGCGCCTTGTCCGTTTCCGGGCTGTGCCCGCGGGGGCGAGTGCCCTTGATCGGGCGTGTTTCAACCTGGCCCTG
>CAYMHL010000033.1:0-1321 GCA_964390205.1 uncultured Marinobacterium sp.
TTGATCTCGCCGTTGTGCGCCAGGAA
Organism: uncultured Marinobacterium sp.; assembly: GCA_964390205.1. Taxonomy (GTDB): domain Bacteria; phylum Pseudomonadota; class Gammaproteobacteria; order Pseudomonadales; family Balneatricaceae; genus Marinobacterium. The sequence continues at coordinate 27 of CAYMHL010000033.1, forward strand.
ACGGAACGGCTGTGCCAGCGGCCAGCGCGGTGCGGTATTGGTGGAAAAACGCTGGTGATAAGTACAGATCGCGGTTTCCAGACGCGGATCGTTCAGGTCCTGATAGAACACCGGCAGATCCACCGGCATCATCAGGCCCTTGTAGGACAGCACCTTGTCGGAAAGACTGCAGATATAAAAATCGGGATCCTGATTGAGAGCGTTTTCGGTGAGGCGGCGGGCGGTAAAGAGAGCAACGGCAAATTCACGATCGTTCTTGCCATTGGGGTGGATAAACACCTGCTCGATCTGTGGCAGGGTATCCTTGGCGATCGGGCCCAAGCAGCTGTGATCAGTCGGGACCTTGCGCCAACCGGCGACGTCCAGACCCTGAGCTTGCAGCGCCGAATTCAGTTCACTGCGCGCCTGCTCGGCCAGTGCCGGCTCCCGGGACAGAAAGACCATGCCCACGGCGTAGTTGTCGCCGAGTTCAATGCTCTGTTCTTCTTTCATGACCGCACGCAGGAAGCTGTCCGGTTTCTGCATCAGCAGACCGCAGCCATCCCCGGTTTTGCCGTCGGCAGCGATGCCCCCGCGGTGAGTCATGCAAGCCAGTGCTTCAATCGCCTTGTCCAGCAAGTCGTGACTGGCCTGCCCCTGCATATGGGCCATCAAACCGAAGCCACAGTTATCCTTGAATTCTCCGAGGCGATAAAGACCTTTGTTCATAAGCCGACCTCACTAAAAAGCTTTAAAAACAAGCAGTTACAAAAACTCCTTTCTCCCGAGGCAAAGGTGGCGGGCAAAAAGGGGAAGCAATTTTACCCGTCCGCTAGTCGAAGAACAATTTTTATCCAGCTCCAGAGACGGGTTCCAAGGGCCAAAAAGGCACCCTTTGGTGCCTTTTTTGACGCTAACTTACTGATTTTTCAGAAGAAAAAAATTACCGTTTTTTCTGAAAAAATTTACTGCTTTTTCTGAATGTCGGCCTTTACACCGGCAATGGACCGGGCCCAGGGACGTAGTTTTTGCAGCTCGGGCGGCAACGCCTTGACCGCATTCACGGCTGAGGCGCGGTCGGCATACTGACCATACACCACCACATGCCAGGGCTTGCCCTTGAACAGGGTACGGAAGTAATAAAAACGTTCCGGCTGCGAGCGGCCCTGGATGAACGCCTTCACACTGGCCTCTTCCCGCGCGCCCAGCATCTGCAGAGTATAGCCCTGATCCGGCCAGCTCAGCAGCTCCTGTTCACGCAACCAGCGTTCGGCCACTCCGGCGCTTGGTTGTGTGCCGGCGACTGGCTGGGCTTC
>CAYMHL010000033.1:1421-20160 GCA_964390205.1 uncultured Marinobacterium sp.
TGGCTTCCACAGCCGGCGCCGGTTTGGCTGCCACGATGACAGGAGCCTGAGGCGCTTCTGTTATTTGAGGTATGGTTTGAGGCAGGGTTTCAGCCGTGGTTTCAGGCATGGTTTCAGCGACTGCTTCCGGCAGGGTTTCGGCTTCTGCCGGGACCTGTTCGGGCTGCGCAGCCGGTTCTGCCTGCTCGATGACCGATGGCAGGTCAGGCTCCGCATCCGCAACGGCGGCTGTGGCCGGCGGCAGCACCGGGAATTCGTCATCCAGGGACGCGCTCGGCGCAGGACTCAGTTGAATATCATCCGCCACGCCAGTCTGTGCCTGAGGCACCGTATTGATTGCCAGTGGCAGATTCACCCGCTCCGCGACGACCGGCTGGTCTTCATCTTCAGGCATGTATTGCCAGAGCGCAACGGCAAACACCAGCAGCAGAATAACGAAGGCCGCCGTGATATGGCGCGGCGGCATGGACCACCCGCTGGCAGCACGGGTGACGCCGGTATCACGCTTGAGCACTTCGGCTACCGCATTGCGCAGCCGTGCAGGCCGACCGGCGGACTGCTCGACCAGCAGGCGCAGCTGCCGTTCCTTGAGCTGAACGCCTTCCGGCAGCAGAGATTCGATGAACTCGGCCGACTCTTCCGCACTGAAGGGTTCGAGGCGCTCCACGTGGAGGTGACCTTCAAGGCGCTGATCCAGCTCCAGATCACGGAAACGCTGCTCAAAGGCGGGCGTACCGGCCAGCAGGATACGCGGTGCCGCCGCCCCTTCCAGGGTGGCGAAATTGATCAGCAGCTCGAGCGCATTGTTGGTCAGATAATCGGCATCATCGATCAGCAGCACCAGCGAAAGATCATCTTCGGCCAGCTGTTTGGTCAACCCGTGCAGCTGTGTCAGCCGCGCCTGGTTGTTGTCGGCAGGGTCCATCTGCAGCGCAAAGGTCAGTGCCTGCAGCAGCCCGGTCACATCGGCGGTGGCTTCAAAACCCACCAGCGCCGAGCGGCCAATACTGGCCTGACCATCCTGTTCCAGCTTGTGCAGCAATGTCGTCTTGCCACAGCCCTCGACACCGGTAATCAGGATCAGGAAATCGGAAAACCGAACCAAATGCTGCAGCTTCTCCGACATCTGCAGCCGCGATCCCGGCTCATGGTAGTAACTGGGTACACTCATGTTCGACGTCCGCCTCCTGTCCGCCGCTGTATCCGCTTACAACTGTCCCAGACGCTCGCCTGCCGCCAGGGTTTCCAGCAGTCGTTCAGCCGGAAAATCGGCAGTCACCACCGCCTTGCCCAACTGCTGCAACAGCACCAGGCGCAAGTTGCCGTCGATCACTTTCTTGTCCACCGCCATCAGCTCGAGGAAACGCTCAGATGACATCTCGCTCGGCGGCAGCAGCGGCAGACCGGCGGCCTGCAGAATAGTGCGCACGCGGTCCAGATCCTGCTGTGACAGCCAGCCCAGCCGTGCCGACAGGTCGGCGGCCATCAGAGTACCGGCCCCCACCGCCTCGCCGTGCAGCCACTTACCATAGCCCTGATCGGTTTCAATCGCGTGGCCGAAGGTATGACCCAGATTGAGCAGCGCACGCACACCGGACTCGCGCTCATCCAGTGCCACCATTTCCGCCTTGATTTCGCAGGAACGGTAGATCGCCTGTGCCAGGGCCTTGGCATCACGCTGACGCAGTGCCGCCATGTTCTGTTCCAGCCAGGCAAGGAACTCGACATCGTGAATCAGGCCGTACTTGATCACTTCCGCCAGCCCGGCCGACAGCTCAGGCTCCGGCAGGGTGGCCAGCACATCGGTATCGGCCAGTACCACCTGAGGCTGATGGAAGGCACCGATCATGTTCTTGCCCAGCGGATGGTTGACCCCGGTCTTGCCGCCCACGGAGGAGTCCACCTGCGACAGCAGCGTGGTCGGTACCTGAATAAAGGCCACACCGCGCTGATAGCAGGCAGCCGCAAACCCGGTCATGTCACCGACGACACCTCCGCCCAACGCGATCAGCGTGGTGGTACGGTTGTGCCGCTTGGCCAGCAGAGCATCGAAGATGCGGTTGACGTGTTGCAGATCCTTGAACGCTTCGCCATCGGGCAGAATCACCGAATCCACCTGAAAACCCTCCAACTGGCTCAGCAGGCGGTTCAGGTACAGCGGCGCCACAGTTTCATTGCTGACCACCATGACCTGGCGCCCTTTGATGAAAGGCGCCAGCAGCGGTTGAGCCAAAAGGCCCTGACCAATATGGATGGGGTAGCTGCGCTCCCCCAGATCAACATTCAGCGTTTGCATCGTTTGTCGTTACTCCGAAAGCGCGTTACTCGGGCGGATTAAGGGGCTTTTGCCGCTTGAGGAAGCGGACAATATCGTTGACCACACCCTTGGGATGGCGCCGGTCGGTCTTGATCAGCAGATCGCAGCAGGCGCGATAGAGCGGGTCCCGCTGCTGGATCAGGGCTTCGAGCACGGCACGGGGATTTTCGGTCTGCAGCAGTGGCCGGTTGCGGTCCTTGGCGGTGCGCTCGAGCTGCTGCTCGATGGAGGTGTGCAGATACACCACCGTGCCCCGGCTCTGCAGGTGACGGCGGTTGGCTTCACGCAGTACGGCGCCGCCCCCCGTCGCCAGCACGATATTGTCCAGCTGGGTCAGTTCGTCGATGGCGGCTTCTTCGCGCTGGCGAAAGCCTTCTTCGCCCTCCACGTCGAAGATCCAGGGAATGTTGGTACCGGCGCGTTCCTCGATTTCACGGTCGGAATCGTGGAATTCAAGCGCCAGCTCCTGAGAAAGCAAACGCCCTATGGTGCTTTTGCCAGCACCCATAGGGCCAATTAGAAACACATTCAAGTTGTTCTTAGCTCTTTGTACTTATCGTCTCAGTGACTCGCGGATCATCTGTGGAGTGATGAAGATCAGGAGTTCACGTTTTTCCGCATCATTTTCCTTCTTCCTGAAAAGGCCACCCACCATTGGGAGATCACCCAACAGAGGTGTTTTGGAAACACTATTACGGCTTTCAGTTTCAAGAATACCACCCAGCACAAGCGTCTCGCCATCACCCACAACGACTGTAGTTTGAAGCTCTTGCTTATTGATGATGATGTTTTCAAACAATGTACCACCCAGTGAGTCCTTGTTGATCATGATCTCCATGGAGATCCGGTCACCCGGAATAATCTGCGGTGTCACTTCAAGCTTCAGTACAACATCCTTGTATTCAATGCTGACTTCACCATCTTCCTTTTTCTGAACTGGTACTTCCTGACCAGCCTGAATAATGGCCTTTTTACCGTTGGTAGTCATCACCTTGGGCTGAGAGAGAATGTCTACCTTATTATCAGTCTGCAATGCAGACAGTTCAGCAGACAACAGGAGGGAGTTATTAATAAAACCGAAAGCTATAGAAGACTGAGGTGTAACTCCCATGTCAACCATCAAATTACCCGGTATGTTATCACTGGTATCAACAAAAGGAGTCGATGGTGCATTAGGCGAGCCCCCAATCTTGTACTGATGATTATCACCTCCACCCAGTACACCAGCCCCCCAGCGGATACCAAGATCTTTTGCGCTACTCAATTCTGCAGTCACCAACCGAGCCTGAACCATGATTTGCTCGATTTCCACATCAAAACGCTTAACTGTCTGGCGTATTTCACTAATCTGCTTAGTGGTTTCACGCACCATCAGGGTATTGGTTTCATCATCCGCCATGACAAATCCACGCTCGGAAACCAGTTTGGCTTCTTCCAAACGATCTTTGATATCGGATGCCTTGCGGTAATCAATCTGAATAAAGTCGGTCATCAACGGAGCCAGCTCTTTTTCCTGCTGCTGACTCTGCATTTCCACCGCTTCACGATCGGCAATTTCCTGCACAGTACCTACCAGCAGCACATTACCCGCTTCACGCTTGTCCAGCCCCTTGGTCTTGAGCACGATATCCAGTGCCTGATCCCAGGGTACGTTCTTCAGTCGCAGAGTGATATCGCCCTGCACATTATCGCTGACCACCAGGTTTTTCTCGGCCACTTCGGCGATGATCTGCAGTACGGTACGGATCTCGACATTCTGGAAGTTCAGGTCGATCTTTTCGCCCTTGTAGGGGAAGAGATCTTCACGGTTGGCCTGCTCGGCCGGGGTCAGGGGCTGGAAGTCCAGCACCAGCTGGCTGCCACTCTGGTAGGCCATGTAGTCATAAGGCGCAGAGGTCGGCTTGATCAGGATGGTAGCGTTGCGGCCGTTGATCATGGTGTCGATGTAGTTCACCGGGGTGGCAAAATCCTGCACGTCCAGACGCTGCTGCAGTGCAGGGTCCAGATTGGCGCCGGTCAGCTGAACGACGATGTTGCCACCCTCTTCAACAATATCCATGCCGGCGGCGGCATCGCTCAGGTCGATGGTGATGCGGCCACGGTCGCCATCCAGACGGTGGAAGTCGATGCCGGTCACGCGGGTCTCATCGGTCGCCGCAGCCGTTGCCACATTGCGTGGTGCCGGTGCAGCCTTGTTGGCGGATACCGCAGTAGCGCCGGCGGCCGGCACCTGTGCCTGACCACCCAGTGCCAGCAACAGTTGGTTACCCTGAACACTGATATCATAGCCGACCACCGCATTCAGGTTGGCCACGATACGCATACGACCATTGGCTTCGGCGAAATGCAGGCTGTCGATATCACCGGATTTGATCGCCAGCATTTTCTGCTCCAGCGCACTGCTCGCTCCCCAGAGATCCATCACCAGCCGCGGCGGGGTTTCGATCATGTAAGCTTTGGGGTCGGGCGGCGTGCTGTCGAAGCTCAGTTGAACCTCTACCTTCTTGCCCGGCAGGGAGGCGAACTCCACATCCTGCAGCACGGCGTTCTGCGCCATGGCGGTACGGCCAAAGAAGGTCAGCATCAGCGCACTCAGCAGGAGCCAGAATGGCGCCAAGCTTCGGGGCTGCATCCGGTTGGTCTCGATCCGTCTGTGTCTGTTCACGGTCTGCATCCTTATCAATCCTGCTGTTCTTCTAGCATCAGTGTACGTGGCCGCTTCATCCAACCGCCCCGTCCGTTTGAAATAATTTCTACCAGCTGAAGCTCGCGCTCGCTGATGGCAGTGACTTCGCCGTAGTCGTTGCCCAGATAGTTGCCGGCCACAACCCGGTGGACCTCATCGTTGGGATCCTTGATCAGCGCCCAAAGCGTTTCGCCGCCCGGCTGGGTGATGATGCCCACCATATGCAGCTGATCCAGCGCAAACTCTTCCAGATACTCTTTCGGCCGCTCCATGTCCGGCTTGATGGCATCGCTGCCGGCCAGTTCTTCACGCTCGCCGGTATCGCGGACCAGCTTGCGGAAGGGGTCCCTGAGGGTGGAGCCTTCGTAAACGAAGCTTTCATAGGGTTTGAATGTCGGCAGCGGCTCTATTCTGCCACTGGGCCTGGCTTGCTGCTCACGGGTGTAACGCTGGAGATCCTCAGTATCATCCACCCAAAGACAGCCGGACAAGGGCAGCATCAGCAGCAGGGCCAGTGCCGGCCGTACTCCGAATCGCGGTTTATTTCGTATCATCATAGCGGTAAGTCTTCGCGCTGATTTCCATTGATAGCTGGCCATTGTCTTCCGGCTCAAGCGCAAAATCGTGCAGTGTCACGATACGCTTGATGGCGGCCACACCACTGACGAACTCGCCCATCTGGTGATAGTTGCCCCGCACCAGAATCCGAATCGGCAGTTCCACGTAGAACTGTTCCTTGCGCTCCGGCTGCAGCGCGATCAGGTTAAAGTCCAGACCTGCACCGCGGCCGATTTCGGTGATATCTTCCAGCAGGCCCGGGACTTCCTTATCGGTAGGCAGCTGCTTGAGCAGCTCGGCAAAGCGACCTTCCACATCGGCCATCTGCTTGCGTAGCGCATCGAGGCTGGCCACCTGGAACGCCTTGGTCTGGTATTCCTGCTTGAGCTCACGTTCCTTGGCGATTTCACGTTCCACCGCCACGTGCTTGTCCTTGATGAAGAAGTGGACCCCGCCACCGACAACGATGGCGAACACCAGCAGGTAGACCACGGCCTTGACGCCAATGGGCCAGCTGCCGGCCTGATTGACATCCACATTGTTGATGTCGAATCCCTGGAAGGCGCGTTTGAATGAGTTGGCATCCATTATTTTGCCTCCTCAGCGTCAGGGCGGCTCATGCCAACCTGCATGTTGAAATGTTTAACGCCGGCGTTGGTATCGACCTGACGCAGGTCCGGCTCGGCAAACCAGATGGAGTTGTCGAGGCGACGCATCAGTTCGGAAACATCGTTGTTGTTCTCGGCCAGGCCATCGATGGTGATCGCTTCACCCTTGCGCACCAGCGATTCGTAGTGGATGCCGTCCGGCAGCACTCGCACCAGTTCGTCGAAGTTGCGCACGATCACGGGACGGTTGCCCTGCAGCTGCTGGATGGCATTGAGACGTTCCAGCAGGCGCTCACGCTTGGCGCGCAGTTCCTGGATCTCCTTGATCTTCTGATCCAGCTTGGTGATCTCGGTTTTCAGATAGGCGTTACGCGCGTTCTGTCGATCCATCTGAACGTCGTAGTAGTAGCTGATGCCGAATACGACCAACGCTCCCAGCAGGGCGGCTCCGGCAATGTTGCCGATAAAACGCTTCTGTAGCCGTTCGTTCCGCTCTTCGCGCCAGGGTCTGAGGTTAATACGTGCCATACATAATCCCTATGATCCCTAAATATCAAAGCTTCGTTGCGCCAGGCCACAGGCCTTGAGCAGACAAGGGGCATCCTTCTGCAGCCGTGCCGCATTTACCTTGGGTGCCACCTGCATGTTGACGAACGGGTTGGCAACCTCGGTGGGCACGCCTATCTCCTCGCTCACCATCGCGGACAGCCCCTGCAGGCTTGCGGTACCACCGGCCAGATACAACTTGCTCAACTGCCCTTGCGAACCGGAGGAGTAATAGAACTGTAGCGCACGTGATACCTGTTGCACGACGGTTTGACGGAAAGGCAACACCAACATCTCCATGGTATCGTCATCCAGCTCGCCCAGACTCAGCCGCCGCTCCACTTCCGCAACCTCCATCCCCTTCTGCTGATGGATCATGTTGGTGAGGTCGTTACCGCCAAACGCCTGTTCACGGTTATAAACGATCTTGTTGCCCTTGAATACGTTCAGGGTCAGTGTTGCGCCGCCGATATCGACGATGCCGACCATCTGACCGCCCGATTCACTCTGTTGCAGCAGCGGCAGAGTGCGTTCGATGGCGTAGGTGTCGATGTCGATGACCTCGCACTTAAGCCCCGAACCGTTGATCGCTTCCTCACGGCTGTCGGCGTCGTCCCGACGGCAGGCCACCAGCAGGATCTCGTTGAGTTCGGGTGCCTTGTCGACCGGCCCGACCACTTCAAAATCCAGCGCCACTTCTTCCAGCGGATAGGGGATGAACTGGTCGGCTTCAACCTGTACCTGTTCTTCCAGCTCCATGCCCATGAAGGCGTTGCTGATTTCCAGGCGTTTGGTGATGACGGCAGAGGAAGGTACGGCGGTAACGGCATGCGACAGGTTGATACCGCAGATGGTCATGCCACGCTCGATGGCATCGGAAACTTCACCGGGGATCTCGACGTTGCCGTCAACCACCGCGGTCGGGGGCAAAGGAACGACAGCATAACCTTCAATCTGGTATGACTGTCCATGTTTGGTAAGCGCCACCATCTTGACAGACGCGGACCCTATGTCCACCCCTACCCAACCGGCGGTCTTGGGCTTGAATAAGCTAAGCACGACATTTTCCTTATATCATCGACCAGGTGAAGTCCCGCAAACGGTCACAATGTAGCCTGATTCAAAAACAATTTAAACTGTCAGTTCACTGTGGACCGGGCTAGTTACACCTATATAATGATCCAGCTCTATTTTTTCCAACGTATTCTCCAGGGCCCGCATGCGCATTCTTAAACGGCTATTCAAATGGCTCCTCACACTGTCTCTGATCGGCGTCTTTACTGGCTTTGCGGCCCTTGCCGGTGTTTATTACTACTTCAGCCCCGAGCTGCCGGACGTTCAGACTCTGCGTGAAGTCAAATTCCAGACGCCGCTGCGGGTATATTCCGCCGACGACAAGTTGATTGCCGAGTTCGGCGAAAAAAAGCGCACGCCGATTCCGTTTGAGCAGATCCCCGACGATTTCATCAAGGCGCTGCAGGCGGCCGAAGATGCCCGCTTTTTCGAACACTTCGGCATCGACATCAAGGGCCTGAGCCGTGCCGCTTTCCAGCTGGCCTCCACCGGCAGCATCCAGAGCGGCGGCTCCACCATCACCATGCAGGTGGCGAAGAACTTCTTCCTGACCCGGGAGCAGACCTTCAAGCGCAAGTTCATCGAAATTCTGCTGGCACTGCAGATCGAGCAGGAGCTGAACAAGCAGGAGATCATGGAGCTGTATGTCAACCAGATCTACCTGGGGCATCGCGCCTACGGCATCCAGGCGGCAGCCAACACCTACTACGGCAAGAACATCGATGCGTTGAGCCTGGCACAGCTGGCGATGATTGCCGGTCTGCCCAAGGCGCCTTCGGCCTTCAACCCGATCACCAACCCGAGCCGAGCTGTTGAGCGCCGCGACTGGATCCTTGGCCGCATGCTGGAGCTGGGCTACATCTCCGCCGAGCAGCATGCCGAGGCCGTAGCGGCACCGGTTACCGCCCGCTATCACCGCAGTGATATCGAGCTGGATGCGCCCTATATTGCCGAGCTGGTGCGTCAGCAGCTGTACGCGCAATATGGCGAAGACCTCTACACCGACGGCTACCGCGTCTGGACCACCATCGACAGCCGAATGCAGAACGAAGCCACCGCGGCCCTGCGTCGCGGCCTGTTGGACTACACGGACGATCACGGTTATCGCGGTGCCGAAGCCAGCATCGAGATCGATACCCTCAACCCCGAGGACCAGCTCAACACCCTGCGTCAGCATACCGCCTACGCCGGTCTGGAACCGGCACTGGTGCTGGAGGTAACCGATACCGACGCCCGTCTGCTGCGCACCGATGGCAGCGAAAGCCGACTGAACTGGGACGGCATCAAGTGGGCCGCGCCCTACCGCAGTGTGCACTGGACCGGCCCGGCGCCGAAGCGACCGAGTGATGTACTCAACGCCGGTGACATTATCCGCGTCATGCCTGACGCAGAAGGCCAGCTGCGCCTGACCCAAATGCCTCGGGTACAGGGCGCACTGGTGGCACTGAACCCTCAGGACGGTGCCATCCGTGCGCTGGAAGGCGGTTTCAGCTTCTATCACAACAAGTTCAACCGCGCGACTCAGGCCTATCGCCAGCCGGGCTCCAACATCAAGCCGTTCCTCTATACCGCGGCGCTGGAAAACGGCTTTACTCCGGCGTCGATCATCAATGATGCGCCCATCGTATTCCATGACGTCAGTCTGGAGGGCGCCTGGCGACCCGAGAACGACAACGGCAAGTTCAATGGTCCGACCCGCCTGCGTGAAGCCCTGTTCCGCTCGCGCAACCTGGTCTCCATTCGCCTGATGCGCGCCCTGGGCATAGAGCCGGCACGTGAGTTCATGCTGCGTTTCGGCTTCGAGCCGGACAAGTTCCCGGGCAACCTGTCGCTGTCACTGGGCAGCGCCAGCGCCACCCCGCTGCAGGTTGCACGGGGTTATGCAGCCCTCGCCAATGGCGGTTTTCTGGTCACCCCCTACCTGATCGCACGTATCGAAAACGCCGAAGGGGATCTGCTACTCAAGGCCAACCCCGTGCATGCCTGTCCCGAATGCAGCCCGGAAGTGGCGACCAAGGAGATCACGGATAGCACTACAGAGATGGATGCGCCGATCAACGCAAACGCTACCGAAGAGACGCTGGTCGACAACCTGGCCGTGGCCGCACTGCTGCCCCCGGACGAAATTGCCGACACCCCGCTGCCGGCTCCGCGCATCATCACGCCGCGCAACGCCTTTCTGATCTACGATGTCATGCGCGATGTAATTACCCGCGGCACCGGCGCCCGCGCGCGAGTACTGGAACGCGCTGACTTGGCGGGCAAGACCGGCACCACCAACGAACAGAAGGATGTCTGGTTCAGCGGCTTCAGCCCGGACCTGGTCGCGACCACCTGGGTCGGTTTCGATCAGCCCGCACCTTTGGGTCGCGGCGAATACGGCAGCAGCCGTGCACTGCCGATCTGGATCGATTTTATGGAAGAGGCGCTGCAGGGTATGCCGGACAACCCGCCGAGCGTACCTGAGGGCGTGGTGCGCGTGCGCATCGATCCGGCCAGCGGCAAGCGCGCCTACAACGGCCAGAGCAACGCCATGTACGAATACTTCCGCAGCGAAGATGTACCCCGCGAGACCGCGCGCAGTCCTGAACAGCAGATGCAGGCACCGGCGACGGAAGCGATTTTCGGCTACTGAGTTCGCTGACAGGCCGGTCACGCCCGGCCTTTAAACACTCGGCTTGCACACACCCGACCTGCAAACAAGAAGCACAAAAAAACCGCTGCAAACATTCCTTTGCAGCGGTTTTTTTATGTGCCGGGATGAATCCCGAACGAACAATCGCTTACAGCGGATAGTTCGCCGGCATCGGCAGGCGCGCCACGCCGGTATCGATCGCCGCTTTGGCCACCGCGTAGGAGATGGCACCCAGCAGACGGGAGTCAGTGGCTTTCGGCAGGATGTATTCGCGACCGAATGCCAGCGCATCCATACCGTAGGCATCCAGCACTTCCTGAGCCACCGGCTCTTTGGCCAGATCAGCCAGGGCACGTACCGCAGCCGCCTTCATCTCTTCGTTGATCGCGGTTGCACGCACATCCAGCGCACCACGGAAGATGAACGGGAAGCCGAGGACGTTGTTGACCTGGTTCGGGTAATCGGAACGACCGGTCGCCATGATCACATCAGAACGGGTCGCGCGCGCCAGATCCGGCTTGATTTCCGGGTCAGGGTTGGCGCAAGCGAAGACGATCGGGTTAGCCGCCATCTTCAGCAGGTTTTCCGGTGACAGCAGATCCGGGCCGGACAGGCCAACGAATACGTCTGCATCGGTAATAGCGTCTTCCAGAGTACGCTTGTCGGTTTCAGTGGCAAAAGCCGCTTTTTCCGGCGTCAGATCTTCACGACCGGAGTGGATCACACCCTTGCGGTCAATCATGAAGATGTTTTCGACCTTGGCACCCATGTTGATCAGCAGCTTCATGCAGGCGCTTGCAGCAGCACCGGCACCCAGGCATACGATCTGTGCGTCTTCCAGCTTCTTGCCGGCCAGTTCCAGGGCGTTGATCATGCCGGCGGCGGTTACAATCGCCGTGCCGTGCTGGTCATCGTGGAATACCGGGATCTTGCAGCGCTCGATCAGGGCGCGTTCGATCTCGAAACACTCGGGGGCCTTGATGTCTTCCAGGTTGATTCCGCCAAAGGTTTCAGCGATGCGGGCAACCGTATCGATGAACGCCTGCGGGCTCTCGGCGTCAACTTCAATATCGATGGAATCGATGTTGGCGAAACGCTTGAACAGCAGGGCTTTACCTTCCATTACCGGCTTGGACGCCAGCGGACCCAGGTCACCCAGACCCAGAATGGCGGAACCGTTGGAGATCACGGCAACCAGGTTGCCCTTGGCAGTGTAGCGATACGCTGCATCGGGGTCCTTGGCAATCTCACGCACCGGCTCGGCCACGCCCGGCGAGTACGCCAGGGAGAGATCGCGCGAAGTCTCAGCAGGAGTAGAAAGCTCTACACTGATTTTACCCGGGCGCGGAAACTCGTGGTAATCGAGAGCAGCTTGTTTAAAATCTTGAGACATGGTTGCTGTATCCAACTAAGGTTTTATTAGACGGTCTTGCATCATATATAAAACCCATAAACACAACAACCGCACTTCTGTCGATGCGATTTACGCTTTCAATTGTTCCGCAAATGCTGTTTGTGCGTCAGGGTAATCAGCCAGCGCTGCTGCCCGGAAGCCAGCGATTTCCGGCGCTGCAGGCGATCACTGATCCAGCCCCTTGCCTGCAGCCGATCCCCTGGCTGCCAATCCTGCCGCTCGATCGAAGCGAGCAGCGTCCTAGGCAGAAACAGAGCCAGATTCTGATCCAGATCGATATAGAGCCCACGCCGGGTCGGGGTAATTTTGGTCACCTGTCCCTGCACCACGGCGAAACCGGCACGATTCACCCGGCCAGCAGCCAGCGGCGCCTGACGCCATAGGGCCAGCTGTTGCTGCTGTGCCGGGTCTTCAGCGGCAAACAGACAGTCAGCCAGACGATCATTGCGACCCACCGCCAGCGCAAACCCCAACCCGGAACGTATCAGCCCTTCAGCCGCCAGCTGACCGTCCGGCAGGTAGAGATGTGCCAGCAGGCGGCCGTAACGGTCACGGGGATCGGCTCCGGGGAGCAGGTAGACCTGCTGCCGATGGACCCGACGCTGCAGCCAGTCGTGGGCCGCCCGCGCATGAGGCTCGTCGGCACGGCCCTCGCGGCCCAGCTCAGGGGTATTGACGCCGATCAGGCGCACCTTGCGCCCATCCGCCAGGCGGACAGTGTCACCATCATAGACATGTTCAACCCGGGCGGAGAAGCCGCCGGGCAGGCGGGGGCAGTCTGCCTGGGCAACCGGTGCCAGCAGCACCGAGGTCGACAGCAGGACGATAAAAGCGGCAGCAACAAAAAAGGCACTCGCGATGAGTGCCTTTTTGTGTTCGCGTGGGAACAGTGGCTTACGCCTTGAAACCACGAGAACCGAAACGTTTCTTGAAACGGTCAACACGGCCGCCGGAAGTCGCTTCCTTCTGCTTGCCGGTGTAGAACGGGTGGCACTGGCTGCATACGTCGACCAGCATGTCCTGACCCAGGGTAGAACGGGTGTTCATCACGTTACCGCAAGAGCAGGTAACTTTGATTTCGGTGTATTCCGGATGGATACCAGCTTTCATCTTAAACCTCGACAAAAATGGCGTGCCGCCACCCGGTCGTATTTGACGCCAGGCACCGCACATTCATTGGTGTGCTTGCCTGAATAGAGGGCAAACACGGACATTGACACTAAGGCGCGAAATTATACGCACCACCCCTGCCGCGAGCAAGCAAAAACGACCATTCCCCAGGGCCGCCAAACCCTCTAGACTGGTGCTACCCGCGCTCATTTGTCACGCCGAGGCCCCGTTTTGATTTTTCGCGTTGCCATTCCTACGCCCTTGTATCGCCTGTTCGACTACCGCCCGCCGATCTACGGGCCGGAGACAGCCGCACCCGGCTGCCGTGTGCGCGTACCCTTCGGTCGCCGCGAGGTGATCGGTGTACTGGTCTCGCTGGAAGCCGAAAGCGAAGTGCCACTGAGCAAACTCAAGCCGGCACTGGAACTGATCGACACCGAACCGGTGCTGACGACGGATCTGTTCCGGCTCGCGTCCTGGGCGGCACAGTATTACCAGCACCCGCTGGGGGATGCGCTGCAGCAGGCCCTGCCGGTACTGCTGCGCCAGGGCCAGGCGGCACGCTTCCAGCATCAGACGCTCTGGACCGCATCCGCCGATGCCGAACTGAGCCAGTTGTCGGGCCGGGCCGAACGTCAGCGCGAACTGCTGGCACTGCTGCTGGAACACCCACGAGGGATCAGCACCGATGCCCTGCGTGCCGAAGGCGGCAACCCGGCACTGCTGAAAACCCTGGCCGAAAAAGGGCTGGCGGAATCCTGCGAACATCATCCCACCCTGCCCCATGCGGATAACACGGATCTGGACGTACTGCGTGAAGCGCCACTGACGCTGCATGACGAACAGCTTGAAGCCGTCGAAACCGTCAATGCAGCACAGGGGTTTACGCCGATACTGCTGGAAGGGGTGACCGGCTCGGGCAAGACCGAGGTCTACCTGCAGGCGATTCAGCGCTGTCTGGAGACCGGCAAGCAGGCGCTGGTGCTGGTACCGGAAATCGGCCTGACGCCGCAGACCATTTCTCGTTTCAAGGCCCGCTTTCGCGTGCCGGTTCTGGCGCTGCACTCGGGCCTGACCGACCGCCAGCGGCTGGATGCCTGGCTGTGGGCGCGCGAGGGCAGTGCCCGCATTCTGATCGGCACCCGCTCCGCCATTTTCACACCGTTGAAAGCACCGGGGCTGATCATCGTCGATGAGGAACATGATAACTCGTTCAAGCAGCAGGACGGTTTTCGTTACCATGCCCGCGACCTGGCGATCTTTCGCGCCCGCGAACATGACATCCCGATTCTGCTCGGCAGCGCCACCCCCTCGCTGGAGAGTCTGCACAATGCGCTCAGCGGCCGCTTCCGGCACCTGCGCCTGACCCGGCGTGCCGGCAACGCCAAACCGCCCAAATTCGAACTGCTGGATATCCGTCAGCAGCAGCTGGATGCGGGGCTGTCGCCCCCCCTGATCAAGCGTATCCATGAGCATCTGGACCGGGGCACTCAGGTACTGCTGTTCCTCAACCGCCGCGGCTTTTCCCCGGCGTTGATCTGCCATGACTGCGGCACACCGGTGGACTGCACCCGCTGCGATGCCCGCATGACTCTGCATCGTCAGCCGCCGCACCTGCACTGCCATCACTGTGATCGTCAGACCCCGATTCCACGGTGCTGCGCCCAGTGCGGCAGCAGCCAGCTGCGCCCCGCCGGCAGCGGCACCGAGCGGGTCGAGGACCGTCTGGCGGTGCATTTCCCGCATACGCCGATACTGCGTGTCGACCGCGACAGCACCCAGCGCAAGCACGCGCTGGAGCGGATCATGGATCAGGTTCACAGCGGCGAGCCCTGTATTCTGGTCGGTACCCAGATGCTGGCCAAGGGGCATCACTTCCCCCGTGTCACCCTGGTAGCGGTGCTGGATGCGGATGCCGGCCTGTTCAGTGCCGACTTCCGTGGCATGGAAAAAACCGCCCAGCTGATCCTGCAGGTGGCCGGCCGCGCCGGACGTGCCGACCTGCCCGGCGAAGTACTGCTGCAGACCTTCAACGCCGACCACCCCATGCTCAACACGCTGGTTCATTCCGGTTACGATGCCTTTGCCCGCGAGGAGCTGCGCCTGCGCCACGGCGGTCACCTGCCGCCCTTTGCCCATCATGTACTGATCCGCGCCGAAGCGACCCGCCAGGGGCTGGCGGAAAGCTTCCTGCTCAGCCTGCGCGAACTGGCCGCTCAGCAGCAGCTGTTGCCGCCGCAGGTACAGTGCATCGGCCCCTTTCCCTCGCTGATGGAAAAACGCGCCGGACTGTTTCGCGCCCAGCTGCTGCTGCAAAGCAGTGCCCGCAAGCCGTTGCATCAGGCACTGGGCACACTGATCGGTTTGATGCAGGCACACCCGGAAGCACGGCGGGTACGCTGGACGCTGGATGTGGACCCGATCGACAGCTACTGATTGGCAATTGACCAGACCAAAGGCGTATAATGTCCGGTTTATTGCATCATTCTGATCTTCAATTCCAGCCAGAGTACCCCGATGAAAGAACAGATTGCCCAGCTGATCGAGGCGGCCCTTTCAACCCTGACCGCCAACGGCACCCTGCCCGCCGACATCACGCCCAACATCCAGGTGGACAACACCCGCGACAAGGCCCACGGCGACTTCGCCAGCAACATCGCCCTGACTCTGGCAAAACCGGCCCGACGCAACCCGCGTGAACTGGCCCAGCTGCTGTGCGACGCCCTGCCGGCCAATGCCAGCGTGGAAAAAACCGAGATCGCCGGCCCCGGCTTCATCAACTTCTTCGTCAGCCAGGCCTCCATCTTCACTGTAGTGGGCGAGATTCTGGAACAGGGCGACGCCTTCGGTCGCGGCGCTGCCAACTCCGGTCCGCGCATGCAGGTGGAATTCGTTTCCGCCAACCCCACCGGCCCGCTGCACGTGGGCCACGGCCGCGGTGCGGCCTACGGTGCCACCGTGGCTGACCTGCTGGAAGCCGCCGGCGTGGAAGTGGAACGCGAGTACTACGTCAACGATGCCGGCCGTCAGATGAACATCCTGGCTGCCAGCGTCTGGCTGCGCTATCTGGAACTGAACGAGCAGGAACTGACCTTCCCCAGCAACGGCTATCAGGGCTACTACATTCGCGACATCGCCCATGACCTGTTCAAGGATCACGCCGATCGCTTCAACTTCCCGGTGGCCGAGGTGTTTGCCGACATTCCCGCCGACGAGCCCGCCGGTGGCGACAAGGAAGTGCATATCGATGCGCTGATCGAACGCGCTCAGCAGTTGCTCGGCGATGACTACGAGCTGGTATTCGCAGCGGGTCTGAACTCTATTCTGGCTGATATCCGTGAAGACCTGGGCGAGTTCGGTGTCACCTATCAGGAATGGTTCTCCGAGCGCTCGCTGACCAGCAGCGGCGACGTCAGCCGTGCGCTGGAACAGCTGGACGCCAAGGGCTACCTGTACGAAGAAGAAGGCAACATCTGGTTCCGCTCCACCGACTTCGGTGACGACAAGGACCGTGTGGTCAAGCGCGCCAACGGCCAGACCACCTATTTCGCCTCCGACATCGCCTACCACATGAACAAGTTCGAGCGCGGTTTCGACAAGGTGGTGAACATCTGGGGGGCCGACCACCACGGCTATATTGCCCGTGTCAAAGCGGCGATTCAGGCCATGGGCTACGACCCCGAGAAACTGGAAGTGCGTCTGGTACAGTTCGCCATTCTGTATCGCGGCAGCGAACGCGTGCAGATGTCTACCCGCTCCGGTTCCTTCGTGACCCTGCGCGAGCTGCGCAATGAAGTGGGCAACGATGCCTGCCGCTTCTTCTACGTGACGCGCAAGGCCGATCAGCACATGGACTTCGATCTGGAGCTGGCCAAGACCGAATCCAAGGACAACCCGGTCTACTACATTCAGTATGCCCACGCCCGTGTCTGCTCGGTGCTGCGCAAGCTGGACAGCGAAGGCATGGCCTGGGATCAGGCAGCGGGCCTGGCCTGTCTGGAGCGCCTGGAAAGCGAAACCGAAGTGGATCTGGTCAAGCAGCTGGCCAAGTACCCGGAAACCCTGCAGCACGCGGCGCTCAACTTCGAGCCGCACGTGCTGGCCAACTACCTGCGGGATCTGGCCGGTGATTTCCACACCTGGTACAACGGCCACAAGCTGATCATCGACGATGCCGAACTGCGTAACGCCCGTCTGACGCTGAGCGTGGCGGTGCGTCAGGTGCTGGCCAACGGCCTCAAACTGCTGGGCGTATCCGCACCGGAGCAGATGTAAATATGGCCAAGCAGGATTTCGCCCGCAAACGGCGCAGCGGATCCAGCGCCAGCCGCAAGCCGGCGCGCCAGCCTGCCCGACAACCGGCCCCCAGGCGGACGGCACCACCCCCAAGGCGCACGCCCTGGGGTCTGCTGCTGGTGACGTTGGCGGTGCTGGGTGGCTTGGGCACGCTGGTCTATACCCTGCTGCAGACACCGCCGGAAACGGCTGCGGCCACCACGGCGGCGGAAGCGCCCAAGCCAACGGTCAAGCCGAAACCGGCCCCGAAACCGGCGCCCACACCAGCCCCGGAACCCGAGCCTGAAAAGAGCCGGTTCGAGTTTTACGAAATGCTGCCCAAGGCCGAGGTGGTGGCACCCAAGGTGGATACCTACAAGTCCACGCCCAAGGACGCCAAGATGGAGCATCGTTATCTGCTGCAGGCCGGCTCCTTTCGTGACCCGGGCGATGCCGAGCGCATGCGCGCCAGGCTGATCCTGCAGGGATTCTCCGGCGTGCGCACCGATCGTTCCGACGGCAGTAACGGTGTCTGGTACCGGGTTCGCCTCGGTCCCTTTGACAACAAGGCCGAGATGAACGCCGCTCAGAACAAGCTGGGCAAGCTCAGCATCCTTCCGATGGCGATCCGGATCGACTGATCCGGGTCCCGCCCCCTTGAAATCCTGCCATCCGCATCCATATCTGTGTTCATTACAGGACCGACAGGATTTATTTTGTTATGACAACTATTGTTTCCGTGCGCCGTGGCGATCAGGTCGTGGTCGGCGGTGATGGCCAGGTTTCACTGGGCAACACCGTGATGAAAGGCACCGCCAAGAAGGTCAACGTACTGCCCAAACACCAGGTGATCACCGGCTTTGCCGGCAGCACCGCGGACGCCATCACCCTGCGTGACCTGTTCGAACAGCAGCTGGACAAGCATCAGGGCAACATCGTCAACGCCGTAATCCACCTGGCCCGCGAATGGCGTTCCGACCGCGTACTGCGCCGCCTGGAAGCGTTGATGCTGGTCGCCAACCATGAAAAAACCTACCTGATTTCCGGCAATGGTGACGTCATCGAACCTGAAGACGGCGTTATCGCCATCGGCTCCGGCGGCAACTACGCCCTGGCCGCCGCCCGCGCACTGGTGGACAACACCGAATTGAGCGCCCGTGACATTGTCGAGAAGAGCCTGCACATCGCCGCCGGCATCTGCGTGTTCACCAACGACAACCTGACCATCGAAACGCTTGCCAACAAAGCCCTGGCCAACAAAAGCCGCGAGGAGAGCTGAACATGTCCAACATGACCCCGCGCGAGATCGTGCATGAACTCAACCGCCACATCATTGGTCAGGACGATGCCAAGCGCTCTGTCGCCATCGCACTGCGCAACCGCTGGCGTCGCATGCAGCTGGACGATGATTTGCGTCCGGAAGTCACGCCGAAGAACATTCTGATGATCGGCCCCACCGGGGTCGGCAAGACCGAAATCGCCCGCCGCCTGGCCAAGCTGGCCAACGCGCCCTTCA
>CAYMHL010000034.1:0-14919 GCA_964390205.1 uncultured Marinobacterium sp.
CTGAAACGGGTCGCCGGGGACAGGTCCGGGCTGAGCGATTAACGCCTGCCCGGACTTGGTGTCTTAGCCGTACACCAGTTCCGGCAGCCAGGTCGCCAGGCCGGTCTGCCAGGCGATCAGCGCCAATACCACCAACTGGATCAGGATGAACGGAACCACCCCCTTGTAGATCTGGCCGGTGGAAACATGGGCCGGGGCCACGCCGCGCAGATAGAACAGGGCGAAGCCGAACGGCGGCGTCAGGAAGGAGGTCTGCAGGTTCAGCGCCAGCATCACGCCCAGCCAGACCGGATCCAGTCCCATGCCGAGCAGAATCGGCGCCACGATCGGCACCACCACGAAGGTGATCTCGATGAAGTCGAGGAAGAAGCCGAGCAGGAACACGATCAACATGACGATTGCCATGGCACCGACCACGCCGCCGGGCAGATCGTGCAGGAAGTCGCGCACCATGTCATCGCCGCCGTAGCCGCGGAACACCAGTGAGAAAATAGAAGCGCCGACCAGAATGATGAACACCATGGAGCTGACCTGGGTGGTGGAACGCATCACCTCGTTCAGCGTTTTCAGGTTGAAGGCACCACGCATGGCGGCCAGCACCATGGCGCCCACAGCACCGACGGACGCGGCCTCGGTCGGGGTGGCGAAGCCGCCCAGAATCGAGCCCAGTACCAGACCGATCAGCACCACCGGCGGCACCAGCGCCTTCAGTGCACGCAGCCAGAGGTTGGTGATCTGGCTCAGCTCCTCTTCCGGAATGGCCGGTACCGCCTGGGGGCGGGTAATGGAGACGAACACCATGTAGCCGATATAGGCCAGCACCAGCAGCAGACCGGGAATCAGGGCGCCGAGGAAGAGGTCGCCCACGGTGACCGTTTCCGGCGAGAAGATGCCCTGATCGATCTGTGCCTGCTGGTAGGCGGATGAGATGACATCACCCAACAGCACCAGCACAATCGACGGCGGAATGATCTGGCCCAGCGTACCCGAGGCGCAGATGGTGCCCGTGGCCACGGCCGGGTCATAGCCGCGCTTGAGCATGGTCGGCAGCGACAGCAGGCCCATGGTGACCACGGTGGCACCGACAATGCCGGTACTGGCGGCCAGCAGCATGCCCACCAGTGTCACCGAGATGCCCAGACCGCCGCGCATGGAGCCGAACAGGGCCGCCATGGTGTCGAGCAGTTCCTCGGCGATTTTGGATTTCTCCAGCATCACACCCATGAATACAAACAGGGGTACGGCGATCAGGACCTCGTTGTTCATCACGCCGAAGATGCGGTTGGGTACCGCTTCCAGAAAAACCGTATCGAAATGGCCGGTCAGGGCACCGATGGCGGCGAACAGCAGGCCGGTACCGGCCAGCGCGAAGGCGACGGAATAACCCATCAGCAGAATGATGATCGCACCGACAAACAGCAGCAGGGGCAGAAACTCGATCACAGGGCATGCTCCTCTTCAGCGGGCGGCAGATGCGTTTTGCCGGCAATCACCAGCAGGCTGCGCAGCAGCTCGGCAACACCCTGCAGAATCATCATCAGCGGCATGGCCAGCAGGGCCGACTTGAGTATATAGCGATAGGCGATACCGCCGGCTTCCTGAGAGCCTTCCCGCAGTTCCCAGGAGGTGGCGACATATTCCCAGGAGATCCAGAACAGGAAGATGCACACCGGCAACAGCAGCAACAGGGTGCCGAACAGGTTGATCCAGGCCTTGCCCTTTTCGCTCAGCGGGCGGTAGATGATGTCGACGCGGACATGGCCATCGTGTTTCAGGGTATAGGCGGCGCCGAGCAGGAAGACGAAGCTGTGCATGTAGATCACGGATTCCTGCAGGGCGATGTTGCCTTGTTCGAAGACGTAGCGCATGACTACGACGACAAAGGTAACCACGACCATCAGCAGGGTCAGCCAGGCGATCAGGCGGCCGGTCCATTCACTGAAACCGTCCAGCAGCCTGACCAGAGTGGCAGCAGGGTGGGATTGATTCATCGTTGTTCTCGTTGTGGATGGGCAAACGGAAAAAGTATATCAGCAAACGCGATTGTAACGGCAGCGGCCCGTGACTACTGCTTGGGCCGGCAAAGCCGTACAATAGGCCAACAGACACCAAGGTGGAGAGATTTCCCATGACTGAACTGCTGAATCTGGAGCCTGAACTGGAGGCCTTCGAACCCTGGCAGCTGACCGCTTTCTCGGCGGCACTGACCGAGCGTATGTTCCCCAATTTCGCGCTCTTCGCACGTTTGGTCGAGTTTGGCGATGCGGCCAAGCTGCATCAGATCCTCGAGGGCGTCTGGAGCAGCCTCTCCGGCCAGGGCGCGAAGATGAATTTCGAGGTGCAGCTGGATGCGGTGGAAGCCAACATGCCGGATCTGGACGAGTACGATATGTACGGTGCTCTGCCGGCGCTGGATGCGGTGGTGGCACTCAACGCCACGCTCAACTGCATTCTGGAGAAAGATTACACGGTCGCCGCCAGCATCGGTCAACTGTCGCGCGAATGTGTGGCCACCTTCCTCGAAGTCACCGAAGGTGACGACCAGATGTCCGATGAGGAGCTGGTCAAGCTGATCAATACCCATGACCTGATGCAGGCCGAGGATGCCTTCCGCGAGGAGGTGATCGAGCGCCTGCGCGGACAAAAGCATGCCAACCCGGACTTCATCGCCGCCCTGCGCGAGCTGGCGCGCAATGAAGGCGTCAGCAATATCGGCATCAGCGACGACGACTGATCATGCTGCGCTGGGGATTGATACTGCTGGTGGTGCCCGCCGTCCTGCTGATGGCGGGGTACATGTATGACCTGTCATTGGCGGATGCCTGTCTGGATCAGGGCGGCTCCTGGAACTATCGCAGCGCCAAGTGCGATGCGGCCGGCCAGGATCATCCTTTTGTGCCTTACATGGTGCGCCATCCGCTCTGGGTCAATGGTGGCATGCTGCTGTCGGTGCTGGGGCTGTTTGTCTGTATTGCCGGGCTTTACCGCCGCCGCTGACAAAACCGGCTGCGTGACCCGGATACGGCGTTGCAGGACCCGGGCGGAATCCTCATGTCTACATGAATACACGGCGTTCCTTCGTGTTCTGCGCCTTGCCTCCGGGCCACTCGCGAGGTTTTGAGGCTTTCAATTAGGAGTTTTCATGCTGAAAAAGATCATTCTGGCACTGGTATTGCTGCCGCTGCTGGCCGCGCTGTTTTTGTGGCAGGTACAGCCGGCCTGGTGGCAGGAGATGAAAGCCGAATGGCTGACCGATTTCAACAGCGAACGGGCCGAGCAGGCCGCGCACTGGCGTGACCAGGGGCTGACGTTTGGCCGCGGCAACGGCCAGAACGCCTGCCTGGAAAAGGCATTGATGGACTTTGATGGCTGTACCGGCTTTGCCTGTACGGTCAATCACGGCCGTTTCCTCAAGGCCTGTCTGCAAAGTGCCGAACCGGATGCGGGCTTCTGCGACGGGGTGCCCGCCTTCCGTGAAGAGCCCACCGAGGATGACAAGACCTGGGCCAAGCACGCCTGCTGGGAGCGCAACATCCGCGGTGAAGGCTGCCGGTTGCTGATGCGCCAGCAGCAGTTGTTTTGCAGCGCCACCGGGGGGAGCGGCGCTGCCAAAGGCTCAGAAGGTTAGTACCAGCTTGCCGCGCACATGGCCCTGGTGACTTAACTGGTGTCCCCTGGCGGCCTCGCTCAAGGGCAGGGTGTCCGCCAGGTTGAGCATCACCTTGCCGCAGGCGGCGAGCTTGGCCAGTTCCTGTAGTTGAGCCGCGTCCGGTCGGGCGCGGATGCCGCTGACCTTGAGTCCTCGTGCCTCACCGGCTGCGATCACCTCGGCGGCGGTTACCGAGGGCAGAGTGACCATCTGCCCGTGCGGCTGCAGGCAGTCGAGCGCCTGAATGCCGGTTGTACCGCCCACGCCATCAATGATCAGATCCACATCGTGAATCAGGGTTTCCACACGCTGGCGGTGATAGTCGATGACATCGTCACAGCCAAGACTTTCCAGGAAGGCCCGGTTACCCGCCGACGCGGTACCGATCACATAGGCGCCTTTCCATTTCGCCAGCTGCACCGCCAAGTGGCCAACGCCCCCCGCAGCCGCCAGTACCAGCACCGATTGTCCGGCCTTGACCTGGCCGACTTCAAACAGTGCCTGCCAGGCGGTCAGGCCGGTGGAGGCAAGACCTCCGGCGGTCACCGGGTCCATGGCGGCCGGGCGCAGGCAGATCTGGTCTGCCGGTGCCACCAGGTATTCGGCATAGCAGCCGGCCGGGTGCGGAAAACGGATAAACCCCAGTACTTCGTCGCCGCTGCGGAAGCTGTCTACACCTTCGCCCAGCGCCTGCACGGTGCCGGCAAACTCCCAGCCGGGGCAGAAGGGCAGGGATTCGATAAAGCCGCTGGCACCACCGCCGCTGCAGGTCTTCCAGTCGATCGGGTTGATGCCGGCGGCCCGGTTACGGACCAGTACCTCTCCGGGGCCCGGTGTGGGCACGTCTACTTCGTCCAGCCTGAGGTTCTCAGGACCGCCAAAGTCATGGATGCGAATTGCTTTCATGTTAATCTCCCCCGGTTTATTGGTCTGGTTATGGGCCGTTTAGGGTGCCTTACCAGTCCAAGAGTAAAGTGATCCCGAGGGATCTGGCAAACCTTGTTGCTAAGGAGTGTAGATGAAAGGTAATCCCGTTCGCGGTGCCGGCTACCTGTTGCGTGGCGCCGCCATGCTGCCGCAGCCGGGCATTCGCCGGTTTGTGCTGGTGCCCTTGCTGGTCAATGTGCTGCTGTTCATCGGTGCCATCTGGCTGCTGGTGGCGCAGTTTGATGGCTGGGTGACCTATTGGCTGAGTTTTCTACCGAGCTGGGCGGATTTTCTCTACTGGCTGTTCTGGCCGGTGTTTGCGCTGTTGATTCTGGCCTCGGTCTATTATGGCTTCAGCCTGGTCGCCAATCTGATTGCGGCACCTTTCAACGGCTTTCTGGCGGAAAAGGTGGAACAGCGGTTGCGCGGTGCACCGCTGACCGACGAAGGCTGGGCCGAGGTGTTAAAGATGATTCCGCGCTCGATCCAGCGCGAGCTGCACAAACTGGCCTATTATCTGCCGCGTTTTTTGCTGCTGCTGGTGCTGACCTTCATCCCGGTCGTCAACCTGGTCGCGCCGCTGCTCTGGTTCCTGTTTGGTGCCTGGATGATGTCGATTCAGTACTGCGACTATCCGATGGACAATAACAAGGTCAGCTTCCGACAGATGAAGCAGTTGATGAAGGCGCGTCGGGTTACCTCCATCGGTTTTGGCGGGCTGGTGCAGTTGGGCATGCTGGTGCCGGTGGTGAATCTGATATTGATGCCGGCGGCCGTGATCGGGGCGACGATTTTCTGGGTCGAAGAGTACGCCGGCGAGGCGCGGGATATCAGTCCCCGCCCCTGATCGGCACCACCATGTCGGGCGGGAAGTGGCAGGTAAAGGTGCTGCCCTTGCCCGGTGTGCTGTCGATGCTCAGATGGGCATCGTGACGCACCAGCACATGCTTGACGATGGCCAGACCCAGGCCGGTGCCGCCGCTGGCGGATGAGCGGCTTTCATCGATGCGATAGAAGCGCTCGGTCAGACGCGGGATATGCATGGGCTCTATGCCGATGCCGTCATCGCTGACCGCGAAATGACCGCCCTGAGCATCCACCCGCCAACGCAGGGTAATCAGGCCGTTGTCTGGGGTGTAACGCACGGCGTTGAACAGCAGATTGGAAAAGGCGCTCTGCAGTTCACCGGCCTGACCGAGCAGATCGTATTCCTCATCCACCTGTAACTCGAAGTGGTGGCCACGTCCGGCGGCCAGTGCTTCGGCATCCGCATGCATCTGCCGGATCAGGTCCTGAATCAGGATCGGGTGTTCGTCGCTGATATGCTGGCTGGCCTCCAGTCGGGACAGCAACAGCAGGTCGGTGACCAGTCCCTCCATCCTCCGCGCCTGTTGCTGCATCTGTTCCAGACCACGCTGCAACGGCCTTGGCAGTTCCTGGTCGAGGAAGGTTTCCAGATAGCCACGAATGACGGTCAGGGGGGTGCGCAGTTCATGCGATGCATTGGCGACGAAGTCCTGGCGGGTCTGCTCCAGACGCATCAACCGCGTTATATCGCGCGCCACCAGCAGGCGGTCGCCCTCGCCGAACTTGGTGATCTGATACTGCAGCAGCAGCGCACTGTTCACCGGTGACGGCAGGTCCAGCGGTTCCTGGTAATGTCCCTTGCGGAAGTAGCGCACGAAGCGGGGATCGCGCAGCAGGTTCATCAGCGGCTTGCCGCGGTCGGACGTGGCCTTGAGACCGAGCAGACGATCCGCAGAGCGATTCCACCACTCCAGATTGTGCTGGTTGTCGATAATGACAATGGCATCGTTCAGTGCCGCCGAGGACTGCTGAAAGCGGGAGATGATGCCGCGCAGATACTGTTCGCGGGAGCGGCCGCGCTTCTGCATGCGAGCCAGTTCATCGAACAGGTCCCCCCAGGCACCACCGGCTTCCGGCGGCTCCGAGCCGTCTTCGCGCTGCAGCCATTCCGTGAGCCGGTTGAACTGCTGGATCTGTTTAAAGCTCCAGACCAGCAAGCCCAGGCACAGCCCCGCCAGCGGATGGCCCAAAAGCGCGCCGCCCAGCAGACCGGCGGCAGCCAGGCCCAGCAGGCTGAAGATCAGGGCGTGTCGTGATACATGCATCGATAGGTTCCATCCTGGGGTCGATCATGCCGGCCGGGACCGGCGGGTTCAGGCGACCTGAGCCGAGAAACGGTAACCGGTGCCGCGCACCGTCTGTACCAGATAGTCGTGGCGTTCGCCCAGCGCCTTGCGCAGGCGACGGATATGTACATCCACGGTGCGCTCCTCCACGTAGACATTGCCACCCCAGACCATATCGAGCAACTGGCTGCGCGAGTAGGCGCGATCCGGATGGGTCATGAAGAACTGCAGCAGACGGAACTCGGTGGGTCCGAGTTCGACCGGCTGGTTGTCGGCGGTGACCCGGTGGGAGACCGGATCCAGCGTCAGGCCGTCCACGGTGACCGGCTCTTCGACACCCTTGGGCGTCGTGCGGCGCAGCACGGCCTTGAGGCGGGCGACCAGTTCACGCGGTGAAAAGGGCTTGGTGATGTAGTCATCGACACCCGTTTCCAGTCCCTTGATCTTGTTGTCCTCGTCCGTTTTGGCGGTGAGCATGATGATCGGAATATCGGCCGTTACCTCTTCCTTGCGCAGGCGACGGGCAAATTCGATACCACTGGTGCCGGGCATCATCCAGTCCAGCAGCACCATATCGGGCTTGTTGTCCACGATCTGGGCATGGGCGTCCTGGGCGTTGTCGGCTTCACTGCACTCGTAGCCGGCCATTTCCAGGGCGACAGCGATCATCTCACGGATCGGTGCTTCGTCATCGACGATGAGCACACGTTTGGATGCAGACATCGTTTTCTGCCTCATCTACAGGTGTTATCGGAAGCTACTATTACAAGACGTTTCCGTTACACTAATATGACACAGATGGCAGTATGTCGATAACCGCCTGAAAAAGCCTTTGTTTTCTGTCGCTTACACGCTGGCGTAATGACCGATGATGCCGATCAGCACCGCCAGTTCAGCGTAATGATTGTTGAGAAACGCCTGGAAGCAGGGCATGCGCTCGCGGTGGCGGATCAACCACTGCTGGTAGACGAAAAAGCCCAGCGCAGCCGCCAGCCCCAGATGGAACCACAGGCCCAGCTGTTCCAGCCGGCCCACCCACACCAGTACGCCCAGTGACGCCAGCTGCAGCAGGCCGATGATCAGCTTGTCGTAGCGATCGAACAGTACTGCGGTGGATTTGACCCCGATCTTGAGATCATCGTCCCGGTCGACCATGGCGTACTGGGTATCGTAGGCCACGGTCCAGAGAATTTTGGCCAGATACAGCAGCCAGGCGGTCAGCGGCAGTGCTTCCTGGGTGGCGGTGAAGGCCATGGGGATGGCCCAGCCGAAGGCGGCACCCAGGACCAGCTGTGGCAGATGGGTATAGCGCTTCATGAATGGGTAGACGAAGGCCAGTGCCAGGCCGCCGAAGGACATCAGAATGGTCATCCTGTTGGTCAGCAGCACCAGCAGGAAGGCCACCAGCATCAGACCGACAAACAGCCAGATCGCTTCGCGCTCACTCACCCGGCCGGAGGGCAGGGGGCGCTGATGGGTACGTTTCACATGGCCATCGATATGGCGGTCGGCAAAGTCATTGATCACGCACCCGGCGGAGCGGGTGAGGAATACACCCAGACAGAAGATCAGCAGCAGCTCCAGCGACGGCCAGCCTTCGGCGGCAATCCACACGGCCCAGAGCGTTGGCCAGAGCAGCAGATAGGTGCCGATCGGCCGGTCCGCCCGCATCAGGTGAATGTAGGCGGTGAGGCGGTGTTGCAACGAAGGCGCGGCTGAGGTCTGCAAAACGGACTCCTGATGACGGCGGTCAGAGCAGACATTGTACGTGCTATGCAGCGGGGATAGAAATCCCCTCGCGCCCGGCAGGCGCTCAGAAAGAAAACCGGCCCCTGAGGGCCGGTCGAGTGTTACTCTTCGTTGCCTTCGTCCTGCAGGCTGCCTTCGGACTCCTCCTGCACGGTCTGCTTCATCTGCTTCAGGCTCTGGTGGCGCACATCGGTACCGCTGACCTGGTAGATCAGGTGCTCCGACAGGTTGCGGGCATGGTCGCCGATGCGTTCCAGGCTGCGCAGGACCCAGATCACGTTGAGCACGTTGGAGATGGCGCGGGCATCTTCCATCATGTAGGTGACCAGCGAGCGCATGGCAGTACGGTATTCCTGGTCCACGTTCTTGTCCTGCTTGGCGACGCGGTAGGCCATCTCCAGGTCGTTGCGGGCAAAGGCGGTCAGAATGTCCTTGACCATGTCACGGACCAGGTTGCCGATATGGCGGACTTCCTGGAAGCCGCGCTGGTTGACACCGCTGTCGGCCAGTTCGATCGCCATTTTGCAGATGCGGGTCGCTTCGTCGCCGATGCGCTCCAGATCGGCCACGGCACGGCTGATCGATACGATCAGGCGCAGGTCGCTGGCCGCCGGCTGGCGACGGGCGATGGTGGTGGTGCACTGCTCGTCGATCATCAGCTCCATGGCGTTGGTCTGCTGATCGATGCGGCGCGACTGTTCGGCCAGTTCCACGTCTCCGGTGAGCAGGGCCTCCACGGCATCGCTGACCTGACGTTCCACGATGCCGCCCATGGTCAGCATCTGCGTGCGGATCTTCTCCAGCTCTTCGTTGAATTGCTGGGAAATATGGGTCGAGTAATTAGCGTTTTCGAGTTCCACGATCGGTTTCTCCGTTGCTGACACGGGCCACATTAACCGTAACGGCCGGTGATGTAATCTTCAGTCTGTTTCTTTTCCGGTTTGGTGAACAGCGTGTCCGTGGCACCAAACTCGATCAGGTCACCCATATACATGAAGGCGGTGTAGTCGGAGACACGGGCCGCCTGCTGCATGTTGTGGGTCACGATGACGATGGTGAAGTCATTCTTGAGCTCGTGGATCAGCTCCTCGATCTTCAGCGTGGAGATCGGGTCCAGGGCGGAGGCCGGTTCATCCAACAGCAGCACTTCCGGTTTCACCGCCACGGTACGGGCGATAACCAGACGCTGCTGCTGACCGCCGGACATGCCCAGCGCGCTTTCGTGCAGGCGGTCCTTGACCTCGTCCCAGAGTGCGGCGGAACGCAGCGCCCATTCGACGGTTTCGTCGATCACCCGCTTCTTGTTGATGCCCTGAATGCGCAGGCCATAGGCCACGTTTTCATAGATCGACTTGGGGAAGGGGTTCGGCTTCTGGAACACCATGCCGACGCGACGACGCAGGTCGGCCACGTTGACGGTACGATCGTAGATATTGTCACCGTCCAGCAGCAGCTGGCCGGTGATGCTGCAGCTGTCAACCAGGTCGTTCATGCGGTTGAAACAGCGCAACAGGGTCGACTTGCCGCAACCGGACGGACCGATGAACGCGGTGACGCGGTTCTTCGGAATGTCCATGTTGATGCCGTGCAGGGCTTCCTTGTCGCCGTAGCTCAGGCGCAGGTCCTTGACCTGCAGCGTGATCTCTTCGTCGGCCAGGTTGAGGTTGCTCTCGCCGCGCTGCATGGAGGCAATATCGATGGCGTGGGTTTTGGCTTCGCTAGTCATATCGGTAAACCTTCAAATTTGTCTATCTTAAGCGGCGATTACATTTCAAGCGCTTTGTATTTTTCGCGCAGGTGGTTGCGGATCGCGATGGCCGAGAAGTTCAGCAGGGCGATCACCACCACCAGCAGGAACGCGGTGGCATAAACCAGCGGGCGGGCCGCTTCCACGTTCGGGCTCTGGAAACCGACATCATAGATGTGGAAGCCCAGGTGCATGAATTTCTGGTCCAGATGCAGGAAGGGGTAGTTGCCGTCCAGCGGCAGGCTGGGCGCCAGTTTGACCACACCCACCAGCATCAGCGGAGCCACTTCACCGGCAGCACGGGCAATCGCCAGGATTACACCGGTCATCATCGCCGGGCTGGCCATCGGCAGGACCACCTTCATCAGAGTTTCGAACTTGGTTGCACCCAGCGCCAGTGAGCCTTCACGCACTGAACGCGGGATACGGGCCAGGCCTTCTTCTGTTGCTACGATCACCACCGGCACGGTCAGCAGTGCCAGGGTGATGGAGGCCCACATCAGGCCGCCGGTACCGAAGGTCGGTGCCGGTTTGGCTTCCGGGAAGAACAGGTCGTCGATGGTGCCGCCGAGGAAGTAAACGAAGAAACCGAGACCGAATACACCGTACACAATGGACGGCACACCGGCCAGGTTGTTCACCGCAATGCGGATCAGGCGGGTGACGAAGCCCTGCTTGGCATACTCACGCAGGTAGACTGCAGCGATCACACCAAAGGGGGTCACCAGCACGGACATCAGAATCACCATCATTACGGTGCCGAAGATTGCCGGGAAGATACCGCCTTCGGTGTTGGCCTCACGCGGCTCGTCGGAGAGGAACTCCCACAGTTTGGCGCCGTAGTGCAGCACCTTGTCGCCAGTGCCCATGTTGTTGGGCAGGAAGGCACGTACCACCTTGGCGAGATCGATTTCCACTTCGCGGCCATCAGCAATCTCGGCGACAAAGCTGTCACGGTTGATATCGGTGTAGAGGTCGATCAGGTCCTGCTGCAGCACCTCATAATCGGCATTCAGCTCGGCACGGCGCGCTTCAATGTCGGCATAGGCCTGGGCATCGGTGGACTGCTCCAGCTCCAGCGAACGCTCCTTGAGGCGCAGACGCTCCAGCTCGTAGTTGATGCTGCCGATCTTGTGCTTCTCGATATCCAGGATCTGCGCCCGGATATCCAGCACCCGGTCGAGACGGCGCTGGAACTCGGCCCAAAGCTCCATGTACTCGTCCGACTTGGCATGACCCTCGTAACGGGCGACGGTCTGGCCGGCTTCACGGATCTCGCGCAGGTAACCGTAGAAGTTGCCCCACTCAAGGCGCTCGGCCGCCATGATCATGTCCGGGTAGGTCTTGTCGGTGATCAGGTGGTCCATGGCCCAGACAAAGTCGGCGGAGCCGAAGTCGCGGTTGCCGACCTTGAGCAGGTCACGGCGCATCTCTTCGATGCCTTCCGGCACGTCGATGCCGGCACCGCGCAGCTGCTCGGCCGGCACCAATTCCTGCTGAACCAGTTCACCCAGGATGCGGCGACTCTGTTCGTCCTGGGTGTAGGTGGCCTGCATCACATCGGCCGGCCAGAAGTGGGCCAGGCCGCGCACGGCGATCAGTCCCAGCAGGCCGACCACCATGATGACACTGATGGCGACCGCACCGGCATTGAGCCAGACCCAGGGAGAGCCGGATTTGGTCCATTCGCTTACTGAATAACGCATCTATCTAATCCTCACTCTCACCGATCACAGGGAACCGTATTTCTTGCGCAGGTGCTGGCGGATCGCTTCGGCCAGGGTGTTCACCACAAAGGTAAACAGGAACAGCACGAAGGCAGCCAGGAACAGGGTCCGGTAGTGGGTGCTGCCCACTTCGGATTCCGGCATTTCCACGGCGATGTTGGCGGCCAGGGTACGCATGCCCTCGAAGATGTTCACATCCATGATCGGCGTGTTGCCGGTGGCCATCAGCACGATCATGGTTTCACCCACGGCGCGGCCCATGCCGATCATCAGCGCCGAGAAGATACCCGGGCTGGCGGTGGGCAGTATCACGCGGGTCAGCGTCTGCCAGGCGGTGGCGCCCAGAGCCAGTGAACCGTAGCTGAGGTGCTTGGGCACGGCGAAGATGGCGTCTTCGGTGATCGAGAAGATGGTCGGGATCACGGCAAAGCCCATGGCGATACCGACGACCATGGCGTTGCGCTGGTCGTAGGGGATGCCCACTTCGTTGCTCAGCCAGGTCGGCATGTGGCCGCCAAACAGGGCCGCTTCGATGGGGCCGGCAATGGCCAGGCCCAGCCAGGTAGCCAGAATCACCACCGGGATCAGCAGAGCGGCGTCCCATCCGTCCGGGATCAGGAAGCGGACCTTGTTGGGCATGTTGTTCCAGGCGAAACCGAACAGCACGATGGCAATCGGGATCACCAGCAGACAGACGAAAATGCCCGCCAGATTGGCTTCCATGAACGGGGCCAGCCAGAGACCGGCGAGGAAGCCCAGAATAACCGTCGGCAGCGCCTCCATCAGTTCGATGAACGGCTTCACCTTGCGGCGCATGCTCGGCACCATGAAGTAGGCGGTGTAGATGGCACCACAGATCGCCAGCGGCGTGGCCAGCAGCATGGCGTAAAACGCCGCCTTGAGGGTACCAAACGCCAGCGGCATCAGACTGTACTTGGGTTCGAAATCGTTGTTGGAGGCGGAAGACTGCCAGGTGTATTCCGGCTCCTCGTAGCCTTCATACCAGACTTTCTCCCAGTAGGCGCTCCAGGAGATCTCCGGGTGCTCGTTGTCCACATGCCAGAAGCTCAAACGGTCGCCGTGCTGCACCAGCAGGGCGTTGGCACGGGGCGCCAGCGCGATCGCATCGGCGGCACCGTCAAACAGCGGCTCGCGCAGGGCGTTGCGGTTGGCGGTGCTGCTGTAGAGGTTCAGGGTGCCGTCGGCATCCAGGGTGATGATACCCTTGCGGCGCTGTTCGGTGGTCAGGTTGGTAATGGCGCTGTTGCCGTGCTCGAAGCTGCGGATATGGGTCAGCTGGAACTGGTTGGCTTCGTCACGGACAAAGAACCACTGCGACAGCTGACCCTTGGCGTCACCGATAATCAGGGAGTTGCCGCCCAGCAGCAGCTCGAAACTGGTGATGTCGGCCTTGGAGACTTCTATCAGCTGAGTCACTTCCGGGGTTTTGCCCAGCGTCATGACAGCGACCTTGCCCTGGGGCAGGCTGGCCAGCAGCCAGCGCTGATCCGGGGTCAGCAGCAGCTTGTTGACCTTCATGCCGGAGCTCGGCAGCGTACGGCTGCTCTGGTCAATGTTCACTTCACCGGTGAGGAAGTTCTCACTGATCGACAGCGTCATCTCGCTCAACTGTCCCTGGCTCAGGGCAATCAGTGTCCATTCGTTGCTGTCACGATTAAGCGTCAGCTGTTCGATGGGGCCCTCGGCGACCTGAAGTGTGCTCTCGCCCAGCGGATAGACCAGCTCCGGATTGAGTACGCGCTGGCCCTCGGGGTAGGTGGCCTTGTAGTTGTGCTTGACCACCTTGACGCTGCCATCGCTGAGGCCAAAGGCAAAGATCTGGCTGGCTTCCGACAGCAGGGCAAAACTGGTGATCTCAACGCCTTCCGGCAGGTTCAGCTGTTCCTGCTGCATGACGCGACCGTTGCTGGTGTCAAAAAACACCATTGCGCCACTGTCGGTCACGCGGAAGCCGATTTCGGCCTGTTCCTCGACCGCCAGGTAGAGCGTACGACCCTGACCGGGTACGGCATAGCTGACTTCCTGCTGGCCGCCCCAGGGCTCGATGCTGGCAGAACGGAACAGCGGTGCTACTTCGTACAGCAGGTAGAAGAAAATCATGACGACAGCGAGAATCACGCTGACGCCACCGATGGCAATGCCGCCGGCAGCCAGCTTGTCCTTCAGCATGCGCGCCTGTCGCAGACGGCGCTGGGCCGGCGTGTTGAAGTCCAGCTCCGGCACGGTGTTGGTTTGCTCAATACTCATGGTCGAGGGTCCTGAGAAGTGTCGAACTTGGTATGGCGGGTACAATAAGTCAAATAGATGACTGTTTTGTTACATTGGTAACAAAAGCAAAAAGGGGAGCCATGAGGCTCCCCTTCAACACGGATGCAGGCAGCTGTATTACAGGCCCAGATCCTTCATCTGCTTCTCGACTACCTTGGCCGGCAGCGGGATGTAACCGTCTTTTACCACAACTTCCTGGCCGACTTTGGACAGTACCAGCTTGAGGAACTCACGATCCAGCGGCTGCAGATCCTGGCCCGGCTTCTTGTTGATGTAGACGTACAGAGAGCGTGCCAGCGGGTAAGCGCCGGTTACAGCGTTTTCCGGAGTCGGCTCAACGTAGTCGGTACCGTTCTTGGACAGCGGCAGGGCGCGGACAGAAGCGGTCTTGTAGCCGATGCCGGAGTAGCCCAGAGCGTTCAGAGACGTGGAAACGGACTGCACAACAGAGGCAGAACCCGGCTGTTCGTTCACGCCATTCTTGAAGTCACCCTTGCACAGTGCAACTTCCTTGAAGTAGCCGTAGGTACCGGATACGGAGTTGCGACCGAACAGCTGGATATTCTGATCAGCCAGAGAACCGCCGATGCCCAGGTCGCTCCACTTGCTGACGTCCTGCTCGGCGCCGCACTTGCGGGTAGAGGAGAATACAGCATCAACCTGATCGATGCTCATGCC
>CAYMHL010000034.1:15019-19736 GCA_964390205.1 uncultured Marinobacterium sp.
CTGGACAGGTTGCCGGAAACGCCGGAGGCTTTTTCATACACCGGCAGGTTCGGGTCGAGCAAATCGCTTGCCTGGGCAGTGAAGCAGGTCGCGGTCATGGCGACAGCTGCGAACAGCTTTTTCATCGGTTTCATCTTCGGCTCCTGAGTTAGGAAACGGGTTATTGAATCGGTATGGGCGCACTATAGGGAAGCTTTGTGACGGGAAGATGACAAGTACAGCGATGGTTGTCGTCAGCAACAAGGATCAGTACTGGCCTTTGCCGGCTGCCGCAGTAGTATAGGCGGCGCAGCATAAAACGGGGCAAGAAGCCCCTGATTTAATCAGTGAGATCCCGATAATGACAACAAGTGAAGATCAACTGCTGACACCCGAAGGTGAACTCAGCCTGCAGCAGCCAGCGGGGCCGGAAGCCGTGAATCTGTTTGGTGATGTGTATGGCGGCTGGGTGGCTTCCCGGCTGGTGTTGGCCAGTGAAATTCGTGCCGCAAAAGAAGCCAAGGGAAGGGTGGCCACCGTATCCGTTGGCCGCATGGGGTTCATGTCACCGGTGATGCAGGGCACGGTGCTCAGCTTTCATACCCAGATACTGGAGCGGGGACACAGCTCGCTGCGGATTCAGGTGGACGTCTGGGGATGCTGTCCGGATGGCAGCGAGGTGCGCAAGGTCACCAGTGCCGAATGTGTGCAGGTGGCCATCGACCTGCAGGGCCATATTCGTGCCCTGCCGGACGTTGACTGAACCGGCCGATCCGGCCGGTTCACGCAGGTGTCTGGATTCAGAGCAGTATCCAGGCGCCGCCGGCGATGATGGCAATCATCATGATGTTGAGCGCGACACCGGCGCGCATCATCTGACTCTGCGGCAGGAAGCCGGAGCCATAGACAATGGCGTTGGGCGGCGTGGCCACCGGCAGCATGAAGGCGCAGGAGGCGGAGACGGCGACGACGGCGGCCATGACTTCGGTAGATAGCCCCATGCTGGTCGCGATGCCGACAAAGATCGGTACCAGCAGTGCGGCGCTGGCGGTGTTGCTGGCGATCTCGGTCAGCATGACCACGAAGGCAGCCACGACCAGAATGAACAGAGGTGCCGACGCACCGCTCATCAGACCCGTGACGGTTTCCGCCAGAAACAGGCTGGCACCGGTGCTCGACAGCATGGCCGACAGGGTCAGACCACCGCCGAACAGCAGCAGAACGCCCCAGTCCGCCGTCTTTTCGATCTGTTTCCAGTCCACCAACTGCAGCATGCACAGCAGCAGGATAGCGGTCATTGCCACGATGGAATCAAAGCCGCCCTTGATGCCAAGGAAGCCGGATACCGGCTTGCTGAACAGCCACAATGTCACGGTCAGGGCAAACACACCCAGTGTCATCCACTGCTTGCGGGTCAGCGGCTCGTGGCGGTGAACGGCCGGAAAACGATGGTTCAATTCAGGGCGCAGCAGTGCCCAGAGCACCACAATCATCAGCGGCAGTGAGATCACAACCGTGGGAATACCGAACTTGAGCCAATCGGCAAAACTCAGTCCTACCTCGGCGGCGGCGATGGCGTTGGGCGGCGAGCCGACCAGGGTGCCGATGCCGCCGATGTTGGCGGAATAGGCCACGCCCAGCAGCACGAACCAGTAGGTACGCTCATGCCCTTCATAGGGCAGCTGGCGCAGCAGACCCAGCGCCAGCGGCAGCATCATCGCGGCCGTGGCAGTGTTGGATATCCACATGGACAGGCCGGCTGACGTAAGGAACATGAGGATGGCGGCCATGCCCAGCTTGCCCTGTGCCAGGCGGATCACGTGGCTGGCGATGTACTTGTCCAGTCCCTGGGCGCTGAGCGCCGCGGCCAGACCGAAGCCACCGAGGAACAGGAAGATGATCGGGTTGGCAAACGCCTTGAGCGCATCGGACACGCTGAATACGCCTGCCACCACCGTCAGCACCGGCACCAGCAGGGCGGTTACGGTAATGTTGAAGGTTTCGGTCATCCACAACACGGCGATGACGGCCAGAATGGCCAGACCGGTACGCAGCTGAGGCTCCAGCGGCGCCAGCCACCAGATACCGGCACCGGCCAGTACCGCCAACAGGAAGGTGATCCACTTTCCGGGCATGGGTGTCTCCAGAGTTGGTTACGGAAGAGGGTTGAGTGTACAAAAGAGCGCGAATTCTACACAGTTGTTTATTGGCGGGCTACTTTGGTCGCAGAGGCCGCTCGATCCAAGTGTAGGCGTGTTTTGTCCGCTCGGGCATGGGGCAGAGCACAAAGATATTGATACACTGGCTCCGGATATCAGTCCAGGGATGTACGCATGAATCAAACCGCTGCCATTTCACAGCGCACTGAATCTTACCGAGTGTGGGCGCTACTGATAGTCAGCCTCCTCCTGATGCTGATGAGCCCGGCTCGGGCGGATGCCGCTGACACGCGTAAGACAGCGCAAGCACTGCAGCTGGATGTCTACGTCAGCGAAACCTGCCCTCACTGTGCCGATGCCAAACGCTTTTTGCAGCAACTGATGGTCGCCTCTCCGGATGTCAGTATCCGTTATCACGTTATGGAGCGGGATGCCGGTGCCGCAGCAGAGTTGCAGCGCCTGTCGGTGCATGCCGGCATCTGGCCGCCGGGGGTGCCCACCTTTGTGATGGGTGAACATATTCTGGTGGGCTTTGGCCCGGACAGTCGCCGGCAGCTGCAGCAGCTGCTGACAGGGGGCGAGTTGCGTTCCGTCACTCAGCCACAGGTGGTGGATGCCGGTTGGCTGGGCATCTTAAGCGTGGAGCGGCTGGGCTTGCCGCTGTTTACCCTGGCGCTGGGGCTGCTGGACGGCTTCAACCCCTGTGCCATGTGGGTGCTGCTGTTCCTGCTGTCGATGCTGATCCGCCTGAAAGATCGTGGCCGCATGGCCTGGATCGCCGGCACCTTTGTACTGGTCAGTGCGCTGGTCTACTACGCCTTCATGGCCGCCTGGCTGAACCTGTTCATGGCGATAGGGCTGAATGATCTGGTCAGGATCGGTCTTGCCCTGTTGGCGCTGCTGATTGGCTTGGTCAACGTCAAGGATTTCGTCGCCTTTGGCAAGGGCATCTCCTTTTCCATACCGGACAGAGTCAAGCCGACACTCTATGCCCGCATGCGCTCGGTGCTGCATGCGCAGTCGATTGTCTGGTCGCTGGTGGGTGTGGCCATGCTGGCGCTGGTGGTCAACTTCGTTGAGATTCTCTGTACTGCTGGTTTGCCGGCGATCTACACGGCGGTGCTGACGCAGCAGGGACTGGCGGGCAGCGAATACTACGCTTATCTGGGGTTGTATATTCTGGCCTATATGGCGGATGACAGCCTGATGGTGGCGATCGCGGTGATGGCCTTGAACAGTCAAAAGCTGACCGAGACTTCAGGCCGCCGGCTCAAGCTGCTCAGCGGCCTGATCATGCTGTGTCTGGGGCTGGTGATGTTGCTGAAACCGGAGCTGCTGCTGTAACGGTTAGCCGAAAAACCAGTAACCGCAGACGATAGCTGCGGTCATGCCGGCCAGATCGGCACTCAGGCCGCACACCACCGCATGGCGGGTGCGGCGGATACCCACGGCACCGAAATAGACCGCCAGCACGTAGAAGGTGGTTTCGGTGGAGCCCTGCACAATGGACGCCACCTGTGCGGCAAAGGAGTCGACGCCGTGGGTATTCATGGTTTCCAGCATCATGGCCCGGGCGCCGGAGCCGGACAGAGGCTTCATCAGCGCCGTTGGCAGGGCATCGGCAAAGCGCGTGTCCAGCCCGAGCAGCGCTATCCCTTCGCGCAGCAGCCAGATAAACCCTTCCAGCGCACCGCTCTCACGCAGCACACCGATCGCCACCAGCATCGCCAGCAGGTAGGGGATGATCATGATGGCAGTCTGGAACCCCTGCTTGGCGCCTTCAATAAAGGTTTCATAGACGTTGATACCCTTGCGGTGCGCCAGCAACAGAAACAGCATGATGACGCTGAACAGCAGCAGGTTGCCGGTCAGGGCTGACTGGCGCTGCAGCTCTTCGGCACTGAGGGTGGCGAAATAGCCGACGAAGGCCAGCAGCAGGGCAGAACCGGCGCCGAACCAGAGCAGCAGGGTGCGCTGCAGCAGGTTGATGCGCTGAATCCAGCAGGTGACCAGCAACCCTACCAGCGTGGAGCAGCTGGTGGCGATCAGTATCGGAATAAATACAGCGGTCGGATCGCTGGACCCTTGTTGGGCGCGATACAGGAAGATGGTGATCGGGAACAGGGTGACGGCCGAGGTGTTGAGTACCAGAAACAGGATCTGGGCGTTGCTGGCGGTCTCCTTGTCCGGGTTCAGAGTCTGCAGGTCCTGCATCGCCTTCAGTCCCAACGGGGTGGCAGCGTTGTCGAGACCGAGAAAGTTGGCCGACAGGTTCATGGTCATGGAGCCGATGGCCGGGTGGCGCGGTGGCACCTCCGGCAT
Organism: uncultured Marinobacterium sp.; assembly: GCA_964390205.1. Lineage (GTDB taxonomy): Bacteria > Pseudomonadota > Gammaproteobacteria > Pseudomonadales > Balneatricaceae > Marinobacterium. Next base: position 19,480 of record CAYMHL010000034.1, read on the forward strand.
CAGCCGGGTAAACAGCGGGCCGAGCAGGCGAGCGATGCGATCCACAAGTCCCGAGGCTTCGGCCAGTTTCATCATCCCCAGCCAGAACGCCAGCGTACCGATCAGTCCGATGGACAGCTCGACAGTCAGTTTCGACATATCGAAGCTGCTCTGGATCAGGCGTTGAAAGACAGCCGAGTCGCCCATGATCAGCCACTGCCAGAGGGCGGCGACAAAGGCGATCACAAAGAAACCGAGCCAGATCCGGTGCAGCATGG
>CAYMHL010000035.1:0-5296 GCA_964390205.1 uncultured Marinobacterium sp.
GGACTCATATAGTCGTTGCTGGAGTGCAGTCGCTCCCGGTTATAAAACACCTCGATGTACTCGAAGATGGCCTGCTTCGCTTCCTCTCGTGTCTTGAAGTCCTCGTGATACACCAGCTCGGTCTTCAGCGTATGAAAGAAGCTTTCTGACGGGGCATTGTCCCAACAATTCCCCTTGCGGCTCATGCTGCACCTGAACTTATGCTGCTTGAGCAAGCCCTGGAAACTATCCGAGGCATACTGGCTGCCGCGGTCGCTGTGAACCAGCAGGCCAGCTTCAGGTCGGCGCTTAAATATTGCCATCGTCAGTGCATCGTTCACCAACGCTGCCGGCATCCGGCTATCCATGGACCACCCGACGACTGCGCGTGAACAAAGATCAATGAAAACAGCCAAATACAACCAACCCTCCCGTGTCGGGATATAGGTAATGTCACCAACATAAGCTTGGTCAGGCTCTGATGCCGTGAAATTCCGGTCTAACAGGTTCGGGGCTACCGGTTTATCGTGCTTCGAGTTGGTGGTCGCCTTGAACTTGCGCCGCATTTTGCATTCAAGCCCCTCTTCATCCATTAATCGACCTACTCGACGTCGACTGATGGTATCGCCGTCCTCTGCCAGCTTCTTCTGAATACGCCGTGCTCCGTAGGTAGCGCGACTCTTTTCATGATGCTTGCGAATACTGGCCTTCAACGCCTGATCTTCCTGGGCACGCTGGCTGGGCGGTCTCGTGCGCCACTCGTAATAGCCACTGCGGGAGACTTCAAATACCCGGCACATCAGGGCAGTACTAAACCTGTCCCGATGCGCCTCGATAAAGCCGTACCTCAGCTCGATTCTTTGGCGAAGAAGGCAGCCGCCTTTTTTAGCAGCGCGCGCTCCTCTTTCAGTCGGGCGTTCTCACGCCGAAGTTGCTTCAGCTCTTCATAAAGGTGCTTGTCGTCGACCACACCGTTTGAATCACTCGCCTGCTTGCCGTGGAATTTGCTGATCCAGGTATGCAGCGTGTTGACGTTCACACCCAGCTCCCGAGCGGTTTGAGCGACCGGTTGATCAGACTCCACCGCCAGTTTGACCGCGGCTTCTTTAAATTCAGCTGTATAGGAATTGCTCTTTTTCTGACTCATGACACACACCTTGATAGGCAGGTGATATTACCTGCGTCTGTGTGTCCGGGAAACTATAGCCAGATCAGAACGGTGGAAACCCATCGTCAGAATATCAAGGCCAAGCTTGATATCCATACCGCTGCCGGACTGACCCGTTACGCCATCGAGCATGCCTTGGTCCAACTGTCCTGAAAGAAGCGCTGGTACATGGTGATGGAGCATTTTCGATCGCAGCATAGACAGATGCTGCATCCTCATGAAAAAGAACGAAAAAAGTTGATAAAACACTTGCGTCCCAAAAGTTCATCTATATAATACGCAGCACATCGAAGGACTATAGCTCAGTTGGTTAGAGCACCACCTTGACATGGTGGGGGTCGCTGGTTCGAATCCAGTTAGTCCTACCAGATTTAAGAAAGAAGCCGCTTCCGGGTTATGCCGGGCGGCTTTTTTCATGTCTGGAATTTGTGCGTGTCGTGAGAAAATCAATCACAGTTCCCGCGATGATTGCACGATCACCGATTGGGCAAACAGTGTGTGTAGTAATCGCCGCTGAGTGGATGATTCAATTCCTAAAGGCCCTGCTCTCAGCATGATGTTAATAGTAGAAAATTGAAATAAATCGGCTTGTGGGTTGGTCAGGCAAGGCGTGGCAGCCAGCCGGGGAAGCAGGGCTCCCAGCGGTCAAAAAGCAAGACCAGCTCGGTACCGCATTGTCTGCAGCGATAGATTGAATGGGAGTGGTGTTCGCTGATTTTTACCATCGCTTTATGTTCACGTTTGCCGGTACCCATTAAATTGCGGCAATCTTCGCACTCGGACATTTTAAAGCAGCCTTCTTATAATAATTCTTAGAGTATATTTTATGTATATACACTATCTTTATTAAAGGACAATGTGAAGGCTTTGCAAATGAATTAATTATGACAACTTAGTTTTGCAATAAGTGTTGGTACTGCAAACAAGTCGCGGGCCTGATTGCTTCGATGGTGTCGGACAGAGACTCCCAATGGCCTTGCTCGCAAAGATAGAAATGCAGGCAATTGGAGCACTTGACCAGCTCGCTGTGCCGAAGATGACTGAGTGTCACAAGTTGAGAGTGGCGTTTGCCATGGGTAAGCAGCTGGCGGCAGGGCGGGCAACGAAAGGGCATGTTCAACTCCGTTTGAACGCTGTTATTTGAAAGTGACTATAGTTCATTATGCATGAAGATGCATCAGAACTACCGGAAAAGGCGCCGCCATGGAGTCACAAAAAAACCCCGCGAGTGCGGGGTTTCGGTAAGTCAGTCGGTCGTGACTGGCGATCAGGCGGGATAGTCGCGCTGCTGCTCGCCTGTATAAAGCTGACGCGGACGGCCAATCTTGTTCGGACTGGAGTGGAATTCATTCCAGTGAGAAATCCAGCCGATGGTGCGAGACAGGGCGAAGATCACGGTGAACATGTTGGTCGGAATGCCGATCGCTTTCAGAATGATTCCTGAGTAGAAGTCGACGTTCGGGTACAGCTTGCGTGCCACGAAGTACTCGTCTTCCAGGGCGATTTGCTCCAGGCGCTTGGCAATCTGCAGCTGCGGATCGTTTTCGATACCCAGCAGGCTCAAAACCTCGTCGCAGGTCTTCTTCATCACCTTGGCGCGCGGATCGAAGTTGCGGTATACGCGGTGACCGAAGCCCATCAGGCGGAACGGATCATTCGGATCCTTGGCCTTTTCGATGAACTCGGGGATGTTGGCTTCATCGCCAATCTCGTCCAGCATGTTCAGAACGGCTTCGTTGGCGCCGCCGTGGGCCGGGCCCCAGAGCGCTGCGATACCGGCAGCAATACATGCGAACGGGTTGGCGCCTGAAGAGCCGGCCAGACGAACAGTGGAGGTGGATGCATTCTGCTCATGGTCGGCGTGCAGGATGAAGATACGATCCATGGCGCGGGCCAGCACCGGATTGACTTCATATTCAGCGCACGGAGTGCCGAACATCATGCGCAGGAAATTAGCGCCGTAGCTCAGTTCGTTCTGCGGGTACATGAACGGCTGACCGATGGAGTACTTGTAGCACATGGCGGCAAGTGTCGGCATCTTGGCGATCAGGCGATAGGCGCAGACTTCGCGATGGTGCGGGTCATTGATATCCAGAGAGTCGTGGTAGAACGCGGACAGGGCGCCTACAACGCCGCACATGATGGCCATCGGGTGTGCATCACGACGGAAGCCTTTGAAGAACTGGCTCAGCTGCTCATGAACCATGGTGTGGTTCGAGATGGTGTTGACGAACTTGGCTTTTTCTTCTGCAGTCGGCAGTTCGCCATTCAGCAGCAGGTAGCAGACTTCAAGATAGTCAGACTTTTCAGCCAGCTGTTCAATCGGATAGCCGCGATGCAGCAGAATACCATTGGCACCGTCGATATAGGTGATCTTGGATTCGCAGGCCGCTGTGGACACGAAGCCAGGGTCATAAGTAAACAGGCCTTTGCCGGTCAACGGGCGTACATCTATGACGTCGGGACCTTCAGTGCCGGAATAGACCGGCAGTTCGATCGCTTCGTCCAGACCATCGACTGTCAAACGTGCTTTCTTGTCAGCCATTAGTGGCTCCTATCATTCTGTTTGTATTGCTGCGGCAAACTACATGCGCCGCGTCATAGGAAATGGCCCGAAAAAGGACCCGACCACTATAGAGTTTGAAACAGGATTGTCAATTGAGCCTTTTACTCAAGTGCTGCGCCGCACAACGTTTTTCATCGGCTAGCAATAGTGGTCTGTAAGGGAAATAAATAATTAGTTTAATGCGGTCCAAAAAAGTGTTTACGCAGGAGTATAAAGGATGGATCTGCATACTAGACTTAAGCCTTAAGCGCCTGTTGTTGCGTTGTATTCCGGTAGTGATCTGTCTATACTCTCGCACCTGAGTTGGCACCGTGCCCACTGGTTTAGTGTCAGTTCTGGCATCTCGAGGTACTACTCTCTGAGCACTTCCTAGCAACCTTGTCCTCTTGTCCTGCAATTGGACAGAAAAGTGTGAACTAGAGCCGTGAACAAGAAAAGACCTGTAAATTTAGATCTGCGAACCATAAAACAGCCACTTCCGGCGATTACTTCAATTCTGCATCGTGTAACAGGTGTAGCGCTGTTCATTGGCGCCATCTTTATGCTGTACATATTGAGTCTCTCGCTGGAATCCCAGGCCGGCTTCAATGAAGCTGCCGGGATGCTCCAGGATTCCTTCCTGGCAAAACTCATTGCATGGGGACTGGTGTCAGCACTGCTGTACCACTTCTTTGCAGGTATCAAGCACCTGATCATGGATCTTGGTCACTGTGAAGAATTGGAAAGCGGTCGACTGGCTGCAAAAGTCACCTTGGTAGTAGCGGTCATCGCTATTCTGCTGGCAGGAGTCTGGATATGGTAACTAGTATTACAAGCTTTGGTCGCAGTGGACTCTACGATTGGATGATTCAGCGTGTAACAGCGCTGGTCCTGCTGACCTATACCGTTTTCATGATCGGCTATCTGCTGCTGAATCCTGAGCTGGATTTTGCGCAGTGGAAAGAGCTGTTCAATGGCACGGCCATGCGTATTTATACCCTGCTGGCGCTGCTGTCCATGGTTGCTCATGCATGGATTGGTATGTGGTCCGTATCAACTGACTACATCAAGGCTACCGGTGCTCGTTTTATGTTCCAGTCCGTATGCGGCCTGCTGGCGTTTATTTACGTCGTCTGGGGCATTCAGATTCTGTGGGGTATTTAAGACATGTCTAAACTGCGTACGCTTACTTTCGATGCAATTGTCGTCGGTGGTGGTGGTGCTGGCATGCGCGCTGCGCTGCAGCTGGCACAGTCAGGCCTGAATACCGCCTGCGTTACCAAAGTGTTCCCGACGCGTTCACACACTGTATCTGCTCAGGGCGGTATCACGTGTGCGATCGCCAGTGCGGATCCGAACGACGACTGGCGCTGGCACATGTACGACACCGTAAAGGGGTCTGACTACATCGGTGACCAGGACGCGATTGAGTACATGTGTTCTGTGGGTCCTCAGGCTGTATTCGAGCTGGATCACATGGGTCTGCCGTTCTCGCGTACTGAAGTGGGTCGTATTTATCAGCGTCCCTTCGGTGGTCAGTCCAAAGGACCGGATAACCCCACTCAGGCGGCACGTACCTGTGCTGCGGCCGACCGTACCGGTCA
>CAYMHL010000035.1:5396-19733 GCA_964390205.1 uncultured Marinobacterium sp.
GTTCAGGATATGGAAATGTGGCAGTTCCACCCGACCGGTATCGCTGGTGCGGGCGTGCTGGTAACCGAAGGTTGCCGTGGTGAGGGTGGCTACCTGATCAACAAGGATGGCGAGCGCTTCATGGAGCGCTATGCTCCGAACGCCAAGGATCTTGCTGGTCGTGACGTTGTGGCTCGTTCCATGATTCTGGAAATCCTGGAAGGTCGTGGCTGCGGTGAGAACGGCGATCACGTTTACCTGAAGCTGGATCACCTGGGTGAGGAAGTGCTGCATTCCCGTCTGCCGGGTATCTGTGAGCTGTCCAAGACCTTCGCTGCAACCGATCCGGTGAAAGAGCCGATTCCGGTTGTGCCGACCTGTCACTACATGATGGGTGGTATCGCGACCAACATCGGTGGTCAGGCGATTTCTCCTGATCCGCAGACAGGTGAAGACAAGATCATCAACGGTCTGTTTGCCTGTGGTGAGGCGGCATGTGTATCCGTACACGGTGCCAACCGTCTGGGTGGCAACTCTCTGCTTGACCTGGTGGTGTTTGGTCGTGCAGCGGGTATGCAGATTGAGCAGCAGATGCGTGAAGGCTATGAAGTGCCGGATGCAACCGATGCTGAGATCGAAGCAGCCATGGCTCGTTTGAACCGTCTGAATAACAGTACGGGTGGCGAGAAGGTTGCCGAATTGCGTAAAGAGCTTCAGAGCACCATGCAGCTGTACTTCGGTGTATTCCGCGATGGCGCAAGCATGCAGAAAGGTCTGGGTCTGCTGAAGGAGATCCGTGAGCGCATTGCCAACGTACATCTTGAAGACAAGAGTCAGGCATTCAATACCTCTCGTATTGAAGCGCTGGAGCTTGAAAACCTGATGGAAGTTGCGGAAGCGACTGCGATTGCGGCAGAAGAGCGTAAAGAGTCTCGTGGTGCGCATGCGCGCAACGACTTCACCGAGCGTGATGACGAGAACTGGCTGTGCCACTCTGTGTTCTTCCCGCAAACCAAGTCCGTTGGCAAGCGTGCAGTTAACTTTGCGCCGAAGACAATGGATCCGTTCCCGCCGAAAGTGCGAACCTACTAAGGGGCTGGTGCGATGCTGGTAAGTGTATATCGTTACAATCCTGAGATTGATGATGCGCCGTACATGCAGGATGTTCATATCGACATCCCGGGTGGCAAGGACATCATGGTGCTGGATCTGCTCCAGCTGTTGAAAGAAAAAGATCAGACGTTGGCCTATCGTCGTTCCTGCCGTGAGGGTGTATGTGGCTCTGACGGTATGAACATGAACGGCAAGAACGGTCTGGCCTGTATCACTCCGCTGTCCGAAGTGGTCAAGGATGACAAGCTGGTGCTGCGTCCGCTGCCCGGTCTGCCGGTCATTCGTGACCTGGTCATTGATATGACCCAGTTCTACAAACAGTACGAGAAGATCAAGCCGTTCCTGATCAATGATACCCCGGCGCCGGCGATCGAACGTCTGCAGTCTCCGGAAGAGCGTGCCGAGCTGGACGGTTTGTACGAGTGTATTCTCTGTGCATGCTGCTCCACCTCCTGTCCGTCCTTCTGGTGGAACCCGGACAAGTTCATCGGTCCGTCCGGTCTGTTGCAGGCTTACCGCTTCCTCGCGGATAGCCGTGATACTGCAACCAATGAGCGTCTGGCCGAGCTTGATGATCCGTTCAGCGTTTTCCGCTGCCACGGCATCATGAACTGCGTCAGCGTGTGCCCGAAAGGTCTTAACCCGACCAAGGCGATCGGCAAGATTCGTAATTTGCTGATTCAGCAGGCCACCTGATTATTTGGTTCTGTCTCGAAAGACGTATTGAAAAACGGCACCCTTGAAAGGTGCCGTTTTTTTTGGTTTGCAGCCAAACGGTGTAAATTTACTAGCCGAAAGGCCTATGTCGCCACAGGTGTAATATTTTGTAGAATCCGTGCCTGCCAACAGTGTAAAGGCTGGCGCAAAAGGCGTAGAATTAATGCCCGCAGCTACACGCGATCCGTGTGGCGGCGTGTTATATACAGAAACGGTAATCAGCAGAGGGTCGCAGGACTGCCGGTCCAGGAAATAGTGCAGCCTGACCGATGCAGCGCCCTCTCAGAGCCAGGGTGAGATGATAATGCAAGATGGCATAATGGAGCAGATGTGGAAGAATGCCCACCTGTATGGGGGTAACCTTTCATATGTTGAACAACTATACGAAACTTATCTGATGGACCCGAACGCTGTTCCACAAGAATGGCGCGACGAGTTTGACCGTCTTCCCAAGGTTGGTGACAACATCACTCAGGATGTCCCTCACTCCACCATCCGGGATCACTTCCTTCTCCTCTCCAAGAATCAGAAGCGCGCCACGCCGGTTTCCGGCAGCAGTGTCAGTTCAGAGCATGAAAAGAAACAGGTTCGCGTTCTGCGCATGATCAATGCGTATCGTGTGCGCGGGCATCAGCATGCCGATATCGATCCGCTGAACCTGATGGAACGTGAACAGGTACCTGACCTGGATCCACGTTTCCATGAGTTGTCCGAAGCCGATTTTGATACCCGTTTCCAGCTGGGTTCCCTGTTCTTCGGTCCCGAAGAGAGCTCGCTGAAAGAGATCCTGGCTGATCTCAAGAAAACCTATTGCACTACCGTCGGCGTTGAGTACATGCACATCGTCGATACTCAGGAAAAGCGCTGGATTCAGTCTCGCATGGAGCCGGTGCGCAGCCATCCCGTACTGACCAATGACGAGCGCAAGCACATTCTGGAACGTCTGTCTGCTGCAGAGGGTCTGGAAAAGTACCTGGGTTCCCGTTATGCCGGTGCCAAGCGCTTCGGTCTGGAAGGTGGCGAAAGCCTGATTCCGTGTCTGGATGAGCTGGTGCAGCGTGCCGGTCGTGATGGTGCCAAGGAGCTGGTTATCGGCATGGCCCACCGTGGCCGTCTGAACGTGCTGGTCAACATCTTCGGCAAGAACCCTCAGGATCTGTTCGGTGAGTTCGAAGGCAAGAAGCTGATCGAAACCTCCGGTGACGTTAAGTATCACCAGGGCTTCTCGTCCAACGTCATGACCCCGGGTGGCGAAGTTCACATCGCCATGGCGTTCAACCCGTCTCACCTGGAGATCGTTTCACCGGTAGTCGAAGGCTCTGTTCGTGCCCGCCAGGATCGTCGTGACGATGCTATCGGCAACAGCGTGATCCCGGTTTCGATCCACGGCGATGCCGCTTTTGCCGGTCAGGGCGTGGTCATGGAGACATTCCAGATGTCCCAGACCCGTGCCTACAAGACCGGCGGTACCATTCACATCGTGATCAACAACCAGGTGGGCTTTACCACTTCCAAGAAGGAAGATGCGCGTTCCACCGAGTACTGTACCGATGTGGCCAAGATGGTTCAGGCACCGATCTTCCATGTTAACGGTGATGATCCCGAAGCCGTGCGCTTTGTGACTCAGCTGGCACTGGATTACCGCAATGAATTCAACAAAGACGTGGTCATCGATCTGGTGTGCTATCGTCGTCGCGGTCACAACGAAGCGGATGAGCCGTCCGGCACCCAGCCACTGATGTACAAGCAGATCAAGGTCCAGAAGACGACCAAGGAACTCTACGCCGCACGTCTGGTAGAAGAGGGTGTGTTGTCTGAAGACGAGGCCAAGCAGCTGGATCAGGACTACCGTCAGGCACTGGAAAACGGTCAGCACGTAGCCAACTCTCTGGTGATGGAACCTAACCGCGAGTTGCACGTTGACTGGACGCCGTACCTGGGTCACAAATGGTCCTTCGAGTGCGATACCCGTGTCGATCAGAAGTTGCTGCAGGAACTGGCCAACAAGACCTGTGAATTCCCGGAAGGCTTTGCCGTCCAGCGTCAGGTGCAGAAAATCTACGAAGACCGCAAGAAAATGGCTGCCGGTGCCATGGAGATCAACTGGGGCTTCGCCGAGACCATGGCCTATGCCACGCTGTTGGCTGAGGGCTACCCGATTCGCCTGACGGGTCAGGACGTGGGTCGTGGTACTTTCTCCCACCGTCACGCTGTGGTACACAACCAGAAAGATGCGTCCATCCATGTGCCCTTGCAGCACTTGGCCGAGGGACAGCCCGATTTCGATATCTATGACTCCTTCCTGTCCGAGGAAGCGGTACTGGGCTTCGAATACGGCTATGCCACCACGACGCCGAATGCACTGGTGATCTGGGAAGCTCAGTTTGGTGACTTCGCCAACGGCGCCCAGGTGGTCATCGACCAGTTCATCACCTCCGGTGAGCACAAGTGGGGTCGTCTGTGTGGTCTGACCATGCTGCTGCCGCACGGCTTCGAAGGTCAGGGTCCTGAGCACTCGTCTGCTCGTCTGGAGCGTTTCCTGCAGATGTGTGCCGAACACAATATTCAGGTCTGCGTACCGACTACCCCGGCCCAGATTTTCCACCTGCTGCGCCGCCAGGTTGCTCGTCCGTTGCGCAAGCCGCTGGTGGTGATGTCACCCAAGTCGCTGCTGCGTCACAAGCAGGCTATTTGCTCGCTGGAAGATCTGTCCGAAGGTACTTTCCAGCCAGTGATCCCGGAAGTGGATGCGCTGGATCCGAAGAAAGTGAAGCGTGTTGTCATGTGTAGTGGCAAGGTCTACTACGATCTGTACAATCGCCGCGCCGAACTCGAGAAAGACGATGTTGCCATCGTGCGCATCGAGCAGCTCTATCCGTTCCCGGAAGAGGGTCTGAAGCAAGCGATTGCCGAGTACACTAACCTTGAATCCGTGGTCTGGTGTCAGGAAGAGCCGATGAACCAGGGTGCCTGGTACTGCAGTCAGCATCACATGCGCAATGTTCTGCAGCAGCACGACCCCAAACTGCACCTGATGGGTGTGGGTCGTCCGCATGCAGCCGCGCCTGCTGTAGGCTACATTTCGGTTCACCTTGAGCAGCAAGAACAGCTGGTCAACGAAGCAATCAACGGTTAATGACAGGTTTGTATCTGTAATCAATACCTGTGCAGCATTATTAAAGGAAACAGCATGTCCATCGATATCAAAGCGCCGACTTTCCCTGAATCCGTAGCGGACGGTACCGTTGCAACCTGGCACAAGCAGCCGGGTGAAGCCTGCTCAGCCGACGAGCTGATTGTTGACATTGAAACCGACAAGGTCGTTCTTGAAGTGGTTGCGCCTGCAGACGGCGTAATCAAGGAGATCGTCAAGGGCGAAGGCGACACTGTTCTGAGCGAAGAAGTCATTGCAGTGTTTGAAGCGGGTGCTGCCGCTTCTGCTCCTGCTGCGTCAGCTCCGGCCGCCGAAGCTGCTTCTGCACCGGCCGCTGAAACCACCACCGATGCTGACAAGATCGGTCCTGCTGCACGCAAACTGATCGAAGAAAACGGTCTGGATGCGTCTCAGATCCCGGGTACCGGCAAGAATGGCGGTATCACCAAGGAAGACGTACAGAACTTCATCAAGAACAAGCCGGCTGCCGCTCCGGCAGCTGCTGCGCCTGCAGCAGCGGCTCCGGTACTGAATATCCCGGTTGGTGAGCGCACCGAGAAGCGTGTGCCGATGACCCGTCTGCGTGCCACCATCGCCAAGCGTCTGGTTGAAGCTCAGCAGAATGCAGCCATGCTGACCACCTACAACGAAGTCAACATGAAGCCAGTGATGGAGCTGCGCAAGCAGTACAAGGACCTGTTCGAGAAGGTTCACGGCGGCACACGCCTGGGCTTCATGTCCTTCTTCGTTAAGGCTGCCACTGAAGCGCTGAAGCGTTTCCCGGCCGTGAACGCCTCCATCGACGGCAACGACATGGTTTACCATGGTTACCAGGATATCGGTGTTGCCGTATCCACCGAGCGTGGTCTGATGGTACCGGTGCTGCGTGATACCGATTCCATGAGCCTGGCCGAAGTGGAAGCTACCATTGCCGATTTCGGCAAGCGCGGTCGTGAAGGCAAACTGGGCATGGACGACATGCAGGGTGGTACCTTCACCATCACCAACGGTGGTGTGTTCGGTTCCCTGATGTCTACGCCGATTCTGAACCCGCCGCAGACTGCCATCCTGGGTATGCACAAGATCCAGGAGCGTCCGATGGCCGTCAACGGTCAGGTTGAAATCCTGCCGATGATGTACCTGGCACTGTCATATGACCACCGTATGATTGACGGAAAAGAGGCGGTACAATTCCTCGTCACCATTAAGGATCTGCTGGAAGATCCGGCGCGCATGCTGCTGGATGTTTGATCGGACCCATAATCGAACGAGTGAAAACAGGATTGAGTAATGTCAGATAAATTTGATTTGATTGTTATCGGTGCCGGCCCTGGCGGTTACGTCGCTGCCATTCGCGCAGCTCAGCTGGGTCTGAAGACTGCCTGTGTCGAGAAGTGGGTTGATGACAAGGGTACTCCCGTGTTGGGTGGTACCTGCCTGAACGTGGGTTGCATTCCCTCCAAGGCACTGCTGGAAACCACGCACAAGTTCCATGAAGCGCAGCACGGCTTTGCCGCTCAGGGTATCATCGCTGATAACGTGCACATGGACACCAAGCAGATGGTGGCCCGCAAGGACCAGATCGTTAAGAACCTGACCGGCGGTATCGCCGGTCTGTTCAAGGCCAACGGTGTCACTCTGCTGCAGGGTACCGGCAAGCTGCTGGCCAACAAGCAGGTTGAAGTCACTGCACAGGATGGCAGCAGCAATGTGTATGCTGCCGATAACGTCATCCTGGCCTCCGGCTCCGTACCGGTGGAAATCCCGCCGGCACCGCTGACCGAAGGTCTGATCGTTGACAACGAAGGCGCACTGAAAATCGATGAGACGCCGAAGCGTCTGGGTATCATCGGTGCCGGTGTTATCGGTCTGGAAATGGGCTCCATCTGGGCACGTTGCGGTTCCGAAGTGACCGTGTTCGAGGCCATGGATGACTTCCTGGCACTGGCTGATGTTGATGTGGCCAAGGAAGCCAAGAAGCTGCTGACCAAACAGGGTCTGGACATCAAGCTGGGTGCGCGCTGCACCGGCACTGAAATCATCGATGGCAAGGAAGTGAAGGTCAAATACACTGACGCCAACGGTGAGCAGGAGATGGTGTTCGACAAGCTGATCGTAGCGGTTGGTCGTCGTCCCCAGACTCAGGGCCTGCTGGCTGCTGACAGCGGTGTCAAGCTGGATGAGCGCGGTTTCATCTTTGTTGATGAGAGCTGCCGTACCGATGCGCCGGGCGTTTTCGCCATCGGTGACTCCGTACGCGGACCGATGCTGGCGCACAAGGCATCGGAAGAGGGCATCATGGCGGTTGACATCATTGCCGGTCATAAGGCGGCGATGAATTATGACTGCATCCCCAACATCATTTACACCTTCCCTGAACTGGCCTGGGTCGGCAAGACCGAGCAGGAACTGAAGGCTGAAGGCGTGAAGATCAAGGTTGGCAAGTTCCCGTTCGCGGCCTCCGGTCGTGCGATGGCAGCCAATGCCACCGACGGTTTCGTTAAAATCATCGCTGATGAAGAAACCGACCGTATTCTGGGTGTTCACATGGTCGGTGGCATCGCTTCCGAACTGATCGCTCAGGGTGTGATTGCAATGGAATTCTGCTCCAGTGCAGAGGATCTGCAGCTGATGGTATTCGCTCACCCGACCGTCAGTGAAGCTGTCCATGAGGCGGCTCTGGCAGTGGACAATCACGCCATTCACATTGCAAATCGCAAAAAGCGATAACCTGAAGGGTTGACCTCGTCGGGCGATGATCTCGCTCGACGGGGTTCTGCATAGCAAAAGGTGTGCCCTTGCCACATGCACTTGGATAAGGGCACCTGTATAACCGAAAATACAACGGATTAGAGCATGAACCTTCACGAGTACCAGGGCAAACAGCTGTTTGCCGAATATGGTCTGCCGGTCTCCAAAGGGATCGCGGTAGATACTCCGGAAGCGGCTGCTGAAGCGGCTGAAAAGATTGGCGGTGACAAGTGGGTTGTAAAAGCCCAGGTTCACGCCGGTGGCCGTGGCAAGGCAGGTGGTGTAAAGCTGGTTGATTCTCCGGCTGAAGCTCAGGCCTTCGCAGAAAAATGGCTGGGTCAGCGTCTGGTTACTTATCAGACAGATGCCAACGGTCAGCCGGTTACCAAAATTCTGGTTGAAACCTGCACCGATATCGCCAACGAACTGTACCTGGGTGCAGTTGTTGATCGCTCCAGCCGTCGTATCGTGTTCATGGCATCCACTGAAGGTGGTGTCGAGATCGAAAAAGTTGCTGAAGAGACTCCGGAAAAGATCCTGAAAGCAACCATCGATCCCCTGACCGGTGCTCAGCCCTACCAGGGTCGTGAGCTGGCATTCCAGCTGGGTCTGCAGGGTGACCAGATCAAGCAGTTCGTCAACATCTTCCTGGGTCTGGCGAAGATGTTCGAAGAGAAAGATCTGGCACTGCTGGAAATCAACCCGCTGGTCATCACTGACCAGGGCAACCTGCACTGCCTGGATGCCAAGGTTGTGATCGACGGTAACGCTGTTTACCGCCACAAGGACCTGCAGGCGATGCACGATCCGTCTCAGGACGATCCGCGTGAAGCCCGTGCGGCCGAGTGGGATCTGAACTACGTTGCGCTGAACGGTACCATCGGCTGCATGGTAAACGGTGCGGGCCTGGCAATGGGCACCATGGACATCGTTTCTCTGCACGGCGGTTTCCCGGCCAACTTCCTGGATGTTGGTGGTGGTGCAACCAAAGAGCGCGTAACCGAAGCGTTCAAGATCATCCTTGAAGATCAGAACGTTAAGGCGGTTCTGGTTAACATCTTCGGCGGTATCGTACGCTGCGACCTGATCGCCGACGGTATCATCGGTGCAGTTAAAGAAGTGGGTGTCAGCGTACCGGTTGTGGTACGTCTGGAAGGTAACAACGCTGAGCTGGGTGCGCAGAAGCTGGCCGAATCCGGTCTGGACATCATTGCAGCAACCAGCCTGACTGATGCTGCGCAGCAGGCAGTCAAAGCAGCGGAGGGTAAATAATCATGGCCGTTCTGATCAACAAAGATACCAAAGTCATCTGTCAGGGCTTTACTGGCGGCCAGGGTACTTTCCACTCTGAGCAGGCGATTGCCTACGGTACCAAAATGGTCGGCGGTGTTACCCCGGGCAAGGGTGGTACCGAGCACCTGGGTCTGCCGGTGTTCAACACCGTGAAGGAAGCCGTTGAAGCAACCGGCGCTGAAGCGTCTGTTATCTACGTACCGGCTCCTTTCTGCAAGGACTCCATCCTGGAAGCGGCCAATGCCGGCATCAAGCTGATCGTCTGCATCACCGAGCACATTCCGGTAATGGATATGCTGCAGTGCAAGATCAAGTGTGACGAGCTGGGCGTGCGCCTGATCGGTCCGAACTGTCCGGGCGTGATCACTCCGGGAGAGTGCAAGATCGGTATCATGCCGGGTCACATCCACCTGCCGGGCAAAGTCGGTATCGTTTCCCGCTCTGGTACTCTGACGTACGAAGCGGTTAAGCAGACGACTGATGCCGGCTTCGGTCAGTCTACCTGTGTCGGTATCGGTGGTGACCCGATTCCGGGCTCCAACTTCATCGATATTCTGGAAATGTTCCAGAACGATCCTCAGACTGAAGCGATCGTCATGATCGGTGAGATCGGTGGTTCTGCCGAGGAAGAAGCGGCTGCCTACATCAAGGCTAACGTAACCAAGCCGGTTGTTTCCTACATCGCGGGTGTTACTGCACCTGCCGGCAAGCGCATGGGCCACGCCGGTGCGATCATCTCCGGTGGCAAGGGTACAGCGGACGAGAAATTCGCTGCACTGGAAGACGCGGGTGTGAAGACTGTTCGTTCCCTGGCTGACATTGGCAAGGCTCTGGCCGAAGTCACTGGCTGGGAAATGAAGTAAGTTTCTTCGTCATCTCTGAAAAAGGCAGCTTCGGCTGCCTTTTTTTGTGCCCGTAGCCAACCTGATACGGTGGTTCTGATAGAATGCGTTCTTTTATTGCACCATCAACAGGTATCCGCCTTGAGTCAACAGCCTTTCTCCCGTGTCGCCCTTAAGCCCAAGCTTCTGCGCAACCTGGAATCTCTCGAATATCATCAGATGACGCCGATCCAGCAGGATAGCCTGCCGGTCATTCTTCAGGGGCGTGATCTGATCGCCCAAGGGAAGACAGGCTCCGGCAAGACCGCAGCCTTCGGGCTGGGCTTGTTACAGGCACTGGATACCGGTCGCTTTCATGTGCAGTCTTTGGTGCTCTGTCCGACCCGTGAGCTGGCTGACCAGGTCGCCCAGGAACTGCGTCGTCTGGCGCGTCAGATAGCCAACGTCAAGGTGCTGACACTCTGCGGCGGCATGCCGCTGGGGCCGCAGATCGGCTCGCTGGAGCATGGTGCGCATATCGTTGTTGGTACCCCCGGGCGTATCGAGGAGCATCTGCGCAAGGGCACCTTGAAACTGGATCGTCTGCAGACGCTGGTGCTGGATGAAGCCGATCGGATGCTGGAGATGGGTTTCCAGGAGGCGGTTGATGCCATCGTGGCCACCACCCCGTCCAACCGCCAGACATTGCTGTTCAGTGCGACCTATCCCAAAGAAATTGCGGCGGTTGCCGGCAGGATCATGCGCGAACCTGTCAGGGTCGAAGTCGAGGCGCTGCATCGCAATACCAGCATCGAACAGCATTTTCATGAGGTGACTGATGAACGCCGTGATGCGGCCATTACTCAGCTGCTGTATCGCTACCGACCGATTTCTGCCGTGGTGTTCTGCAACACCAAACAGGAAGTCAGAGATCTTGAGAGTCACCTGCAGCAGGATGGTATTGCGGCTGTTGCCTTGCACGGGGATCTCGACCAGCGGCAGCGTGATCAAACGCTGGTACGTTTTGCCAACCAGAGTGCGTCGGTGCTGGTGGCCACCGATGTGGCCGCACGCGGCCTTGATATCGAGGGTCTGGATCTGGTGATCAATCATCGTCCATCCAAGGAAGCTCAGGTGCATGTTCACCGTATTGGCCGTACCGGCCGAGCGGGGCAGAGTGGCGTTGCCATTACCCTGTTCAATGAGCGTGAGCGCTTCAAGCTGGCTGCCGTTGAGGCGCAGATGGACATGATTATTTCCGATGAGCCTCTGCCGCCAGCGGTTGCAACCGGTGACTACCGTCCTCCCATGGCTACGCTGCAGCTTGACGTGGGTAAAAAGCAGAAGATTCGCCCTGGTGATGTGCTTGGTGCTCTTACCAGTGGCGGTGACTTGACGGGTGATCAGGTGGGCAAGATACGTGTGTTCGACTTCTGCACCTATGTCGCCGTAAGTCGATCCAGTGCACGGGATGCGGTGCGCGTGCTGTCAGCCGGCAAGGTCAAAGGGCGCAGCTGTCGTGTCCGTCAGTTGCGCTGAGGAGCACGGCCATGAAAATCTGGGTCGATGCCGACGCCTGTCCGGTGGTGATCAAGGAAATTCTGTTCAGGGCTGCAGAGCGCAGCGGGCTTGAACTGACCCTGATAGCCAACCATGCACTCAAGGTACCGCCTGCCGCCAATATCCGTGCGATTCAGGTGTCCGGTGGGTTTGATGTGGCGGACAATGAAATTGTCCGTCGCTGCGAGGCGGGAGACCTGGTGATCACCAGCGACATTCCGCTGGCGGCTGAGGTGCTGGAAAAGGGCGGGCTGGCGTTGACGTCTCGTGGCGAGCGTTTCACCGCCGAAAACATCCGTGCCCGGCTGAATATCCGCGATTTCATGGAAACACTGCGCGCAAGCGGTGTGCAAAGCGGTGGACCTGCGGCCTTGAATCAGGCGGATCGGCAGCAGTTTGCCAATCAGCTTGATCGGTTGATCACCAGGGCTCTGAAGCAGCGTTAACCCAGTTTGTGTGCGGCCAGTTCTATGCCTCTGACCTGACGGCCTAGCAGGTCAATGGTTCCGGGATAGCGCTCATCACCGGTAGAGGTGAAGTAAAACTGGTAGCGCCTGGCCAGTACCAATCTGCCGCTGGCCTGGTCACGCCGAGGTTTGAGGCTTTTCAGGGCGATACTCTCATCCAGCAGCTGAACATCATGCTGCTCGCAATAGCGCACAACCTTGAGCATGGCGTACTCGCGCATCTTGAGGTTATGCCACCAGCTCAGGCACACCAGCGCCGTTAGTGCCAGCCAGAAAAGGTCAGATAATTCGATCCACATGGGGTACTCCTTGTCGAGCCGCAAGCTTAACAGCCTGCTCGCAAAAATTAACCCTGCTTTTTATCGGCTGTATATACTTGAGTTAAATGCTAGGTTATAGCCTGCCAGTCAAGGAGGTTTTACGATGAGTGCCGGCCGTGCCCTGAATCAGCTCAATTTTGACAACAGCTATGCCCGCTTGCCCGAGTCCTGGTTTGAGCGCAGGCAGGTACAATCGCTGCAACACAGCCATTTGATCGCGTTTTGCCCTGAGGTGGCGAGACAGCTGGATCTGGATCCCTGTCGCATCTCACCGGAGGAGCTGGTGCAGTACTGTACCGGTGTCCAGGCATGGCCGGGTGTCGAACCATTGGCGATGAAGTACACCGGTCATCAGTTTGGTGTCTACAATCCCGATCTGGGTGATGGTCGTGGTCTGTTGTTGGGGGAAGTGGTCAACAGCCGGGGCGAGCGTTACGATCTGCACCTGAAAGGCGCAGGCCAGACGGCCTTTTCCCGTTTTGGTGATGGTCGTGCCGTGCTGCGCTCCAGCATTCGAGAATATCTGGCGGGGGAAGCCATGGCGGGCCTTGGCATTCCGACCACCCGAGCCCTGTGTTTGCTGGGCAGTGAAGAACACACGCTGCGCAACGGCATGGAACCCTGTGCCATGCTGCTGAGGGTAACGCCCTGTCATATCCGTTTTGGTCATTTCGAATACTTCTTCTATTCCGGTCAGCATGACGAACTGAAGCGGCTGGCCGATTATTGTCTGCAGCGCTTTTTCCCGCAATTGCTGGATGCCGAGCAGCCCTGTGCGGCCATGTACCGGGAAGTGGTTGAACGCACGGCAAAGTTGGCAGCGGCCTGGCAGGCGTATGGTTTTGTTCATGGCGTGTTGAATACCGACAATATGTCCCTGATTGGCGAGACCTTCGATTACGGTCCCTATACCTTCCTTGACCAGTACGAACCTGATCATGTCGCCAACAAAAATGATCATCAGGCCCGCTATGCCTTTAACAAGCAGCCGTCGATCCTGTTGTGGAATCTGGCGGCTTTGGCACAGGCGATGCTGCCGCTGGTGGAGCGTGAACAGCTGGAAGCCGAACTGGATCGTTTCCAGGGGCTGTATGAAGCCGCATACCTGGCGCGGATGAAGGCGCGGCTGGGCCTGCAGTCAGTGGATGCAGGTGATCAGCGGCTGGTCGATCAGCTGCAGGCGATCCTTGTCGAGCAGCGTATCGACCATAACCGCTTTCTGCGTGCACTCACCGAGTGGCAGCCCGGCCATTCTGTCAGTGACAGGGAACTGCTCGCCTTTGTCGAGCGACCGGAAGCCTTGCAGGCCTGGTTGCAGCAGTACCGGTTACGCGCCCGACAGGAGGTGGCCAGCGAACCCATTCGTCGCCAGCAGATGCGCTCGGTCAATCCGCGTTTCATCCTGCGCAATTACATGGCCGAAGAGGTGATCCGCGAAGCGCATCAGGGCGATTATCGACCACTGCATGATCTGCTGCCTTTGCTGCGTCATCCCGGCGACGTTCATCCAGGTTTCGAACATTACGCCGGGCCACGGCCGCAGTGGGCGGAGTCCATTTACCTGACCTGCTCATCCTGAGTCGAGCGCAGTCAATAGACAGAGGCTTGCGCGGGCCTGCCGGTTCTGTGTTAGGCTGAACCTAACCACTTGATTCGTGGTCAGTTCAGACAGTGATACATACGAGCAGGAGGCCCCATGTCCCGATGGGTGACACTGGTATTGCGCATGTTGCTGTTATGGCTGGTCTGGTGGGCATTGACGGATGGAGATGCCTCGGGCCTGCTGTTTGGCGCCATTGTCAGCCTGTTGGTGAGCGGGTTGTCCGTTCCTCTGTTTCCACCCTCATCTCATGTCATCCGCCTGCATGCCTTGCCCGGCTTTGTGCTGTTTTTCATCCATCGTTCTCTGCTCGCGGCCATTGACGTCTCACGACGCCTGTTGTCTCCGTCGCTGCCGATAACGCCCGGCTACCTGCGTGCACCGCTGACCTTGCCTGAGGGCGTGCCGCGTTGGCTGCTGGCCAACACCCTGTCGCTGCTCCCCGGTACCCTCAGCGTGACGCTGGATGGCGATGAGATTGAGTTGCACTGCCTGGATCTGACACAACCGGTCAGAGAAGAGCTGGAGCAGACACAGCAGCGTGTGGCTGCCTTGTTCGGTT
>CAYMHL010000036.1:0-18723 GCA_964390205.1 uncultured Marinobacterium sp.
CGCTTTTCGCTGCACGGCATCAACGGCTGCTTGTGTTTGTCCCATACGAAAACCGCCATGCGATTTCCTCCTGATCAATGCCCTTACGGGCCTTGTGTCGCGGGGTTTGCACCCCATCTCCCCTCGGGCATGTTGATAACCGGCTCCTGTGTTGCCACAGCGGCCAAGACCTTCGGCGTTTTACCTTGCGCCCGCGTGATCCTGACCTTCCAGAGCTGCGAACTGAGGAAGCATTCGCAGGTGAGTCTTAGCGACCTGTTATCAACGTAGCGGATTGGTTACCGCTTGCCCTGGTCAACCCGGCTTGCATTTACAAGCCTCTCCTTTCAAGGAGAGGTAGTTGACACTTGCCTTATACCTCTGACCTTTACCTCTGCCGACGCTAACCGCCGGGTGTTATGACTCAGTTGCCTGCTGCCGGGCGCTCCTCCACAGGGGACATACGCCGACAGAGCTGTTGCAGCTATTATGTAAGTTTACTCGGCGGATAACAGCTGTTGGTGCAGAAAAATTCCCTCAATGCCATGCGCCCTTTGCGCACCAAGCAAGTGCACACAGGGCAGGATCTGCACCAAAAATGCACACTTGAGTATTGCAGATTTCACGCTTTGATTATAAATTAGCCACCTGAATTCAGCCCCCAATTCTACTGATTAAACGAGCCCCCACATGACCGCTTTTCGCAACCTTGCCCAAGCCGATCATTGCCTCACTGTAAAACAAATGGACAGCCAGAGCTGGTGGATCCTGCGCACAGACCTGCCGGGTCACGGCCGTCGCAGCAGCACGCCCCGCGTGGTATTTTTCGCCAACAGCGAAGAGCAGGTAAAAGAGTGGCTGGCTGCTCGTACCGAGCCACATTACTTACAATATTAAGCTGCAATATTGAGCTGCAGCATTCAAGTCTGCTGCACTGATCATCGTGCGTCAGCGCGGTATCCTCAGCGTTAACTGCCCGTCCCGCTGCACCATCTCCAGGTGCTGCATGAAGCTCATCCCCAGCAGCACGGTGTCTTCCGGCATGAAGGGATTGATGCTGGCGGGCACGTCCCGCAACTCGATTCCGCCCAACTGCACCCGCTCCAGCTCTGTCGCATAGACACTGATGGTGCCGTTGGCGGTCATGGTTTTCTGCTCGGCACCGCGCCGCAATCCCAGTCGTGATGCCAGATGCTCGGGAACACTGACCCGGGTGGCGCCGGTATCGAGCAGGAAGGTGACGCGCTCACCGTTGATCAGGCCCGGTGCCACATAGTGACCGGCGCGATTGCGGTTCAGCACCACCTCGCCGCTGCCCGACTCAACCAGCGTCAAGTGCTGGTTGGGGTTGCGCTGCTCACCGACAAAATCGTTGAAGTACACCGTCAGCAGGGCCAGCAACACGATCCAGGTCATGTAGTGCATGCCTTTGGCCAGCCCGCGACGGGTTGAATCCGGGTCCTGATTGTCCGACATCTGCGTTACCTTCTCTTTTTCCCTGTGACTCCAACAACCGCCTGTTTTCTCCCTTGAAGGGTCACATGAATCAAATCAATGCTCAAAACAGATCGATCTGCGGCGCCACCAGATGCGCAAAGGATTCACCGATAAACGGCAGGATGCTGTCCGCCACCGGCAGCAGCTGTTTATCCACATAGTGCTGGTAGTTGATCGGAGAACGCAACAGCTCCACCGGTTCGGGGCCGTTGACCGTGATCACATAGGCGATGCTGTCGCCAACGCGGTAGGCCGGCGGCAGGCCCTGCTGGCGGCGCTCGTCTTCCAATTGCTGGGCGGCACGCGCATGAGGCGGGCGATTGCGGGTGTAGGCGTCCAGTGGCTGACGGATACGGCGACGGTAGACCAGGTCCGCATCGCATTCACCGGCAAACACCGCCTGAACCTGCTGCTGCAGCCAGTCACGCCAGGGACGGTCATGGAAAATACGTTCATAGAGTTGCTGCTGAAAACCCCGTGCCAGCGGCGTCCAGTCAGTGCGCACCGATTCCAGACCGCGAAACACCAATGCCTCACTGCCATCGGCCTGACGCTTGAGACCGGCGTAACGCTTCTTGCTGCCCTTCTCAGAATGACGCATGCGCGGCATTAAAAAGCGGCTGTAGTGGGCTTCGTACTGCAGCTCCAGCGCACTGTCGATATCGAAACGCCGGCGCAGCTGCTCGCGCCACCAGTGATTCAGTTCGTCCGCCAGCCGCTCGCCGTAGGCATGGGTATCCCGGTCCGGCCAGTCGTCACCCAGCCAGACAAACACGGAATCAGTATCACCATAAATCACCCGGTGCCCCCAGGTCGCTTCGATATGTTCGGCGGTCTGCTGCAGAATCTGGTGGCCGCGCAACGTAATGGAGCCGGACAGACGCTGATCGAAAAAACGACACACCCGCGAACCCAGCACACCATAGCAGGCGTTCATCTGGATCTTGATCGCCTGTGACAGCGCCGAGTTGCCTTCGCGCTTGGCCGCATCGCGGGCGCGCCAGAGGCGCTCGATGATACCGGGCAACAGCGCATGGCGGCGATCGAAAATAGCGTGATGGAACCCCGGCACCAGTGCCTCCGGTGGCGCATCGCCACGGGTGCCCATGGCCAGTCCCAGCGGATCGATCTGGAAACTGCGGATAATGCTCGGGTACAGGCTCTTGAAGTCCAGCACCAGCACATGGCGGTACAGGCCCGGTTGCGAGTCCATGACGAAGCCGCCCGGCACCTGCAGATCACCCTGCCCCGAAGCGTACTCCGGGGCGACAAAGCCCGCTCGGTGCAGTCTGGGCAGATAGAGG
The DNA here is from genome assembly GCA_964390205.1 of uncultured Marinobacterium sp. Classification (GTDB taxonomy): domain Bacteria; phylum Pseudomonadota; class Gammaproteobacteria; order Pseudomonadales; family Balneatricaceae; genus Marinobacterium. The sequence goes on from CAYMHL010000036.1 coordinate 2,781, forward strand.
TTATCGAACGCCTGAGAGGAGCCGCCCACTTTGTCCAGCGCCAGTCCGGTCAGCCGGGCGCGCTCCAGCAGATAGGGCACCAGCTCGGCCTTGTCGAAGATTTCCGTGACCAGACGGCAGTCTTCCAGATTGTAGCGCGCCAGTGCTTCAGGGTCCTCGCGGTAAAGGCGCTGAATCTCCTCGCCACGATCATCGGGATCGTGGATCAGTTTGCCGCGCCCCAGCAGCTCGCGGGCAACGAATTCCAGACTGTAACGCTCGAACTGCCAGGTCGCACCCTTGAGGGTATCGATGCCATCCAGCACCACGCGGCCGTTGAGGCGGGCAAACCAGCGCCCGGTCTGCGACGGCTCCACCCGCAGTGGCTGATCATCCCGCCCCAGACAAAGACGAATGCCCAGAGCCTGTGCCCGCTGCTCGAGCACACGCAGGTCGAAGCCGATCACATTCCAGCCAATCAGCAGGTCCGGATCCATCTGCCGCACCTGCTGCATCAGCGCCAGCAACAGAGCGCGCTCACCGGCGCAGGGGATAATGCCCTCAGCTGGCGGGATAGCGCCGTTGAACAGCACCACCTCCTGCTCGCCGCACTGCAGGGCAATGGAAAGAATGCGGTCGGCCCTGAGCGTGGTTTCGATATCCAGCGACAGCAGTCTGAGGTTGGGAATAAAGGGATCACGTACCAGCCCGGGCCGGCCATCCCTGTGGATATCTTTTTTCCGGACAACCCGCGCCCCGGCAAAGATGCCGCGCTCGATCAGGTAGCGATCGACCGGGCGAATATCTTCTTCCATCAAGCCGATGCCAGCCTGTTGCAGACGATTCAACGCCTCATGCCAGTCGGCCAGATTGTCGGCGTACAGGCCGCAGGCCGGCTCATGGGACAGGGTATACAGCGCCAGCGGACGCAGCGAACAACCGCGCAGACCGGTGAGCAGTCCCGCAGCGCGCTCGCGGTCGGCCGCACGCAGAAAAGCCACTGCCGATTCGCCCTCGATCACCACCTCTTCGGCGCCCTCTGCCGTGCGTAGCCAATAACTCAGCTGCAGACGGCCCTGATGATCGCGCTGACGGCGGGTCAGCGGCAGGCCGACCCGGTTATCCGGGCCAGATGGCATGAGGGACTGTATCGGCAACGGCATGACAGGCCGACATCAGTGGCCGAAGGGCTCCACGACTTCCAGTGTGGGGAAGTGCTGCAGCAGGGCGTCGCGGTCCTCGCGCTGAAACAGCAGCTTGAGATTGGGACCGGCATCCATGGTGAAATAGACCTGCATCCCCTGAGCACGCAACTGCCAGACCTTCTGCATCGCCGCCACGGACTCCGGCTGCCAGTACAGCAAGGGCGGCCAGGAAGCGATCATGGTGGCATGCATCGACAGCGCGTTCTGCTCGGCGGTCTGGCCCAACAACTCGAAATCACGCCGGGCAATCGCCTGATGCAGTTTTTCCAGATCGGCAGCCGCCTGCAGCGGCCAGCTCTGGTAAAGATGCGCCGTTTCTACGGTGCGCTGCATGCCGGAACGGGAGTCAGTGGCCTTTTCGCCGGCATCGATCTCGACCAGTCCGATACAGAAACCGGGCCAGACCTGCTCCAGCGCCACGGCATGGCTGTCCAGACCGTCCTCGCGCTGCCCCATCTCCCACTCGACAAAACCGCTGAACACCGAACGGCAGGCACTGCCACTGCCCAGGCGGGCCAGGATCGACAGCTTTTCCGGCGGCAGATCCAGCGCCAGTGCATCATTGAGCGCCAGCGTCAGCGCGGCAAAGCCGGATGCAGACGAGGCCAGCCCCGCCGCTGTCGGGATGTTGTTGCGGGTTTCCACTCGAAAGCACAGATTCTGATCGCGACGAAACAGATCGATGAATTCACTGACCTTCTGACTGAACTTCGCTCCCGGCTGCAGCTGTGTACCGTTGAGCCAGACATCGTCCAGCTGGCCTTCAATCGGAATCAGCCGAGTATGCGAGCCCAGATAGTCCAGCGACACCGACAGCGAGGCGTTGATCGGCAGATTGAGTTCGCGGTCCCGCTTGCCCCAGTATTTGCACAGGGCGATGTTGCTGGGGGCAAACTGTTCCGCCGACGCAGAGGCCTTCACCACTTTGGGCAACAGCCGTGACACCACTTCAGTTCGATTCATACGCAATCTCCACGCCCTTTGCTGCCACACTCACCGGGATGGACTCCCAGGGCAGCGCGGATTCAACCCGGCCCAATGCCAATACACAGTCGCCAAGACCTGAGCCGGAAATTTTCACACCCAGCACCCCCGGTTCGGCACGCAGGCGATAGATCATCTGGGCCAGGGTGGCATCACAGACGCCCAGCGCATCCATCAATCCCTGATACAGGTTCATCAGCTCACCCAGGCCTTCCCAGTCCTGATGATTCACCGCCTTTTCCGCGGCTCGACTGGTCTGCCCCATCAACCGATAGAGACCGGCGTAGAGCTCGGGCTGACGCGCCGCCTTCTGCTCTACCCGCGCCAGCACCTCTGGCGTCTTCATTTTGTAACCACTGTAGTACAGTGCGATCGGCGGCAGACCGGACAAAGGACGCACCTGTGCCGGCGCCATGTCATACCCTATCACACCACCATAGAGACTGGCCGCCAGGTCGGTACCCGAGCCACGGCCATGCTGCACTTGATGTACCGCCGTCAGCGCCCTGGCAAACAGGGCTTCAGGATCGGTGCTCTGACCCGCGTAGGCTGCCAGTGCTGCAGTGGTGGCCGCCGTGACTGCGGCCGAGGAGCCCAACCCCACCGTATGAGAGAAGCCGGAACGGATGTTCAGCTCAAATCCCTGCTGCAGCTGTGACTGATATCCGTCAATGACGGCCAGTACGAAGGCCAGTTCCGGCATGGACGAAAGCTCATCCAGTGAGCCGCTGTACTGACCCAAGGCACTGTCAATCAGCACCCGGCGATCGGACCGTGGCACCAGGGTCAGGGTCAGTCGCGCTTCCACGGCGCAGGCCAGTGCAGGTTCACCAAACAGCACGGCATGTTCGCCCATCAGCATGATACTGCCGGGAGCCGTGACCTCAATCTTCGAGTATGCGGACACCTTGAGGATCCTCCTTTAAAACACCCCAGTGCCATTCCGGCAATAGTGGCAACTGTGCCGGGGTCATCCCTGGCGGCAACAATAACAGCATTAGCCCGCCCTGATCGCCGGACACGGCACCGGCACCGCAGATCTTGGCCGCGCCACCGGCCTGCTCGACCTGTTCGGCCAGCCGCTGCAGCGGTGCCGGTACCACGCCGATACGGGTCAGCAGGCGGTGGTTGCGCCGAATGGGCTCAATGAGGCTGTCGCCGGCCATCAGCGCATTTTCAAAGGCATGGGTGGTTTCGGTAAATTCCTGCCAGATGACGGAATGGGCAAAATTGCGCCGCACCTGATCCACACAGGCGCCGGTACTGCAAGCGGGCGTGCCGGTAAACAGCCAGAAAAAACCCTGCCCCAGTCCCTGTTCCGGCAGCGATAGACGCTCGACCTGCTCGCCCTGCACCCGCACCAGACCACCGGAACAGACGGCGGCGGCGTCAATGATGCTGCCACGGCCATGCTGCAGGCGCTCGCAATGGCGCACCTGGCGGATCAGCTCGTCGAGGGTATCAAAATGACCAAAAAGTTTGAGCAATGCAGCAATCAGGGCGGCTGATGAGCCCATGCCGGCACCGATGGGGATATCGGAATCGATGCGCAGACTGCCCTGAGGGCGGATATCCAGCCCGGACAGCACCCGCGCCATATCCACGGCGTAGAACGCCAGCTCGGCCGGTTTCTGCAGAATACGGGTGATCGGCAGCTCGCCGCGCAGGTAGCGTTCAAAGTGACTGTCGAGGCGGCGACGCAGACTGGCCAGCTTGTCCAGTCCGAGCACATGGGTGCGCTCCTGGGCATGCCAGCTCAGTCGCGGCAGCTGATCGGGGCGGTAGTGGATTCGCATATGCCGGTCCACCGCCAGCGCCAGTGCCGGTGAACCGTAAACGACCGCATGTTCACCGCTGAGGATAATCTTCCCCGGCGCACAGGCGGTCGGCATCAGCAGGGAATATATTCGCGTTTGTGGTGGACGATCCCGGCCAGACGGAAGCGACCCGTTGTACCCTCGGCGAAGCGGTGTTCGCCACCGTCGGTGGGCACCTGATGGCGGTACAGCTGCAGGTATTCGTCATGACTGATCTCCCGCCGTGCCGCCAACAGCTCACGATGACGCTGCACGTGCAGGGCATCGCGATAACCGGCGATCACGGTGCCGGAGAAGAACTCGCCGACACAACCCGAGCCATAGCTGAAGAAACCGATGCGCTGACCGGACAGGTCTTCCAGCGTATTTTCCAGCAACGACGCCAGACCAATATACATGGAGGCGGTGTAGCTGTTGCCGATGATGCGGTTATAGCTCAGGGTATCGCTGATCTGCGCTTCCTGCTCGTCGGCTGACAGCGGCGCCTTGTTATGGCGCACCAGCTGCTGATGCGCCTTCTGCGCCATGCGACTGAACGGCAGGTGGTAGCAGAAGCGGCTGAAATCGGAAAACTCCAGCTCGCTAACCTCGCGGAAGTTGTCCCAGGCCTTTTTCAGTGCCTTGAGATAGATCTTGGTGGAGTACTTGCCATCCACCAGCGCCGTGGAGCGGTAATTGGGGCGCCAGAAGTCCATCACGTCTTCGGTGTAGTTTCCAACCTCGGGGTCGATGCTGACCAGACGCGGATTGGCACTGATCAGCATGGCAACAGCACCACAGCCCTGAGTGGCTTCACCCGGTGTATCCAGATCGTAACGGGCGATGTCGGAAGCGATGACCAGCACTTTGGATTCGGGCTTGCGTGCGACCAGTGCACAGGCCATCTGCAGTGCAGCGGTGGCGCTGTAGCAGGCCTGCTTCAGTTCGACCACACGGCAGTTGCTGTTGAGGCCAAGCAGACGGTGAACGTAGATGCCGGCCGCCTTGGACTGGTCGATACCGGTTTCGGTAGCGAACATCAGCGTGCTGATTGCATCGGGTCCGACTCGCTCGATCAGCGGCAGAGCGGCACTGGCGGCCATGGTGACGATATCCTCGTCAGGCGCAGCCATGCCCATCTTTTCCTGCCCGATGCCGGTGTAGTACTTTTCGGGATCCGTCCCCTGTACTTCAGCCAACGTCTTCAGATCGAGATAGTAGTTGGAGGTGTAAAAGCTGATTTCGTCAATACCAACGGACATACTTGACCAGGGTCCTCAACGCTCTTGGACTATAAGCGCCCTGTTTCGGAACAGTGCCGCCAGGTCCGGCGTACCGAGCAGAAACATCGCTGTGATAAATTCCCGTCGCAACCGCTCAATGACAGCTGCCACGGCTTCGGCCGATTCCATCGCCGGCTGCAGCAGGGGTGCAGCCATACCGCATAGCGAGGCGCCGAGTATAACAGATTTGGCCATATCAATCCCATCTCTGAGACCACCGCTGGCGATCAACGTGGCGCGGTCGAGAAAGGGCTCCGCCTGCTGCAGTGCCACCGGCGTAGGCAGCCCCCAGTCCTGAAAGCGGATACCAATATCGTTGCCGTCATGGCGGCGGTGATGTTCAATGCGGCTCCAGGAAGTACCGCCCTGTCCTGCCAGATCGAAATGGCGAATGCCCTGCTCCAGCCCCAGGGCGATATCGGCAGGTGATAGACCAGCACCGACCTCTTTAAGCAGCACCGGGACGCTGAGTCGGCGCTGGATGGCGCCGATTTTATCGGCTACGCCGCGAAAATCGGTATCCCCTTCCGGCTGAACCGCTTCCTGCAGCGGGTTAAGGTGGAAATAGAGCGCATCGGCCGCCATCACATCCACCGCACGCTGACACTTGTCCAGATCAAAACCGTAGTTGAGCTGCACCCCACCCACATTGCCGATCAACACCGTTGTGGGTGCATGTTCGCGCAGCGCAAAACTGGCCTCGGCCGCGGGGTGAGTAAACATCACCCGCTGGGAACCGACGGCCATGGCCACCTGACAGCGTTCGGCCGCGATCGCCAGATTGGTGTTGATGGTGCGTACCAGCTCATGATCGCCACCGGTCATCGATGAGATCAGCAGCGGAAAGCTCAGACGCTTGCCGAGAAACTCAGTGCTGGGGTCGATCTCAGCCAGCGACAGCTCCGGCAGCGCCCGGTTGGTCAGCAATATGCGATCAAACCACTGGCCGTTGCGATCCGTCGCGGGGTCGCGCTCGATGGCCCGGATATGTTCGATCTTGCGCTCGTTGGTGGGGTCGGTCATTACCGCTCCAGTTTGATATGGGCTTCCATCAGTTCACCCGGGTTGGTCTGGGCCGCCAGCAGCGACAGCTCGCCGCAGAGTACGGTCGCCGCACAGATAGCAGCCAGGCGACGGGCATTGGCACCGGGTTCACGATCTTCCTTGCAGCCCAGCTGACGCAGGTTATCTTCAACGAAGTCGATTCCCTTGCCGTTACCTACAGACCCGACGATCAGGTTGGGCAGAGTGCAGGAGAAGTAGAGATCGCCATTGCGCACTTCGGCATGTACCACACCTTGGGAGCCTTCAATGATATTGGCAGCATCCTGGCCGGTGGCCAGATAGAACGCCAGCAGCATGTTGGCGTAGTGCGCGTTCGCACTGCGCAGGCCGCCGGCCATCAAAGTTCCTATAAGGTTCTTTTTGATATTCAGATCAACCACTTTTTCCGGCGTGGTTTTCAGGCGGCGCTCGCAGATATCGCGCGGAATCAGAATTTCGCTGACCACATACTTGCCGCGACCGAGAATGCCGTTGACCGCTGTGGCCTTTTTATCGGAACAGTAGTTGGCTGAAATGGAGCTGTAACGCAGCTGCGGGTACTCGGCCAATATCCAGGGAATCAGCTTGTCGGCGGCATTGGTCACCATGTTGTGCCCTGAAGCATCACCGGTGGTGAACTCAAGACGCAGGTAGATCAGGTTGCCGACGATCTGACTGTGCATGTCGATCAGCTTGGCAAAGCGGCTGCTGGTGGCAACCACGGTGTTAAGGTCATCCTGCCGCGCCTTGATCGACTGCAGCGCCTGATGTGCCGCCAGCGCATCATCGGCTTCCAGCAGAATGGAGCGGGTCATGCGCTCGTCTACCACAGTGGTGACGATGCCTTTTTCAGTCAGGGTGGAAACGCGGGCGCCCCGTCCCACCGAGGGCCAAAGTGGCGTTTCGTAAGTTGCCAGGGGCACGCTGAGCTTCTCGTCCACCACATCGCCGCTGATCTTGATCGGTCCGACCCAGCGCATGGGGATCGGCGCTTCCAGTATTTTGTGTGACTTCATGCTCGGCGCATCCTTTAAATAAAAAAGGGCTGCCCGGTCGGGCAACCCTTCAGAAAGACCTCAGGCTGCGGGAATTCTAAGCCACCCGCGCAAAGGGATGCAATTATTGTGCGCTGGCGGCAACTTGGGGCGACGTCTCTTCCACCGGCGGCAGTGTCACTTCCAGCGCTTCCAGCAGCTCGCCGGTTCCGGTCAGGATACGCAGCTTGGCGATCTCGCTGTCAATGCGCGCGTCGGCCAGCTGGTTCTTGGCCGAGAACACCTCGTTCTCGGTATCCAAAAGGTCAAGCAGCGAGCGCTGACCGATGTCGAACTGCTTCTTGTAGGAGTCGCGGGTATCTTCACTGGAGCGAACATGCTTCTCCAGGTACTCCTGCTGACGCTGCAGGATCTCGTAGGCGTTCCAGGACAGCTCCACACTCTCGCGGATCTGACGCTGGGCATCACGCTGAATCGCCTGAGCCTCGCCGATCTGATGTTCGGTCTGACGAATGCGCGCCTTGTCGGCCCCACCATTGAACAGGTTGTATCTCAGCCGCAGCATGGCGGTTAGATCTTCGTCATCGCCCGGTGTCCCGTCGATGTTTTCATCCCAGCGGCGCTCAACTTCAAAGTCCAGTCGCGGGTACATGCGGCTTTTGGCGGCATCGCGCTGCGCCAGAGTTGCTTCCACATCCGCTTGTGCAAGACTGGCGACCGGCTGATTGGCCAGTCCTTTCTCGATGGCCGCATCCAGGGTTTCAGGCAATACCAGTATCGAGCTATCAAAGGCTTCCAGGGTGTCCGGCACCGGCTGCCCCACTACACGACGGTAGCTGGCCTGAGCATCCCGCAGGTTGTTCTCGGCGGCCAGCATGTTGACCTCGGACAACGCCAGACGGCCTTCGGCCTGCTGCAGCGAGGCCAGAGTCCCCATGCCGGACTCGGAACGGCGACGTATCTGGTCATAGAGTGTCACGTGGTTATACAGGCTTTCCCGGGCCAGCTGCAGTAACTGCTCACGGCGTTGGACCTCCAGATAGGCGCGAGACGATGCCAGCACATAGCGCTGCGCGGTGTCCTTGTAATTGCTCGCGCGCGAGGCCGCACGGGCCTGCTGCCGCTTGACTTCACTGGAGGTTGCGAAACCGTCGAAGATCATCTGGTTCAGATTCAGCCGAGCTTCGCGGCGGTTCAGCTCTTCATCCTGGACGCCATTTTCCTTATCCGTCCATTCATAGCCATAACCCAGGGTTGCATCCAGAGTTGGATAGTAACCCGCCTTGGCCTGGCGAATTTCCTGCATCACCGCGGCATAGCTTTGCAGCGCCTGCTGTACTTCCGGGTTCTGGTTGATATTGTCGACCACTACTTCCTGTAGCGTGGCAGCGGATGCCCAGCCGCTGAGGCCCACGCTCAGGGACAAGGCGAGTACCGAGTGTTTGAATTTCATATCCCTGCTCCTGCGTATTTTTGTGTATTCGAGGGCGCCTGGCCACTCAATAGTAGAATGAGTTCAATCCGGTCATGCACACCGGCTTTCTCCAGTATGGCACTGACATGCGCTTTTACCGTTCTTTCCGTAATCTCGAGCTGTCGCGCGATCTGCTTGTTGCTCTGCCCCTGCAGTAACTGATCCAATACCTGATGCTCACGGGCGCTCAACTGCCAGCCTCCAACCGGATCCAGTATGGGGGCCTGACGCGCCAGCAGGCGTTTGAGCATGGTTTGCATCAGTTCGGGCCCGGTCCAGATATCGCCTCGGGCCAGGGTAGCCAGAACTTCAGGCAGAAGGTCCGGGTTAATGTAAGTGTTGGCATAGCCGCTGACCCCCTGACTGAGCAGCTCCTCCCCCTCGGCAGCGGTGGGGTGCTCAACCAACACCAGAATGGCACAGGGCCCTTCATGGTCAAGCAGCTGCTGTCGCTGTTCCGCTGACAACCGGCCCCAGGGCACGATCAACACCGTACCCGTCGGATAGTCGGCAACAGACGCCAGCCTGTCGCAGGGATGAACGGGCACGGACAGCACTCCCTTCCATCGAGTTGTCAGGTCGGCATCCGCTGCAAAATGATATACCTGCATCTCTATCGCTCCGTCATTGCGCGCTCGGCAGCGCGGTTGATCGGTTTAAGAAGATAGTGCATGACCGTCTTCTTGCCAGTCAGAATATCGACCCCTACTGTCATCCCGGCCATCAACGGCAAGGGGCTGGACTCGGTGCCCAGATAGGGCGTCTCGGTTTCAAGTCTTACCAGGTAGTATGGCAGCTTGGCGTCGGGATCCATGATGGTACCCGGTGAAATAAACACGACTTTGGCGTCCAGCCCGCCGTAAATGGCAAAATCATAGGCGCTGACCTTGACCACCGCATCCTGTCCCAGACGGATGTTGGCAATGTCGGACGGCTTGATGCGGGCTTCAACCAGCAGTTTGTCCTCAAAGGGCACAAGACTGAGCAGCGGATCTCCCGGCTTGATCACGCCATCGATGGTGTTGATCATCAGCTGCTTGACCGTGCCGCGAATCGGTGCCCGCACCTCGGTGCGGCTGATCCTGTCCTGCATGCCGGACAGCGCCTGCTGCAGGCGCACCTGCTCTGCCACCACTTCGTTAAGTTCGGCCCGGGCCTGATTGCGGAACTGCAATTCCATCTCATGCTGGCGTTGATCAATTTCGCTGATCGCCGCTTCGATCCGCGGCATGCTTAGCTCGATGCTGGAGATTTCACCCTGCAGGTCATTGACCTGACGCCGCAGGCGCAGGTACTCCACCTCAGAAATCACACCTTCCTTGACCAGCGGCTCACTGATGCGCAGTTCACGCAACAACAGGCTGTAACTGCGCCGGATCTGCTCAATGCGAGACTGGGCCTCGACCAGCTCCTGCTCACGCTGTTCACGCTGCTTGGCCAGCACCTGCAGGTTGGAATTCAACTCGCGCTGACGGGACTCAAACAGACGCAACTCCTGCTCGATCAGGTTGATGTACTCGGCACTGAAGTCCTGCGGCTTGATAAAGGCCTCCTCGTTAGCCTCCGCTCTCAGTCGCGCCGCCCGTGCGCTCAATTCCAGTTCGCGCACTTGATTCTCGCGAAAGGAACTGGCAAAACGCTTGTCCTCAATGCGCAGCAATACCTCGCCACGTTCTACCAGCTGACCCTCGCGCACCAGAATCTCGGAAACAATACCCCCTTCAAGGTTCTGCACGATCTGCAGCTGATGTGAGGGGATAATTTCGCCATCGCCCCGGGCGATCTCATCCAGTTCGGCCCAGTTGGCCCATACCAGTGCCAGCACGATGAACAGCGTCCCGGCCCACAACAGCAGGCTCGCTCCCCTGGGCGCCTGTTCCAGCATCGCTTCGCTGATACTGTTGGTATATCGAATATCCTCGCGATGAGGTGTGTGATTGGCTGTCATGACGTCCCCTATCGCCTCACCTGCAAGCGTCCCTGTTTCAGCGCCTCAAGCACACTGTCCTTGGGCCCGTCGGCCACCACCCGCCCGCCATCGATCACGATCAGACGATCCACCAGATCCAGCAGCGACATTTTGTGCGTTACCATCAGCAGGGTTTTCTGACGGGCAAACTGCTTGAGCTGACGACGCAGGTAATCCTCGGAGGCGTTGTCCATGGAGTTGCTGGGTTCATCCAGTACCAGTATGGCCGGGTCATGCAGCAGTGCCCGCGCCAGCGCCACGGCCTGCCGCTGACCTCCCGAGAGCGCACTGCCGCGCTCACCAACCGGCATATCAAATCCCAGTGGATGCTGATTGACGAAGGCATCCACACCGGACAGACGTGCCGCCTGCAGGATCTGGGCATCACTGGCTCGGGGCAAACCAATCGTGATGTTGTCACGCACACTGCCGGCAAACAGCATCACGTCCTGAGGCACATAACCGACGCTGCGGCGCAGATCCGAGGGATCGATCTGGTTGAGATCGATGCCGTCGATGGCAATCGCCCCTTCGCTGGGCCGGTAAAGCCCCAGCAGCAGCTTCTGGATGCTGCTTTTGCCCGAGCCTATACGGCCGATCAGTGCCACCTTTTCACCCGGCTGAATGCGGAAACTGATCTCCTTGAGGGCGCCATATTCGGTATTCGGATAGGTAAAATTGACGTTCTGGAATTCAACGCCGCCTTTCAGGTCGGGGCGATGCAGATAGCGGCGTTCCGCCTCATGCTCATCGGGCAGCGCCATGATCTCATCAAGCGTCTTCAACGCCTTGATCGACTGCTCGTAGTTGGCGACCAGACTGGCCACCTGGGCCAGGGGTGCGATGGCCCGCCCGCTGAGGATGACACAGGCGATCAGCCCGCCCATGGACAGGTTCTGTTCCACGATCATATAGACGCCGCCAATCACCAGCAGAACCGAAGCCAGCTGCTGCACCAGCCCGGCAAAGTTGACCACCGAGGACGACAGCATTCTGGATCTCAGCCCCCAGCGCGCAATGTAACCAACCGCTTCCTCCCAGCGGGCCTGCATGGGGCTGGCGGCACGCTGGGTTTTCAGGGTTTCCATGGCGGTCAGTGACTCCACCAGGGTGCCGTTTTTCTGCGCCGTCGAACTGAAGGTGCGCTCAATCGAGCGACGCAGGCTTGGCCGCACGGCCAGGGCGTAGATCAGAATCAGCGGCACCGCGAGCGCCGGCACCACGACCAGGGGACCGCCGATCCAGGCGATCACCACCAGGAACAACAGCATGAAGGGGATATCGATGAGCACGGTATTGGTGGTGGAACTGAGGAAGTTGCGGATGCTCTCGAACTCTCTCAGGTTGCTGGCAAAGGCTCCCACCGAGCTGGGCATGGCATCGTATCTGAGCCCCATGACCTTCTCGAACAGTCGCGCGGACAGCAGCACATCGGATTTCTTGCCCGCCACCTCGATGAAATAGGCACGCAGCATCTTGAGGCCAAAATCGAACAGATACACCACCAGTACCCCGATCGCCAGCACCCAGAGGGTTTCAACGGCGTTGTTGGGCACGACACGGTCGTAGACATTCATTACGAACAGAGGGTTGGCCAGCACAAAGAGGTTGATCAGCACCGACGCCAGCAACACATCGCGGTAGATCCGCGCCGAGCGCCAGAGCGTGCCCCAGAACCAGTGCCCATCGCGGTCGTTGAGCGCACCCGCATTGCTGTCACCGAAGCGGTACTCGGGACGCAGAAAAAGTACGTAACCGCTGTAGGCCTGCTCCAGTTCCTCCAGCGTGAGCCGGGCGACACCGCCGCTTTCGGGCTGAATCACCTCCGCTTCGCCCTTGTCGACATCCAGACGCTGCAAAATGCAGGCCTGTTCGTTTTCCAGCAGCAAGACCGCCGGCAGCAGCAGGTTGGACAGTTCGCCAAGACCACGCTGCGCCAGCTTGGCCGCGAAACCGCCACGGGCCGCGGCGCGCAGAAAGAGTTTGGGTGTCAGACGACCATTGACCAAAGGCAGACCTTCGGTCAGTACCTGAGGCGAATGAGGGCGATTATTCTGTTCTGTCAGCAGTACCAGACACTGCAGCAGAGGGTCCTTTTCAACATCCATGCACAGGGCATCCTGATTAAAAAGCAGCACTCAATCTAACAAGTGTTTCAATGCAATAAAAGCATTCTTGAGGTTACAGCCGCAGTTTCTACACCTAAACTGTAGATATCGTCAGCTTAGTTCAGGATTCATAAAATGCTTTATGCCTTGCGCGATGAGAGTGGCAAAATTACGGCTCTGACCGACCGCCCCCTGCCCGATGCTCAACCGGCCAGCCCTGCTGATCCGGAAGTCATGGCTTTTCTGTCTCTTGATGGTGATAACTTCGCCGCCAGCGAGTTTCTGGACGACTCTGACCTGTCCACAATTCGTATTCTGGAAGACCTTATCGACACCCTGATCGATCGGCAGATCATTCGCTTCACCGACCTGCCCGAAGCGGCTCAGCGCAAGTTGCTCAGTCGTAAGGTGGCGCGCTCTTTGGCGCACCCTGAAGCAGAGGATGCCGTGGGCAGTGACTATGTGCGTGAGAACCTGTTCATCCAGGAAGATGACCAACTATTCTGAACCGGTTGCGGACCGGATCATAAGGGCCTGAACCTGAGCCGCAAGCCGTTCGGCCAGCACCTGATAACGGTGCTGCTGACGCTGCGTCAATGCGGCAAAATGCAACCTGTTCAACAGATCATCACAGCGGCGAATCGTTGCAGCGGGGTCGTCCGTCTGTTGCTGTCGCAGCAGCTCCACCTCCGTCTGCAGCAGGTTCAGACTGACACTGGCATTATTGGGCTGCTGCTGATAAGCCTGTGCAAAGGTCTCACGAGCGGCGGACAGCTCAGCCTTGCGAAAGTGCATCATGCCCTTGAGGTTGGCCCGCGCCCAATCGATTGACAGGGTCTTGGGCGTTAATGTCTGGCGGATCGCTTTAGCCTGTTCACTGGCTTCGCTGCTTTCAAGCCCCTCGACCAACAGATCCAGCCATTGCGCCTGAGCCTCCAACGGCAGATTGGAAAACAACTCCAGCGCCGCCCGTCCGGCCTGCTCTGCCCGCCCCGGGTCGCCCGCCTGCCGCAACAGATCCGACAGCAACAGTCGTGACCTGAACAGCGCGACAGGATCATGGTCGAAGTCCTTGACGGCCTGCTCCAGTACCTGGACCGCCTCGGCCTCGGCGGCATCCGCCTGCTCACCCTGCAGCTGATCCATGCGCGCTCTCAGGGCCTGCACCAGAGCAAAGTAGTATTCGGGCTGCTGAAAGGCCGAATAGCGACCGAAGCGCACCGCCGCACGAAAGGCATCTACCGCCAGCCGCCAGTCCTGAACCCGCGCCGCCGCATCGCCCTGACGAGCCTGCAGCAGGGCGATGGTCGGCTGTAACAGTACCGACTTGCGCAGCAGGTTAACCGCCTGCTGCACTTCACCCTTCAGCCGCAGCAAACGTGCCAGCCAGTCAAAGGCATCGATACACACCTGGCGCTGACGAATCACCTGATCCAGCGCATTTTCAGCCTCAACCCATTCGCCCAGACGATAAGCCGCGACACCCAGTCCCGTGCGCATCCAGTGCTGCTCGCGCTCATTAAGCAGTGCGTTGAACTGCTCATAGGCATCCTGATAGCGCTCCAGCCTGAGCAGGATGATGCCGCGCAGGCGTTGCAGCAACACTCTGAGCGCCGGAAAGCGTGCCTGTTTTTCCTCACAGAGTGCCAGCGCTTCAGGCCAGCGGGCCTCATCCATACAGGTATCCAGCGGCTGCAACAGCTGTTTCATGCGCAACAGTCGCTCCAGCGACAGGCGCAACTGTGCTCCCTGATAAGGCTTGTCGATACATAGATCCGGAGAGGATTCCAGCGAGCCGAACATCAGCGCCGAGGTTTCGGCGTCTGCCACCAGTACATAGGCCGTACCATGGCGATGCAGCCCTTCGGCCTGAACTTCATACAACAGCTGCAAACCGCTTTTTTCACCCTTGCCCAGGTCATGCACCATGAAGCAGATATCGATCTGTTCTTCACGAAAGATGGTCAGTGCCATGTTGACCGAGGAGGCCACGAACACCTGCTCCAGCCCCAATTTAAGCAGCAGTGTACGCAGCGTCTGGAGGTCTTCCAGCTGCTTGTCGACAATGAGCGCTCGTTTGGATGCGAAAACAGTATCCATAGACCTACACTTTCAGGGACTTATGGAAAAATAGCATGGCCGCCAAGGCCGGGCAAAACCCCTGTGCCTCGGGGAAATGAAAAGGGCCATGCCGGGATGACCCGGCATGGCCCTGAAGATCGCGACTGCGAGACAATCAGTCTTCAAGCAGGTTGCGGCCCTTGCTGGCAGCGATGCGCATGCGCAGAGCGTTCAGCTTGATGAAGCCTTCAGCATCCTTCTGATCGTAGGAGCCGGCGTCGTCTTCGAAGGTTGCAATGCTTTCGTCGAACAGGCTGTCTTCGGAACGACGACCCACGGCGGAGACGCTGCCCTTGTACAGCTTGACGCGTACATCACCGTTAACGTTGCGCTGGCTGAAATCGATCATCTGCTGCAGCATCTTGCGTTCTTCAGACCACCAGAAGCCGTTATAGATCACCTTGGCGTAACGCGGCATCAGCTCGTCTTTCAGGTGCGCCGCTTCACGGTCCAGAGTGATGGACTCGATGGCACGGTGCGCCTTCAGCATGATGGTGCCCCCCGGGGTTTCATAGCAGCCGCGGGACTTCATGCCGACAAAGCGGTTTTCGACGATATCCAGACGACCCACACCGTTGGCACCGCCCACCTTGTTCAGGGTTTCCAGCACGGTGGCCGGTGACATTTCTTCACCGTCGATGGCGACGATGTCACCCTTGCGGTAAGTCAGGGTCAGGTAGGTCGGCTCATCCGGTGCGTTCTCCGGGCTGACACTCCAGCGCCACATATCTTCCTCGGCTTCCGCCCAGGGATCTTCCAAAATGCCGCCTTCGTAGGAAATGTGCAGCAGGTTGGCATCCATGGAGTAAGGCGACTTCTTCTTGTTGGAGCTGAAATCAACCGGGATGTTGCGCTCTTCGCAATACTTCATCAGCGTTTCACGGGAGGTCAGATCCCATTCGCGCCAAGGTGCGATCACCTTCACACCCGGCTTGAGTGCGTAGGCACCCAGCTCGAAGCGCACCTGGTCGTTGCCCTTGCCGGT
>CAYMHL010000037.1:0-18718 GCA_964390205.1 uncultured Marinobacterium sp.
GGATTGTGCCAGAGAAACGGCTGACTTGTCAGATGCGGAGAGGCCTGCTTGACTGAGAGGTAATCTCAGTTGGAGTACGTCAGATGTCAGGATCAGTTTTAATTACCGGTTGTAACCGCGGTCTGGGACTTGAATTTGCCTATCAATATGCCCGTGATGGCTGGCGTGTCCATGCCTGTGCCCGCGACTTGGTGCATGCCGAGGATCTGCTGGCGCTGGAGGCGCGTTTTCCGGAGCAGGTACAGCTGCATACCCTGGACGTGAACAAGGATGGCCAGATCAAGGCGCTGGATCGAGTGCTGGGCGATGAAACCATCGATCTGTTGATCAACAATGCCGGTTATTATGGCCCAAGGGGCGTGTGCTTCGGCAAGATAGAGCGTGACCTCTGGCGCCAGGTGCTGGAGACCAACACCCTGAGTCCATTGATGCTGACGCAGGCATTGTACCCGCGCATAGCAACCAGCACGCTCAAGACCGTTGCCTTTCTCAGCAGCAAGGTCGGCAGCATCAGTGACAACCAGTCCGGGGGTGGATATTACTACCGCAGCTCTAAAACGGCGCTGAATCAGGTGGTCAAAAGCCTGGCGATTGACCTTGCCGGAGCCGGGATCAAAGTGGTGGCCCTGCATCCCGGTTGGGTACAAACCGACATGGGGGGCCAGGGTGCGCTGATCACCCCGGAGGAAAGTGTCTCCGCTTTAAGGACAAGATTACAGCAGCTGGAGATGAACCAGAGCGGTACATTTTTGAACTATGATGGCTCGGTGATCGGCTGGTAGTCTGCAGGCATGGACAGTTGCAGGCTGCGTCGCGGCGCCCCGTAAGGCTGTCGGCATCCTTGATGCAAAACAATCATTTGAATCTCTGTTTCACCCTGAGTACGGGTTTTGCTGGGCGTCCCGAGAATTTCCTGTAGGATCAGGCAAACACTTGTCATCATGCTTGTTGCCGACAGGGAATTCTCACTGCCGTGAAAATATCTGTACCTCCGCTTTGCTTCAGGACCCTGGGCGCCAATCTGGCGCTGGCGTTGGCTTACATGCTGCTTGGGCTGCTGTTTCTGCCCACCGGCCTGCATGAGCAGATCGTACCTCTGTGGCTCCCGGCCGGCCTGGGGCTGGCGGCGGTACTGCGCGGAGGCCTGCGTTTTTTGCCCGGTGTCGGGCTGGGCAGTCTGCTGGTTAACCTGGCCCTGCCGGCCTTGCATGAGCCGCTGGCGTTGCACCATCTGTGGAGCGCGCTGCTCATCGCACTGGGGGCCATGCTGCAAACCGCGCTGGGGCGTTATCTGCTGCAGCGTTACGGTGCCGATCCAACCCGCCCAACGCGGGAGCAGTGGATGCTGCGCTATGTATTGTTCAGCGGCCTGCTGGTCTGCCTGGTGAACGCCTCCATTGGTACCACGGCGGTGACCTTTCTCAATCAATCCGGCGGCAGCCAGGGGCTGCTGCTGGATCTGGCTACCTGGTGGCTGGGTGACTGCTTCGGTGTCATTCTGGGTACGCCGCTGTTCCTGTCGCTGGCCGGTGCGCTCAAGCGGGATCGTCGTCACCGCCGCTGGCTATTGCCTCTGCGTCTGGGCGGTATCCTGATTGCCGTGGTGTCGGTCAACCAGTACTACCTGTCCAACCTGTCGGACCTGCTGCGCCAGAGTTTTGCCCAGGATGTGCAGCTGGTCGATGCGCGTATTCAGACCATCATTCAACAGAACTTGCGTGACCTTTCCCGTCTGGCGCAGGAGCTGAACAAGTCGCCTCGGCTGGGTCAGGAGGAGTTTCGCACCCTGGTTACGCCACTGCTGGCCAATAACCCGGCGCTGCGGGCCTATTCCTGGGATCCGCTGGTGTTGGCGGAACAGCGCGATGCATTCGAACGCTGGACGCGGGAACAACTGCAGTGGCCGGATTATCGCATCTATGGCGAGTCTCCCGCCGGCGAGGACGTACTGATTCCGGTGCAGTATGTGGAGCCTTTGGCACTCAACCGCGCGGCATTGGGATTCAATCTGTATTCACTTGAGGATCGGCGTCGCTGGGTGAGCCTGGCGCAAACCAGGGGTGAAGCGGTGGCGACTGAGGTGCTCTACCTGACTCAGGCGCCCGATGAGCCCGGTTTATTGATTCTGCAGCCAGTGTATCGGTTGTTGGGGGAGGACCTGATACAGAGTCGGCGCGAACTCCAGGGATTCATTGTCGGTGTGTTCACGGTTGCCCGCATGTTTGATGCGGTGCTGACGGGCAGCCGGGTGCAGAATATTGAGTTGCAGGTCAATGAAATCGGCCAGCCTCCCTTTTATGTCAACGGTGAGCCTGCTGGCCAGACGCGTGAGCGCCTGAGCCAGACGTTTGAAATCCAGCTGGCGCAGCAAAGCTGGCAGGTCTTTGCCCAGGCCGGTCCCGACTATCTGGCAGCACATCCGGTCAGCCAGGCGCAATATCTGCAGGTGCTGCTGGTCGGCATTGGTTGCCTGGGCGCACTGCTGGTGTTGTCGATGCATAACCGTGAGCGCTTGCTTGAGGCGCGGGTGCGGCAACAGACGCATGACCTGAGCTGGCAGGCCCGGCACGACGATTTGACGGGGCTGCAGAATCGCAAAGGTCTGCACGAAACCCTGTCCCGTCGGTTGCAAGGGGCGAGAACAGCTTTTGCGTTGCTGTTTATAGATTTGGACCGCTTCAAACGGGTCAACGACAGCCTGGGGCATCAGGTTGGCGATGCGCTGCTGCAGACTCTGGCAGCGGCCATGAGTCGGCAGATGCCGGCGCAGCTGGAGCTGTTCCGCATGGGCGGTGACGAGTTCATCCTGCTGGTGCCGGGCGGGCAGGCGCAGGCCGAACGTGAAGCCCAGCGTGTGCTGGATGTGCTGGATCACTCTTTCCCCGTTGCCGGGCATCAATTGCAGCTGAGTGCGAGCATCGGCATCAGCCTGTTCCCGTCTCATGGCGAGACGGCCAACCACCTGATTAAATATGCCGACACCGCGATGTACAGAGCCAAGGCGCGGGGCAAGAACCGTTATGAACTCTACTCGTCCGAGTTGACCGCTGATGCCATCAATCACTTCTCGCTGGAGCAGGATCTGCGTCTGGCGCTGCAGCGGCACGAACTGGTGATGCATTACCAGCCCCAGTACCGGTTGGGTGATCGTGCTCTGTGCGGGTTGGAGGCGCTGGTGCGCTGGCAGCATCCGGAGCAGGGGTTGCTGGGGCCGGACTGTTTCATACCGCTGGCCGAAGAGACCCAGTTGATCGTGCCCCTGGGTTGGCAGGTGATCGAGCAGGTATGCCGGCAGCTGGCCGATTGGCGCCGAGAAGGGATCAGTGTACCGCTGGTCGCAGTGAATATCTCGCCGCAGCAGTTGTTGCAGGCGGATTTCATTCGTCGGCTGAATAGGATCCTGGCCGAACATGAGCTGGATCGACGCCTGCTGGAGCTGGAGATTACCGAGTCGATGATCATGCAGGATCCGGACTTCGTGATTCAGCAGCTGCAGCGACTGCGCCTGTCCGGCTATCACCTGGCGCTGGACGATTTTGGCACCGGCTACTCCTCGCTGGATCGCATCAAGTATTTGCCCTTGAACCGGATCAAGATCGACAAAAGCTTCACCCGCGATATCGGTCGCAACCCCAAGGATGAGGCGGTGGTAATCAGTACCATTGCGCTCGGGCACAGCCTCGGCATTGAAGTGCTGGCGGAGGGGGTTGAAACCGCTCAGCAGAGCGCCTTCCTGCAGCAGCAGGGGTGTGACTGTGTGCAGGGCTATCTGTATGCACGGCCTCAGCCTGCCGAGCAATTGCTTGATGCACTGGGAGCATGTGACAGCGGGATGTCCGAGCACCCTGCATAAGGGTCCGATAGGCAGATCAGTATCTGGAGGGATTTGTATTTTGCAGTTGATGTTACGTTATAACAAAAGTAACATATTTGTTACGTTGTAACATTGCAAAAGGTAACTGCACATCATGACATCTCCTGCTCTGCGCTGGCTTGTTCCGCTGACGTTTCTGGCCGGTACCCAGGCCCATGCCGCACTTCAGGCCCCCGATATCAGCCTGACCATCGACGCCTATCACAAGTCCGACGATACTGCCCTGGGCGGACGTGTGGATGACTGGGGGCTGAGTCACACCGAGCTGGCTGTCAGCCAGCAGTTTGGCAGCTTTGCACGGGGCAAGTTGACCGCCGTTGCTGAATCCAACAAGGAAGAAACCGATTTCAGCATCGAGGAAGCCTATCTGCAGACCCTGTCGCTGCCGGCAGGTCTGACCCTGCGTGGCGGTCGCTTCCTTTCCGATCTGGGCTATCTCAACGGTCAGCATCCTCATGCCGACAGCTTCACCGAGCGCCCGCTGATGTATCGCGCTTTCCTGGGCGGCCATTACTACGATGACGGTATCGGTTTGAGCATGGTGATGCCGACCGACCTGTACTGGCGCATCAGTGCCGAGGCGTTCGATGGTGACGAACTGGGTGAGTTCGATGAGAACCCGACGGTGGGGACCTGGGCCCTGTCAACCACGCTGGGCGGTGACCTGTCCGATTCACAAAGCTGGCAGGCCGGTGTGAGTTACCTGCGTAACCGCATGCTGGGTCACGCAGAAGAGGAGCATCACCATGATCATCATGATCATGAAGAAGACCACAGCGGCCACAGTCACGGTGCCGAATATGCCGGTAAGCACCTGTATATGGCCGACCTGGTGTGGAAGTGGGCGCCTCAGGGCAATAACCGTGCCCAGCAGCTGACCCTGTCTGCCGAGTATGCACGGGTGACCGACCTGAACGAATATGCCTCCAGCGATGACTATCACGAAGGCTGGTACGGCTCGGCCGTATACCGTTTTGCGCCCCAGTGGAGCGCCGGTGTGCGTCATGGGCGGGTCAACCTGAAGCTGGGTCACGGTGACCACTTCCATGACGGTGCGCTGGAAGAAAACGCCGTCATGCTGGCCTGGAACCCGAGCCACACCCAGACGCTGCGTCTGCAATACACCCATCAGGATGCCGTCAAGGACTGGGATGAAACCTTCGCCGGCGCCGACGAAGCGCTGACGCTGCAGTACATCATCAGCTTCGGGGCGCATGATGCGCATGCGTTCTAAACTGATTGCCCTGGCGCTGGCGGCCTGTTTGCCGCTGCCGGCCCAGGCCTTGAATATTTTTGCCTGTGAGCCCGAGTGGGCGGGTCTGGCTCAGGCGCTGGCCCCGGAGGCTAAGGTGACCAGCGCGACCCATGCCTATCAGGATCCGCACTATATCGAGGCGCGTCCCAGCCTGATCGCACGGCTGCGTCGTGCCGATCTTGCGGTGTGCAGCGGTGCGGCACTGGAGGCGGGCTGGTTGCCTGCTCTGCAGCAGCGGGCGGCCAATCCGGCAGTACAGCCGGGGCAGCCCGGCATGTTGTTCATGGCCGACGTGGTGACCACCATTGATCAGCTGGAGCAGGTGCCTTTCGGGGCCGGTGATGTCCATCCTGAAGGCAATCCGCATCTGCAGCTGGACCCGGAGCGTATGCGTCAGGCCGGGGCCGCGCTGAGCCAGCGACTGGCGCAGATCGATCCTGAACAGGCGGGGGCCTATCGTGCCGGTTACCTGCGCTGGTCACTGGGCTGGCAGGCCCGTCTGGATGACTGGCAGGCCCGGGCCCAGCCGCTGCGTGGTCAGAAAATTGTCGTCCAGCACTCCACGTTCGACTATCTCTGGCGCTGGCTGGGCGTCGACGTGGTGGCCGACCTGGAGCCCAAGCCGGGCGTGCCGCCGACACCGGGGCATCTGGCCTCACTGGTCGAGCAGGTTGAGTCCGAACGACCGCTGGCGATTGTGCACAGCTGGTATCAGGACCCGCAGAGTGCACAGTGGCTGAGCGAGCGGACCGGTGTGCCGGTGCTGGCGCTGCCGTCAACGCTGGTTCCCGACAAGGGTCTGGCAGCCCCGGACCAGCTGTTTGACTACCTGCTGGATCAGTTGCTGAGCGTCGATGATGCTCGCTGAACTGGTACTCCTGCTGCCTCCCCTTGTGGCAGGTTTACTGGTGCTGGCGAGTCATCTGCTGCTGGGTGAACAGGTGCTCAAACGGGGCATCCTGTTCATTGATCTTGCCGTGGCGCAGCTGGCGGCGCTGGGCAGTCTGCTGGCCCAGCAGTGGGGTGCGGGTGTTATGCCCGCAATCCTCGCCGGGATGCTGCTGGCGATGCTGGGTGCTCTGTTGATCGGCTACTGGGCCAACCGCTACGCAGAGCAGCGTGAAGCGATCATCGGCCTGATCTATGCCGGGGCAGCGTCATTGTTGCTGCTGACCCTGGCGGCTGATCCTCATGCCGGGCAGCACCTGTCCAGAAGTCTGAACGGTGATATTCTCTGGGTCAGCTGGTCGGCCATGCTGCCGCTGGCGCTGTTGACGCCGTTGTTTCTGCTGCTCTGGTACTGGCGAGGCGCCTGGCTCAAGGGGTCGGCCTTTTATCCCTGCTTTGCCTTGCTGGTCAGCCTGTCGGTGCCGCTGCTCGGTGTCTATCTGGTGTTTGTCACCCTGATTGCACCGGCACTGGTGGCACAGCTGGGCGGTGGACGACTCCAGGCCGGTCTCAGTGCTGCACTGGGCTATGTCTTCGGTCTGGTGCTGGCCTGGGTGCTGGACTGGCCGGCCGGTGCCACTTTGGTGCTGGCACTGCTGGCGACCAGTACGGCAGCGATTGCTTTGGCCCGGCTGGCTGGGGCTTACTCGGTCGGTGCTTCCTCGACATCTTCTTCCGGCAGCTCATAGGGGGCAATGCGGTAGGCTTCCAGTCGGTAGCCTGCCGTCCCCATCTCATGGCTGAACACTTCGGTAGTCAGGCGGCCGCTGACCAGCACGGCATCATAGAGGCTGTCCACTCGGGTGCCGGGCTCATAATGCACATCCACAATCTGGTTGGACGGCGGTGGCGGCACATGGATGCAGGCGCCGAAGTAGGGCACCAGAAAAAAGCGGTCAACCTGTTCGCCTTCACCTTCCAGCGGCACCACAAACCCGGGGATACTGACCATGCGCCCGTGCATCGCCTCGACCACCGGCGCCGATGCCAGTGACTGCATCAGCTCGTCGTACATGCGCTGAGCCTTGTCGCTGTAGTCGTCCAGCATGTCCAGTTCCGGGTTGTTATACATCTTTTCCAGTGACAGCACATAGTCCTCGGGCATCAGCGTTTCCCAGTCGATTTCGGGGGCGGCTTCACCGTTGACGACTATATCTTCGGCATGAGCCGTGGAGAGACTCAGCAGGGCCGTCAGCAGCAGGATCAGTGGTTTCATCATCATTTACTCAATCAGTTGCGGTCAGTGATATGGGGGCTGTTTGTCGTTCAGTTGCGCCGGATCAGCCGGCTGGCCGATGCCAGGCGCCAGGCCAGCAGCGCCGGCAATAGCCCGCTCAGCAGGCCCAGCGCAAGGATCAGGGCGCAGAGCTGCCATTGTGCCGGGGTCAGCGCGCCCAGCGACAGCAGCAGACCAAACTGATCCAGCAGCGGTTGCTGCAGCAATGCCAGTCCACCCTGCAGCAGCAGGATGCCGATCATAACCCCGCCCAGTGCCAGCAACAGGCTTTCCAGCAACAGCAGCAGAGCGATGCGCAGTGGCGAGCAGCCCAGTGCACGCAGCACCGCGATTTCGTGCTGGCGTTGCTGGATACCGGCCAGCAGCACGGCCAGCATGCCGGCCAGGCCGATCAGCAGTGCCGCCGCGGATACGGCCAGCAGCGCCTTTTCTGCGACGCCCACCAGCTGCCAGAGTTCCTGCAGTGCCACTCCGGGCAGCACGGCGGTCAGGGGCTCATCACGCCGGTTGTTCAATTCGCGCTGCAGGTGGAAGGTGTGCAGGCGTGATTTCAAGCCGACCAGCACTGCAGTGACCTCCTTGGGTGTCAGGTCACGCTGTCGTGCCTGTTCGGGCGTGACCTGCAGACCGGGCAGGGGCACGCCGGCACGCCAGCCCAGGTGCACCGCTTCCAGTCCCTCCAGCGATACCAGCAGGGCGCGATCCAGCGGCGTGCCGGTGGGTGCCAGAATGCCGCCGACACTGAACGGCATCTGCTTGTGCTGCATGAAGCTGGTGTTGCCACTGCCGTGGGCAATCACCACAGGGTCACCCAGTTGATAGCCCAGTTGGCGTGCCGCCTCGGCACCGAGCACGATCGAAAACAGATCATCAAAGGGGCCACCGGCAACAAAGTCCAATGCCTGCCGGTCGGCGTAGCGATAATGCTGAAACAGGCTGTTGTGCGTGCCGACGACCCGGTAACCCTTGTGCGAGTCACCCAGCGACAGCGGTACTGTCCAGTCGACCCGAGCATCCTGCGCCAGCGCCTGATGACTGCTCCAGCTGATGTTGCTGGTGGCGGAGCCGATATGGAACAGCGAGTAGAGCAGCAGCTGTATCGGCCCCGAGCGGGCACCCACAATCAGGTCGGTACCGGCCACGGTGGCCATGAAATTCTGTCGGCTTTGCTCGCGGATCTGCTGCACGCCGAGCAGCAGGGCGGTACTCAGGGCGATGGTGAACAGCGTCAGCAGCACGGTAGCACGACGGCTCAGCAGGCTGTTCCAGGCCAGACGGATCAGCATGGTGAGTGTTCTCCCAAGTGCAGGTGACGCGGAAAACCGGCGGCCAGTGTCGGGTCATGGCTGACCATCAGCAGGGTGCTGTCGCTTTGCTCCAGCTCCTCGAACAGCAGGCGCATGAAGTGGTCACGGCTGTCCGGGTCCAGCGCGGAGGTGGGTTCGTCCGCAATGATCAGCGTTGGCCGACCGATCAGCGCCCGTGCCGCGGCCACACGCTGCTGCTGGCCGATGGACAGTTCGGCGACCTGACGCCGGCGAAACAGCGCCGGGTCCAGCTGCAGACGGGTGAGCAGGCGCTCGGCTTCCTGCTCGATCGAGCGCCGATTCTGCCCGGCGACTCGACGGCGTTGTCGGGACAGAGAACAGGGCAGGCAAACGTTGTCGATCAGATTCAGGTAAGGCAGCAGGTTGAACTGCTGAAACAGCAGACCGATGTGGTTAGCTCTGAGTCGGTCCAGAGCCCGTGATGACAGTTGGGCAAGGTTCTGCCCGGCGACCTCCAGGGTACCGCTGTAGCCCGGCTGCAGCCCGGTGATCAGGTTGAGCAGGGTGGATTTGCCACTGCCGGATGGTCCCTGAATGAACAGATGCTCACCGGGCATGAGTTCCAGTGCGTCGACCTGTACCACAGGCGGGTTATCCGCCCAGGCAAAGCGCAGAGACTCCAGGCGCAACACCGGCTTCATGGTAGCGGCAGCTCCGTCTGTCCGGCCGTCAGGGTATGCTGGTGCTGGCCCGAGGCGGTAATGAGCTGCACATTGAGTTGCTCGATGGCCGGGAAACGCTGCATCAGCGGCAATTGCAGGGTTGTCAGTGCCTGGCTGTTGGCGCAGAGATACTGGTACTCTGCCATCAGATCGGCATGGGCGATGTGTTGGTGTTCATCCTGCGCCTGTTGGTGCTCATGATCATGGCTCTGATGATCGCTTTTGGCCGTAAAGGGCAGATGCAGATCAACGCGACTTAGGCTGCAGTCTGCAGCGGCGGGCAGCTGAATCAGCTCGTCGGCGCGTTGCAACTGTGCCAGGGTAGCGTCCCAATGTTCCTGCTCCTCGGCACTGGCCGGCTGATGTTCAAAACCGGTCAGGTTGGCCAGGGGAGAGCTGAAGGCGATCGCCACCATCGGCGGCTCGATCACCATATCCAGCCCGGCAATGCCGTGTTGGTGAATCCCTGCTGCCATCAGACTCGGCGCGGGCAGCAGCAAGGTCAGCAGCCAAGAGGCTGTCAGCTTCCTGGCAGTCAGGTTGATGGTGTGAGGCAGGCTGGGCTGGTGCATGGTGACGCTCCCGTCGACGCAATGAAGGCCTAATGTTACTACATAACGAAAGTCTTGCGAGTGCTGTCGAATCAGGCTGTCAAATCAGGAAAGTCTTAAATGTACTTTGCCCGTCGGCAGGCAGGGACTTAACACCATCGAGCAGGTTAGAATGAACGCATACTCAATCAAAGGAGCTGTCCGAGTGTCACTGCTGTCACCGCCACGCTTACTGGCCCTGTTGCTGTTGCTGCCTGTCAGCGGATCGCTGTCGGCGGCCCAGTTCGTTCTCCAGGGTGTCGACGGTGAGCCTGCAGACAATATCCGCGCCATGCTGCGTATCGACGACCTGATGACGGCGGAGGGGCCGCTGCCTACCGCTAGCCGTCTGCGCTACCTGCATCGCCAGGCGGCAGACGAGATTCGTACGGCACTGGAGCCCTACGGCTATTACCGACCACAACTTGATCTGCAGCTTCAACTTGAGGGCGAGCCTGATCAGTGGCAGGCGCTGTACCGGGTCGAGGTCGGGCCGCAGATGCTGATCGACGCAGTACGCATCGAGCTGCAGGGAGAGGGTAACGAAGATCCGGTGCTGCAGCAGGTAATCAATGACTCGGCGATCAAGTCCGGTGCGCCCCTGCGCCATGCCGATTATGCCGCGCTTAAAAGCGCTCTGCAGTCACATGCGGCGGAGCGCGGCTATTATGAAGCCGGCTTCAGCGTGAGCGCGATTCGGGTCGATGTTGAGGCCAACCGAGCCGATATCGAGCTGGTCTATGTAACCGGTCCCCGTGCCCGCATCGGCGAGATCCGTTTTGACAGCGCGCCGGTGTCTGAATCCCTGTTGCACCGCTACCTGCCGTTTGCATCCGGTGATCCTGTGTCCACGGGCCGACTGGTGGAGCTGCAGCGCAACCTGATCAACAGTGACTATTTTGCCGATGTGGAGGTGCGTCCCCGGCTGGATGAGCTGGCTGATGCCGAGTTGCCGGTCGACGTAAAACTGACACCGCGCAAGCGTACCCTCTACCAGGGCGGTGTCGGTTACGGCACCGATACCGGTGCGCGGATGCAGCTGGGGTTGACCCGTCGCTGGCTCAATACGCGGGGGCACACTCTGGATACCCGATTGCGCCTGTCCGAAATCCGTCAGCAGTTTACCAGCAGTTACCAGATTCCCGGAGCCAACCCGACCACCGACCGCTTTGCCCTCAATCTGATGCTCGAAGATGAGCAGTCCGATACTATCGATGCCCGTACCTACAGTATTGGTGGCAGTTGGCAGAAGCAGCTTGGCGAGTGGGAGCGGCGGCTGGCGCTGGACTGGCAGCAGGAAACCTGGACTTTCGAAGGCGAAGAGCAGGAATCGACCCTGCTGCTGCCCAGCGCCCGCTTCAGTCGCACCCGTACCGATAACCGCTTGAACCCCAGCCACGGCCACCAGATCAGCTTCGGGGTTGCCGCTGCCGCCGAGAGCCTGTTGTCCGATACCGATCTTGTGCAACTGGATCTGCGCGGCAAACGTGTGGATACACTATCCGAGCGCTGGCGGCTGCTGACGCGTGCGGAGGCAGGAGTGACGCTGATCGACTCCGTGGATGACCTGCCGGCCAGCCTGCGTTTCTATGCCGGTGGCGACAACAGTGTGCGCGGCTATGACTATCAGTCGCTGGGCCCTCTGGGGGATGACGGCGATGTCATCGGGGGGCGTTACCTGGTTGCCGCCAGTGTGGAAGTGGATTACCTGATCAAGGACAAATGGCGCCTTGCCGCTTTCGTTGACACTGGCAATGCCTTCGATGATACCGATACGGAACTGAAAACCGGTGCCGGCATAGGGGCGCGCTGGCAGTCCCCGGTCGGGCCGGTACGACTGGATTTTGCCGTGCCTCTGGACGAGGACGGCTGGCAGATACACTTTACCCTGGGACCTGATTTGTGAGACCGCTGTTACGCTGGGGGCTGGGCACACTGCTGGCCCTTGTATTGACCATAGTGCTGGTGCTGGCCGCCGTACTCTTTTTGCCTTCGGGTACCCGCTTTGCGCTCAACCTGGCCGCATCGCTGGTGCCGCAGCTGGAGCTGGAAGGCGTTGACGGCACCCTGGCGGCTGATCTGCGCATCGACCGGCTGCGCTTTCAGCAGGCTGAACTGTCCGTCGAGCTGGAACAGCTGCGCCTGGATTGGTACCCCTGGTCGCTGACTCAGCCTCTGTTGCAGATCAATGAACTCAGCGCCGCCCGTTTCGAGCTGAAGCTGCCCGCTGCCGACACTGAGCCGCCACCAGACGACACTGAAACGCCTCTGCAGCTGCCGCAGTTGCCGGCCGTGGAGCTGCCGCTGGCGATTGCGGTGGAACGTCTGGCGCTGGGTCAGATCCGTGTCGTGCAAGGCGAGCGGGTTCTGGTGGATGAGTTGAATCTGAGCCTTGCTCTGCGCACCCAAGACAGCCTGCTGCTGATCGAACCCTTGCAGCTGGCACAGCCGGGTTCGAGCCTCACCCTGAGTGGCTGGACCGAGCCCTCACGCCAGTTCCTGACCCACCTGGAGCTGCAGGGCGAAACCGATCTGACCCGATGGGTACGACTGGATCACTGGCCGGACAGTCTGCCGCTTACGGCTGATCTGGTGATCGACGTTGATGGCGCTGCCCGTACTGCCGTGCTGCAACTGAAGGCCGATCAGCAATCGACGCAACTGCGGCTGCAGGCACAGATCGATGTCTCCAACGGGATTGGGATCCGCTATCAGTTGAACGGTCAGGGGCTGAACCCTGGACTGGCCGCTGTGGACTGGCCGGGCAATCTGACGCTGGATGCGTCCGGCGAAGTCATCCTGGGTGGAGAGTTGCCGCAATTGGCGCTGCAGCTGAGCAGCCTTCAGGGCGAGCTTAGACAGCAGCCGGTCAGTGCCACGGCAAGCCTGTCCGGTGATACGCGGCAATGGCAGATCGATGCGCTGAAACTCGGCTATGCCGGCGCGCGCGCGGATATCAGTGGTACGGTCAGCGATCGTCTGGCACTCAGCTGGTCTCTCAATGCACCCAATCTGGCTCGGTTGCTGCCTGATGCCGGTGGACAACTGGCGCTGAACGGGCAGCTCAACGGGCCGATGATGCAGCCATCGATTCAGGCCCGGTTGAGTGCCGATCAGCTGGTCTATGCCGATCAGGCCAGTCTGGAGCGGCTCAGGGGAGATATTGCGTTGGATCTGTCCGGCAACAGTGACTGGTCGGCGGATCTGCAGCTGAGCAATGCGGTTGCGGCCGGGCAAAGCCTGGAGCAGGTTGATGTGAAGTTGACCGGTACGCCACAGCAGCACCGCCTGAATCTCAATATCAGCGGCTCTCCCGGCGAGCTGGCCCTGGCCGCCACCGGTGGCTGGACGGCGGCGCAACAGCGCTGGAACGGCCAGCTGCAGGCACTGGAGCTGCAGCCGCAACCGCTGAGTCACTGGCGCTCGGCAGCGCCTGCCGGTCTGGAAGTCTCCCCGCAAGGCTACCGTCTGGATCGCTTCTGTCTCGATGAGCAAACGGCCGGTGGTCGTCTCTGCCTTCAGGCGGACGGCGGTTTTGATGGCCGGACTCAGGCCAGTGCCAGCCTGAATCAGCTGGCGCTTGAGCTGCTGACACCTCTGCTCAACGGCATGCAGCTGACCCCGACGCTGTCAGCCGACGTGGACTTCAGCCAAGAGCCGGGCGGCAAGCCTGCCCTGAGTGCTCGACTGAACACCAGTGCCGGCAGGCTGACACCGGCGCAGGCCGATCAGGACCTGCCGTTGGCGCCGATCGAAGCGCGTGTGGTGCTGGCCGAGGACAACCTCAAGGCGGAAGCCGCTACCCTGCTGGAATTTCTCTCCGGTGAGCTGGCGCTGGATATGGATATCCGCGGCTTGAGCAGCCGGCAGCAGCTGCAGGGCAGTCTGACATTGAACGCCGATGACTTCAGTCTGGTGTCGGTGCTGGCGCCGGATCTGCAGAACATGCAGGGGCGGCTGGCCGGTCAACTGACTCTGGGCGGCACCCTGTCGGCACCGGAGCTGAGCGGTGAGCTCAACTACCTGGAGGGCGGCGTCGAACTGCCGGCGCTGGGGCTGCTGATCTCGCCGCTGGAATTGCGTCTTAACCAGAGTGGCCTGCCGGGGCAGGTACGCTTCACTGCTGCGGCGACCTCGGGCGAGGGTACACTGGAGCTGGCCGGTGACTATGATCTTGCCGAACGGGCAGGGGAGCTGGCCCTCAAGGGGGACGGCTTTACCGCCATGAATACGGCCGAGATTCAGGCTCTGATCAGTCCCGACCTGCAGTTGACGCTGGATGCCCGTGAGATTCGTTTGGGCGGCGTGCTCAAGGTTCCCTTTGCCCATATATCACCGCCGAAAACCCGAGAGAGTGCGGTCCAGCCCTCGTCTGATGTGGTGCGCGTGGAACAGGGGCAAGAGGTGGAAAAAGACCCGGTGGTGCCTGTCTATGCCGATCTGCGCATCGAACTGGGAGATGATGTGCGCGTTGATGCGCTTGGCTTCAAGGGCCGGCTGCTGGGCGCATTGCAGATTGAAGAAACCCCCGGCCAGACCACCCGCGCCACCGGCAGCATTCAGGTGGAAAGCGGTGAGTACCGCCTGTATGGCCAGGATCTGGAGATCCGTCGCGGCAGTCTGGTCTATGCTGCCGGTCCTGTAGACAATCCGGGGCTGGATCTGCGCATCGGTCGTCAGATCGAAGAGGTGATTGTCGGTGCCGACGTCAGCGGTACGCTGCGTGATCCACGTATGGACCTCTACGGTGAACCGGCGATGCCGGACAGCAGTGTGCTGTCCTACCTGCTGCTGGGCAAGGCACCGGGGGAAAGTTCCGCCGGTGAGCAGCAGATGATGATGCAGATGGCGCTGGCGCTGGGCATGAGTCAGGGCAACAAAATCACCGGCCAGCTGCGTGAATCCCTGTCGCTGGACGAGTTCGGCTTTGACACCAGTGCCAATGACGAGTCGGCCTTTTTCATCGGCAAGTACCTGTCGCCGCGGCTCTATCTGCGCTATGGCATCGGTGTGCTGGATGCGGTCAATACGCTTAGCCTGAAATATAGACTCAGCGACAAGTGGCGGGTTGAGGCGCAGAGCAGCGAGCTGGGCAGCGGGGCGGATATTCTCTACACCCTGGAGCGATAGTGTGAGGTAACGCTGATAACCAACGCCGGAGCGGCAAGCTCGGAGTCTAGCCCGCACCGGTTCGACAGACGCAGGTCGCCTCATGGACCTGCTCTATATTCGTATAGAGTATAAATTTGTTAATATTTATTCTTTTATGGAATCAAAATAACCCTGTATCTTGTTGGTTTTTTACCGGATGCGGGGAATGGCTGTGGAGTGGCAAGGCTGGTTTGCGCTGGGTTTGATGGCGGCTGCGTTGGCGGTACTGATTCTGACGCGTATCGGGCCGCACATCGTCATGATGGCGGTGCTGGCACTGCTCAGCATCAGTGGCGTGCTGACACCTGGCGAGGCTCTGGCCGGATTTGCCAACTCGGGTCTGATTACCGTGGCCTGCATGTTCGTCGTGGCCGCGGGTATCCACTCCTCTGGCGGCGTTGATTTGCTGGTGCACAAAGTGCTGGGGCATCCCGAGGGCGTGCGCGGTGCTCTGGGGCGCATTTTTGCGCCGGTGGTGCTGCTCAGCGGTTTTCTCAACAACACCCCGGTGGTGGCGACCATGATCCCGGCGATCCATGCCTGGTCGCGCAAAATCAATATTCCTGCTTCCAAGCTGATGATTCCGCTCAGCTACAGTGCCATTCTGGGCGGCACGCTGACGTTGATCGGCACCAGCACCAATCTGGTGGTCAATGGCCAGTACCAGCAGTTGACCGGCGAGGCCGGGCTGTCGCTGTTTTCGATCACGGCGGTGGCGCTGCCGGTGGTGATGGTCGGCATCCTGTTTATCTGGCTGGTATTTCCACGCCTGCTGCCGGATCGCAGTGAAAAGCGCGCCTTTGCCAACCTGCGCGAGTTCACCCTCGAAGTGGCCGTTGCACCGGGCGGGCCACTGGTAGGACAGTCGGTGGAGCAGGCGGGGTTGCGCAGTCTGGATCGTGTCTACTTGGTCGAGATCGAACGCAACGGCAACATCGTGACGGCCGTGTCCTCGGAAGAGAAACTGCGTGATGGCGATCGTCTGGTGTTTGCCGGTGATACCGAGGCGATCTCGGACCTGCTGCGTATCAACGGCATAGTGCCTTCACCGGAAAACGGGCACTCGGATACGCTGAATCAGGATCGTGCCGAACGCTGTCTGGTTGAAGCGGTGGTATCGACCCATTGCGATGCCGTCGGCCATGCCATCCGTGATGCACGCTTTCGCGACCGTTATGGTGCCGTGGTGCTGGCGGTGGCGCGCAGCGGTGAGCGGGTACAGGGCAATCTGGGCAATATCCGGCTGGAAGCCGGGGATACCCTGCTGCTGGAGGCGCGCCCGGCGTTTGTCAGTCGTCAGCGCTACAACAAGGATTTCCTGCTGATCAACGACCTGGACAAGACCCAGCCACGCCATGAGCGTGCCTGGCTGGCCTGGGGCATTCTGGCCGCCATTGTATTGGCTGCCGGCACGGGTCTGACCAGCATGCTCAATGCCGCTCTGGTCGGGGCAGGGCTGATGGTGGTTACCGGCTGTTGCAATGTGGTTCAGGCAGAGAAAAGTCTGGACCTGACGGTCATCCTCACCATCGCGGCATCCTTTGCACTGGGGGCGGCGCTGCAGAAAACCGGTGTGGCGGCCATGCTGGCGGGCGCAATCGTCGAACTGAGCGCGGGCACGCCCTGGTTGCTGTTGGTCCTGACCTTTGTGGCGGTATCCATCCTGACCGAGATCATCACCAACAATGCCGCTGCAGTGCTGATGCTGCCGATCGTGCTGGAGGTGACCGATAAGGCCCAGCTGAACAATGAGCCTTTTATTTTCGCCATCATGATCGCGGCCTCGGCCAGCTTTGCCACGCCGCTGGGCTATCAGACCAACCTGATGGTGTACGGTCCCGGTGGCTACAGGTTCACCGACTTCCTCAAGGTAGGTGTGCCGATGAACCTGTTGGTGGGGCTGGTGACGCTGACCACCCTGCTGCTCGGCTGGCCGCTGGTCGCCTGACGCCGGGACGCGCGTCCCGGCGGCTTACAGCTCAGCTGGACAGTTCGCTCAGCTGGACAGTATCACGGACACCAGACCCACACCGCCCAGTACCAGAGTATAGGGCAGGGCCATGATCACCATGCGGCCGTAGGACAGGCGTACCAGCGGCGCAATGGCTGAGGTCAACAGGAACAGAAAGGCGGCCTGGCCGTTGGGTGTAGCCACGCTGGGCAGGTTGGTGCCGGTGTTGATGGCAATCGCCAGGCGGTCAAAATGCGCACGGCTGATCTCACCCGCATCCAGTGCCTGCTTCACTTCACTGATGTACACCGTGGCGACAAAGACGTTATCCGAAATCATCGACAGCACGCCGTTGGCAATGAAAAACATCCCCGGCTGCTGTTCCGGCGGCAGCGCCAGCACCCAATCGATGATCGGCGTGAACAGATGCTGTTCATGGATCACCGCGACGATGGCGAAAAACACCACCAGCAGGGCGGTAAAGGGCAGGGCTTCCTCGAATGCCTTGCCGATCTGGTGCTCGTCGGTGACGCCGTTGAATGCGGTCACCAGAATGATCACCAGCAGAC
The DNA here is from genome assembly GCA_964390205.1 of uncultured Marinobacterium sp. Taxonomy (GTDB): domain Bacteria; phylum Pseudomonadota; class Gammaproteobacteria; order Pseudomonadales; family Balneatricaceae; genus Marinobacterium. The sequence continues at coordinate 17,566 of CAYMHL010000037.1, forward strand.
CGATCAGCCCGACCTCGGCGACGTGAAATGCCAGTCCCAGTACCAGCACCAGTGCCGCGATTGCCTGCACGATCAGTGCGGCCTTCTGTGCCGGAGTGCGCTTGGCTCGCTCCGCTTCGGCAAACTCATGCAGCACGCGCAACACGGGACGAGGCAGTTTGACGCCGTAACCGAACAGCTGCAGCTTCTCCAGCAGTACGCAGGTCAGCAAACCGGCCGCCAGCACCGGCATGGAGATGGGGGCCATCAGCAGGAAGAATTCGCCAAAATTCCAGCCCGCCGTTTTCGCGATCAGCAGGTTCTGCGGCTCGCCGACCAGAGTGCAGACCCCGCCCAGTGCCGTACCCACGGCACTGTGCATCAACAGGCTGCGCAGAAAGGCACGGAAACCTTCCAGATCATTACGGTGCAGGTCGACCACCTCGTGGTCGCTGACATGACTGTGATCCCTGTGCTGGTGGCCCTTGCCGGAGGCGACCTTGTGATACACGGAGTAGAAACCGACCGCGACGCTGATGATCACCGCGGTGACGGTCAGCGCATCCAGAAAGGCCGACAGCAGTGCCGCCGTCATGCTGAACAGCAGTGCCAGCAGATACTTGGAACGTACATGCAGCAGGATATTGGTGAAGGTGACCAGCAGCAGGCTTTTCATGAAATAGATGCCGGCCACCATGAACATCAGCAGCAGGATCACCGGCAGGTTGGTTTCCACTTCATGGTAGAGCGCTTCTGGGCTGGTCATGCCCAGCAGCAGCGCTTCTATGGCCAGCAGGCCTCCCGGCAGCAGGGGATAGCATTTGAGCGCCATCGCCAGGGTGAAGATGAACTCGCCGATCAGCAGCCAGCCGGTGGCCTGGGGGCCAAGCATCCAGAGAGCGACAGGGTTGATGAGCAGGAAGAGTACAATGATCTGCTTGTACCAGGCAGGGGCGTTGCCCAGGAAGTTGTGCGCAAAGGCACCGAGTGGCGTTGTTGTCATTATGGTTTCTCGGTTTGACTGCAGCGGCAGCCGGGTTAAACAAAACCGGGGTGTGGCTGCTGCGACCGCGCAGGGAGCAACCATCAAAAAACGTGTGCGGCTACAGGCTAAAAAAGGGGGGGGCAAACCGGGTGTTTTGCGCAAGCGAAAAACAGGGTGAAAACGTTAACG
>CAYMHL010000038.1:0-18351 GCA_964390205.1 uncultured Marinobacterium sp.
GCGGCAGACATGAACGGTCCCGGCAAGATAAGGTCACCACTGGACAGGAACAGGGAGTTTTCGGCTTGATCTTCAAGGTAATCAACGATCGAAACGAATGCCGGCGCATTGCGCAGGTCACCACCACCGCCTTCCATATCGGACGCATGCAGGATCTGCAGTGTGTAGCTGGTCATACTGGCCTCTCCATGTTTCAGGGAACAATTAGGGAGGCATCATACTGATCGGTGCAGTTTAAAGACGTGTGACAGTCGTCGCGTTTGCATATTTAAGTTGATTAGAGTCGTTTCAGGGAAGTTCCTATTCTTTCCCCTCAACCACCCGTTTTTCGAGCCTTGGCAGGTCGAGAATCAACACTTGCCGCCCTTTCTTCTGGATAATGCCCGCCTCCTGCAGCTGACTCAGCACGCGGGATACGGTTTCGCGGCTGGTGTTGGTCAGGCTGGCCACTTCCCGTTGAGAGGGGAAATCCAGTACTTTCAGCCCATCCGGTGTGGGCTCTGTTCTGGAGCGTAACAAAAGCGCACAGACTCGGCTGTGCGCCTGCTGATACCCCAGCAAAACAATTTGCTGGTTACAGCGGCGAATTAATTGCGTCAGTGCGACCATCATCCGTGCCGATACACTGGGTTCATTGATCATCAGTTCAAGTGCAGGCTTACGAGGAAGGAAGGCGACCTGGGAGGTTTCAACCGCCAGCACCGAAGCCGAACGGGCCTGTCCATCAATCAGCGACAGCTCGCCAAAATGCTGCACAGGCTGGATCAGCGAGAAGCCTATCTCCTTGCCACTGCCGGAATAGGCAACGGCCTTGAGTTGGCCGCGAAACAAAAAGCCCATGGCATCGGAAGGGTCACCCATGGCCAGCACGCTTTCATCGCGCTGAAATTGACGCAGTTTCAAATGCGTGCAAATCCAGGCGAGACGCTCTTCGCCCAGCTCCTTAAACAGCGGACATTGGCGTAAATACCCTTGTACGATCCTTGCCTGTTTGTTGTCCATCAGTGTGCCTCAATGCATCCTCGATACGGGGTACTGACTGCGCATCCTGCCGGCCTGTTTCATCCACTCGGGCCATACATCTGACCAGTCCGCCTGTTGCCAGGCGGTGTACATCGCGCCCAGCCAGATGCGCAGGTGTTCTGGCTGCAAGACTAGAACGGCCTCTTCATCAGGCAGTTCGAACACCAGCCGAAGCTGTGTATCGCGGGGTTGAAAATGGATGGTCTGTATCAGGACCGACCGAGTAGCCTGGCTGGCGTCCACTTGTTTGGGCGCATGACGGGTTTGTGCGATCAGTTGCGCCAGATGGGGAGCTGCATTGTCGGCGCCTTGCCGGCCTGCGCCCGAGGCCAGTGATTGCAACTGACGGTCTGTTTCAGTAGACAGCGGCTCCACCTCTGTACGAGACTCCAACCAGCCAAGCAGGTGCGGCAAGAGCCCTTTGATCAGCCGGTGCGTCAGCCACAAGTTCAAGATACCCCTGTCACCTTCCGCACTCAATAACATACGATCTTCCTGCGCACTATAGCGCGTTGTCAGCTTGTTCAGGTGCATTCTGGTCTACATCCACTTTTTGATCGTCTCAACCCTGCGCTCAAGCTGTATTGCCAGCTCATGCAGACAACCACTGGAGTTGGCATCATACACCAGCGCAGTCCGCGCTTTTTTAAGTGCTTCATTGCGCTTGCGACTGCGCAAATCATCAACAGTCACGCCAAACTGGCGGCATACCTGTTGGAGAAGGCTGTGGACATCAGGAGTCTTCTCATCCGAGACATGAGATTCATGGGTCTGATCATTGACTTCAGCCGTTGCTGTGTCGGCACTTTGAGACTGGTTACCTTGTATCTGTGTAAACACAATGCGCGACGAATTCAGATGCATAGATAGCAGCGCACGCAACCTGGGTGACATTTGACGTTTAAGAATCTCAGGGCCTGTTGCCAGCCATAGCGTCGTTGCATGAGTGCCGCTGCTGCGTCCGATCGATAGCGTAACAGGCGTCAGCACATTCAGCGCCTTGAGCTCTTCCATCAGTAACCGGGTATCGGCAAAAGCCTCTCTGACCGGTGCCAACGCATCGATTATTTTGTTCAGCTTCTGTGTTGGCTTGCCTCGGGACGTTATCAACTTTTCGCCAGGCCCATCAAAATGCGGGGCTTCGGGGTACAAAGTAAGACGGCTGCGATTGCCATCCTGTATCCAGCCGAAAGGGTAAAGACGAATCAGATCGGGCAGCTTACCGGGCATCCATTTGCCGACCGGGTTGATTGCACTTTTGCCCGGTATTTTCAGCAATGCGCAGGGAGATAAATCACCTTGGGCATTCCGCGTGAACAGAATGGGCAAGTGCCGGCTCAATATGTTGATCTCTCTATTGTGTACCGGAACATACAGCCAAGGTGCCGCAAAGGTGAAATCGGTTGCTACGTGAAATTTGATGTGCTTATGTCGTTCCAATGACAGTATTTCAGCGCGACCGGTATTGGGTTGCTGGATCTCCGCCTTACTCAATGTTGTATCTCTCTGCTGCAGGCTTTCTTTGATGACGCCAAAAGGATACCCATAGCCATCCTTTGAGTCCATTGGGAGCTGGCGAAGCCCAATGCCTCTGCTGTCTTTGCTGCCAGCGGTTTGCTACCCTGAAACGCTGTCAGTGCATGCCCTTCCCAGCGAGCGTTAACATTCCTTTATAAACAACAGCTTAAGATGAAAAAAGCCAAATCGAATCAATCCTCGGAAAGCCCCCATACACCTATGATGCAGCAATATTTACGCATTAAGGCCAAGCATCCTGACCAGCTGCTGTTCTATCGCATGGGTGATTTCTATGAGCTGTTCTATGACGATGCGAAAAAAGCGGCACAGCTGTTGGATATTTCGCTGACGGCGCGGGGCAAGTCAGCCGGCGAACCCATTCCCATGGCCGGCATCCCCTACCATTCGGCAGAAGGCTATATCGCCCGTATCGTAAAAGCCGGGGAATCGGTGGTGATCTGTGAGCAGGTCGGTGATCCTGCGACCAGCAAGGGACCTGTGGCCCGCGAGGTGGTGCGCATTGTCACCCCGGGCACACTCAGTGACGAGGCGCTGCTGGATGAACATCAGGACAACCTGCTGATGGGTGTGTCGCGCCAGGACGACCGCTACGGTCTGGCGCTGATCGATATCAGCTCCGGGCGGTTCAGTCTGTTCGAAGTGGACAATGAAGGCGCACTGCTGGCCGAACTGGAACGTCTGCGCCCGGCCGAACTGCTGTATCCGGACGATGCGGCTCTGCCGGAACCCGTGCGCAAGCGACCCGGTGCCCATGCACGACCACCCTGGGAATTCGAAGCCGATACGGCCGAGCGCCTGCTTTGTGACCAGTTCAACACCCGCGATCTGAGCGGTTTCGGTTGTGATCATTTGACGCTGGCGATCTGTGCTGCGGGCTGTCTGCTGCAGTACGCCCGTGATACCCAACGCAGCCGCCTGCCGCATATCCGTCGTCTGCAGGTGGAGCAGCATGACGAAGCGGTGATTCTCGATGCCGCCACCCGACGCAATCTGGAGCTGGACCTGAACCTGTCCGGCGGGCGCAGCAACACCCTGGCATCGGTGCTGGACAGGTGTCGCACCCCCATGGGCAGTCGCCTGTTGCGCCGCTGGCTGCACCGCCCGCTGCGCGACCGGGCCACACTGGAAGCGCGCCAGGATGCCATCCGTTGGCTGCTGCGTCCGGACTGCAGCGACACTATTGCCGACCAGCTCAAGCCGATCGGCGATATGGAGCGCATCCTCTCCCGCGTGGCCCTGAGATCCGCCCGTCCCCGTGATCTGGAACGCCTGCGCAATGCACTGGCCTGCCTGCCGGCGCTGCAGCAGCTGCTGGCGCGCAACGACTCACCGCGCATCGGCAGTCTGGCGCAGACCATCGCCGTCTTCCCCGAGCAGGCCGAGCTGCTGGCGCGCGCCATTATCGATGCCCCGCCGGTGGTGATCCGCGATGGCGGCGTCATTGCATCCGGATACGACGCCGAACTGGATGAGCTGCGCGGTCTGAGCGAAAACGCCGGTGAGTTCCTGCTGCAGCTGGAAGCCCGTGAACGTGCCCGTACCGACATTTCGACCCTCAAGGTCGGCTACAACCGGGTTCACGGCTACTACATCGAGGTGAGCAAGGCACAGGCAGTCGACATGCCGGCCGAGTATATCCGCCGTCAGACACTGAAAAATGCCGAGCGCTTCATCACGCCCGAATTGAAGGAATTCGAAGACAAGGCACTGAGTGCCAAGAGCAAGGCGCTGGCGCGGGAAAAGCAGCTGTATGACGAACTGCTGGAGCTGATTGCTGCCGAGCTGGCACCGCTGCAGGAATCCGCTGCCGCCCTGGCAGAACTGGACGTGCTCAACACCCTGGCAGAACGCGCCCTGTCACTGGACTATCAACGCCCGCAGCTGGTAGACGAGCCCTGCCTGAAGATTCAGCGCGGCCGTCACCCGGTGGTCGAGGCGGTACTGGACAGCCCCTTTGTCGCCAACGATCTGGCACTGGACAGCGAACGCCACATGCTGGTGATCACCGGCCCCAACATGGGTGGTAAATCCACCTATATGCGCCAGGCCGCTCTGATCACCCTGCTGGCGCATATCGGCAGTTACGTGCCCGCAGAGACCGCCACCATCGGTATCGTCGACCGCATTTTCACCCGCATGGGCTCGTCCGATGATCTGGCCGGTGGCCGCTCCACCTTCATGGTGGAGATGACCGAAACCGCCAATATTCTGCACAACGCCAGCAATCGCAGCCTGGTATTGATGGACGAGGTCGGTCGTGGCACCAGCACCTTCGATGGCCTGTCGCTGGCCTGGTCCTGCGCCGAGTATCTCGCCCGTGAGGTCAAGGCGTTCACCCTGTTCGCCACCCACTACTTCGAGCTGACCAGCCTGCCGGAGCGGGAAAGCGGCGTCGCCAACGTCCACCTGACGGCGGTCGAGCATAACGACCACATCGTATTCATGCATGAAGTTCAGGAGGGTCCGGCCAGCCAGAGCTACGGGCTGCAGGTGGCGCAGCTGGCCGGTATTCCGGCCTCCGTGATCCGCAATGCCCGCGACAAGCTGGTACTGCTGGAGCAGGACAGTCGGGATCAGGAGGAAAAGGTTAGCCGCAATCCTGCGCCTCAGCGGGCCGAAGTCAGGGAGGAGCCGATGCAGGCGGACCTGTTCGTCAGCTACCAGCCCTCGGCGGCAGAGCGCCAGCTGCGCGAGCTGAATCCGGACGAGCTGACACCGCGTCAGGCACTGGAGCAGCTCTATACTCTCAAGGCACTGCTGAACGAATGATCCTTGGGTTTACATTGCCACAGGCACACTATACTGCACTCAGACTCAAGCCAATGGGAGGCTGAACGATGACCTACATCGTGACCGATAACTGTATCCGCTGTAAGTACACCGACTGTGTCGAAGTCTGCCCGGTGGACTGCTTCTACGAGGGTCCGAACTTTCTGGTGATCCATCCGGACGAGTGCATCGACTGTGGTCTCTGCGAGCCGGAGTGTCCTGCCGAGGCAATTCTGCACGAAGACGACCTGAGTCCGGAGCAGGACAAGTTCTACCAGCTCAACGCCGAGCTGGCCGAGGTCTGGCCCAATATCACCGAACGCAAGGCACCTCTGCCGGATGCAGAGAAATGGGACGGGGTACCGGACAAGCTGCAGTATCTGGAGCGCTGATCCGGTCCCCATCGGCGGCGGGGACGTTTACTGCAACAGGTCCTCGCCGCTGAGGCCGTTTTTCTCAACGATTTCACGCAGCTTGCGCAGCGCCTCGACCTGAATCTGGCGCACCCGTTCACGGGTCAGCCCGATCTCCTGTCCCACCTGCTCCAGGGTACTCATCTCGTAGCCCCTCAGGCCGAAACGACGCGACAGCACATCGGCATGTTTCTCCGGCAGCATTTCCAGCCAGCGGTTGAGGTTGCCGCTGATATTATTGTTCTGCAACAGGGTTTCAGGATCAGTCGCATCCTGGTCGGCAATGGTGTCCAGCAGGGGCTTGTCGGCCCCCTGACCGGCAGGCACATCCACCGAACTGACGCGCTCATTGAGTCCCAGCATGCGTACTACGTTGGCCACCGGCCTGTCGACCAGCGCGGCAATCTCTTCCGCCGTGGGTTCATGGTCCAATTTCTGCGCCAGCTCACGGGATGCGCGCAGGTAAACATTGAGTTCCTTGACCACGTGAATCGGCAGACGGATGGTGCGGGTCTGGTTCATGATCGCCCGCTCGATGGTCTGACGAATCCACCAGGTGGCATAGGTTGAAAAGCGGAAGCCGCGCTCGGGATCAAACTTCTCTACGGCACGGATCAGCCCCAGGTTGCCCTCCTCGATCAGGTCAAGCAGGGTCAGGCCTCGGTTGATGTAACGGCGGGCAATCTTGACCACCAGGCGCAGGTTGCTTTCGATCATCCGCTTGCGGGCAGACTCGTCGCCCTTGAGTGCCAGGCGGGAAAAATAAACCTCCTCCTCTGCACTCAGCAGCGGCGAGAAGCCGATCTCGTTCAGATAGAGTTGGGTCGCATCCAGCGAACGGGCATTGACCAAATCCTTGTGTGCCATGGAGCCACGGCCACGACCGCTGTTGATGAATTCAGGCAGATCATCGGTGCTGTCGTCCTCATCACTGCTGTCCGTATCCTCATCAAGATCATCGTCCATGGCTGTCATTTCACGCTCATCGTCCAGGTCGGCATCCCGGCTCTGTGCGGAAAAACGGATCTCATCTCCTACGGTTTCCATCATCTTCACCCCCAGATTTAGGGAGGGACGTGCCCATCCCCGATCAACTGTGATTATTATTGTTGTTACCGCTTGGGCAGATAGCGCATGGGATCAACCGGATTGCCGTCACGTCGGATCTCGAAATGCAGCATGGGACGTGTGGCGCCGGTGTTACCTATTTCGGCTATTTTTTCGCCAGCTTTAACCTTATCACCCTCGCGCACGAAGATGCGACTGTTGTGCGCGTAGGCGCTGAGATAGTTTTTATCGTGGTTGATGATCACCAGATTGCCATACCCCAGCAGGCCGTTGCCGGCATAGACCACCTCTCCATGGGCGGCCGCTTTGACAGCTTCCCCCTCTTTACCGGCAATATCAAGTCCCTTGTTTTCGGGTTGGCCGCGACCGAATGCCAGCACAACCTTACCCTCATGCGGCCAATGCCAGCGTACAGGACCGGAGCTTAATGTCGTCTTGCTGGCGGACTTGGGGGATGACGCCGGCTGACTGGAGGCAGTGGTGGATGAGCTCTTTTGGCTGTTGGTGGTACGAGCCGTCGTGGCGGCTTTGGCTGCAGAGGCCGTGCTGCCGGCGGTTGTGGACGGAGCTGAACGGGATGAGGGCGCCCTCAGGCTCAGCTTCTGGCCGACATGGATAAGGTAGCGGCTGTCGATGCCGTTCCAGCGTGCGACCTGACGATAGTCGAGCCCGTAGCGAAAGGCGATGGAATACAGCGTATCACCTTTTTTAACCCGGTAGCTGGCAGGTGCCGGCAGCTTGGCAGCCGACCGCGCGCCGAGGGAGCGCTCGGACACCGGTGCGTAACCGGTCGAGCAGCCGCCCAACAGCACAGTCAAAACGCTCAGCACAAGCAGCAGGCGATAGGACACTAGGGTCTCCCACGTCAGTGCTGCTGGCGGTCCATCACCACTCCCAGCAGCGCACCCAGAATCATCAATGCCACAGCCGGCCAGAACCCGGCACTGAGGCCCGTCAGCACTTCATAGCTGCTCGGCAGCAGGTTGTCCTGCAGCAGCGGCACCTCTTCGCCATGGCGATTGATGGTATAGGCCAGGGTGTATTTCCACGGCCACACCTTGTTCAATGAGCCGAGCATGAAACCGCCCAGCAAAGCCAGTGTCAGCATGCGATGGTGGTGAAACGCCCAGCTCAACACGCGGGAAAAGCTCAGCAAACCGACCACACAACCGCCGGCGAACAGCCCCAGCGTCAGCCACTCAAGCCCCTTGATCGCGCCCAGAATTGGCGTATACATACCCATCAGCAACAGGATGAAGCTGCCCGAAATCCCCGGCAGAATCATGGCACAGATAGCGATCATGCCGGACAGGAAGATCATCATCAAGGTGGGCTCGACCGCACCCGGTGCCTGTTCGGTAATCACATACGCCAGCAAAGTCCCGCTGACGAACATCGCAATCAGGTTGGTATTCCAGCCGCGAATATGACGCACCACACTCCAGGTGGACGCCAGTATCAGGCCGAAGAAGAATGACCAGAGCATAATCGGATGCGCGTCCAGCAGGTAGAGCACCAGATGCGAAATGGAGACCAGGCTCAGCAGGATGCCGCTGAACAGTGCCAGCAGGAAATTGCCGTTCACATAGCGCCAGCAGGATAGAAAACCCTCGCTGAACAGGATGCGAACCGCTTCCGGGTTGAACTGCTTCAGGGTATCAATGAGCTCCTCATAGATACCGGTGATGAATGCAATGGTGCCGCCGGATACGCCGGGCACCGCATCGGCAGCCCCCATCATCATCCCTTTGCCGGACAGCAGCAGATAGTCCTTTTTACTTCGCACGCGGGTTCCTCATCGGTTAGCGTACCGTGCCGCCCAGCAGGGGCACAAAGCGCACGCTTTCAAGCACTTCGGTATCGTATTCGGTCTCGCTCAGGCGGGTGATCCGTTTCAGCGCCTGATGATCATCGCCCACGGGAATCACCAGACGCCCTCCCACTGCAAGCTGTTCCAGCAGCTCCCGCGGCACTTCGCGAGGCGCTGCCGTCACCAGAATACCGTCAAAGGGGGCCTTGTCGGGCCAGCCCATGCCACCATCGGTGTGCCGGAGCATAACATTGTGCAGCTTGAGGCGCTGCAGACGCTTGCGCGCCTTTTCCTGCAGCGGACGTATGCGTTCGACGCTGAACACCTGATCCACCAGCTGTGCCAGAATCGCGGTCTGGTAACCGGAACCGGTACCGACTTCCAGCACCTTGTCCAGCGGCCCCGCTTCCAGCAGCAGCTCGGTCATACGGGCGACAATATAGGGCTGGGAGATGGTCTGGTTGTACCCGATCGGCAGTGCCGTATCTTCATACGCCCGGTGAGACAGCGCCTCATCAATGAAAATATGGCGCGGCGTATCAATCAGGGTATTGAGTACCGGCTCACTGGCGATACCCTGCTCGCGCAGCCGCTGCGCCAGGCGCTCGCGGGTGCGTCGGGAGGTCATGCCGATTCCCTGCAGATCCCTGTCGATCACATCAGCCCCTCCAGCCACTCGCCCAGGTTGTCCATGCCGGTATAGTGCGTCATATCGATCTGCAGCGGGGTCACCGACACATAGCCGTTTTCGACGGCAAAGAAATCCGTCCCCGGCTCAGCATCGGCAGCAGCCCCCGCCCCCGCAATCCAGTAGCGGATTCGACCGCGCGGGTCCTCCACCTGTACCGGCGGCTCGGCACCGTGACGATGACCCAGACGGGTGACATGAATGCCCTTGATCTGTTCCAGCGGCAGATCGGGAACATTGACATTGAGCACCGTCCGCGGTGCCACCACCAGACTGTCCAGCTGTTTCACCAGCATGGCGACGATCTCGGCCGCAGTATCATAGTGCCGGGGATGAAAACTGTGCATGGACACCGCGATCGGCGGCAGACGACAGTGACGCCCTTCGGTCGCCGCCGCAACGGTACCCGAATAAAGCACGTCATCACCCAGATTGGCGCCTGCGTTGATGCCGGACACCACGATGTCGGGCTTTTGACCGTCGGTAAACAGCCCCGAACCGCCCAGATGCACACAATCGGTCGGTGTGCCGTTGATGCCGTAGTAGCCACTGCTGTGACGATGGGCTTCCAGTGGCCGGTCCAAGGTCAGCGAATTACTGGCACCGCTGCGATTGCGATCAGGCGCCACCACACAGGTAGGGTGTTCCTGCGCCAGACGTTCTGCCAGGGTGGCCAGTCCCGGTGCATACACACCGTCATCATTGGAAATCAGAGTCAGCATGTCTGTTCTTCTTGGTTATATCGGCTCGTTGGCCGCGTTATGCCAGTGGCAGAGTTCACGCAATACACTGGTTGCAAAGGATCCTGCAGGCAGGGCGAACTCCAGTCGCCACAGCCCGTCGGCTTCCTGCTCAATCTTCAGCGCTTCGGGCAGCAGACGCAGGGAGCGGCGTTCCTGGTTCAAGCCAAGTGTCTCAAGACCTTCACAGAGCGATTGCCAGGGCGCCAGCGCAGCGCGCTCGAAGGCCTGTGCCTCGCCCCGGGTCATCAGTTCACCCCGCCCCCACATGGGAGCAGTCAGGTGCAGCTCACCCTGTTCAAGGCGTGCTGCCAGATCCTCTTCACCCGTGGCCAGGAAACAGCTCTGACTGCCGTTCAGCATGAGTACATCCCCCGGCAGTATGCTGTCCCATAGTCCCTGCTCCAGGCGGGCCTTGATCACCTGATTGAACAGCCAGGAGCGCAGGGCCGATATATACAGCCCCTTTTTATGGCGTTGACGTTCTCTCAAGGTACCGGCCAGCAGGGCTTGCCCCTTGACCAGATTGCCGCCTTCGTTACCAAAGCGCTGCTCGCCGAAGTAGTTCGGTACGCCTCGGCGCACCTGCTCGACCCGTGCCACCAGGGCATCGGGATGCGTCACCTGGCGCAGCCGAATGACAAAGCGGTTGCCTGACAACGCACCCAGCCTGAGTTTACGGCTGTGACGCTCGGTTTTCAGTACCTCAATGGTATCACCCCCGAACAGCGACCAGTTCAGTGTTCGGCCGATCGGCAAGCGCACACTGAACCATTGCTCGGTCACCGCATGGCGGTCCTTCTTGCCGGCGTAGCCCACATCACGCGGGCTGACCTGACAGAACTGTGCCAGCTGGCGTGCCACCCAATCGGTATTTTCTCCGGTCTTGCGAATATACAGAAACAGGTGTTCCCCTTCGCCATCCGGCGCAAAGGGCAGGTGTTCGAAGACCTGAAAGTCACCCGGTTCGGTACGTATAACGGCGTGGGATAATGGCTCGCCATACAGCCAGTTACAGGCGAGATCTAGGTTCAACGTCGACGACTCTCCGACTCGGGTTCGATTAACTGAAAGAAGGTTTCACCTTCACGGATCATGCCCATTTCACTGCGCGCACGCTCCTCCAGCGCAGCCAGCCCCTGCTTGAGGTCCTGCACCTCGGCTTCCAGGCGCTTGTTGCGCTCGGTCAACTGCTGGTTGACCTGCTGCTGCTCCAGTATGTGCTCCTCAAGCTGCCATACCTGACGCAGGTTGGCTTCGCCAAACCAGAGCCGATACTGCAGCCCGACGAGCATCACCAGCAAAATCAACAACAACCAGCGGTACACGCACTTACCTCTTGCTTCAGAGCCGAGCGTTTTGAGAGCAGATGTACAGAGCACACATACTCAGCTGCGGCATGACAGAGCCCAGGGTCAAAAAAAGGGGCCGAAGCCCCCTTTTTATCACATTTTCAGAACTCAGGCCTGACCTTTGATCTCTTTCAGGCCGTTGTAGACAGCCTTGTCACCCAGCTCTTCAGCGATGCGCAGCAGGCGGTTGTACTTGGCCACACGGTCGGAACGGCACAGGGAGCCGGTCTTGATCTGACCGGCAGCGGTACCCACGGCCAGATCGGCGATGGTGGTATCTTCGGTTTCACCGGAACGGTGGGAGATCACGGCGGTGTAGCCGGCGTCCTTGGCCATCTTGATCGCATCCAGCGTTTCGGACAGAGAGCCGATCTGGTTGAACTTGATCAGGATGGAGTTGGCAATGGCGTTGTCGATGCCACGCTTGAGGATCTTGGTGTTGGTCACGAACAGGTCGTCGCCCACCAGCTGCACCTTGTCACCGATCTTGCGCGTCAGGCTGGCCCAGCCATCCCAATCGGACTCGTCCATACCATCTTCGATGGAGACGATCGGGTAGTTTTCACACAGCTGCGCCAGGTAGTCACCGAAGCCTTCGGCGTCGAATACCTTGCCTTCACCGGCCAGATCGTATTTGCCGTCCTTGTAGAACTCGGAAGACGCGCAGTCCAGCGCCAGGGTCACGTCGGTGCCCAGCTTGTAGCCGGCCTTGTCGATCGCTTCCTTGATCACCACCAGGGCTTCTTCGTTGGAGCCCAGGTTGGGTGCAAAGCCGCCTTCGTCACCGACCGCAGTGTTCAGACCACGAGCCTTAAGCACGGCCTTCAGCGCGTGGAAGATTTCGGCACCGCAACGCAGCGCATCCTGGAAGTTGTCGAAGTTCACCGGCTGAACCATGAACTCCTGGATGTCGACGTTGTTGTCAGCATGCTCGCCGCCGTTGAGGATGTTCATCATCGGCACCGGCATGGAGAACTGACCGGCGGTACCGTTGATCTCGGCGATGTGTGCGTACAGCGGGATGCCCTTCTCGGTGGCGGCAGCCTTCGCAGCGGCCAGAGACACCGCCAGAATCGCGTTGGCGCCCAGCTTGGCCTTGTTCTCGGTACCGTCCAGCGCCAGCATCTTGTCGTCCAGAGCACGCTGATCGGTTACGTCCATGCCCACCAGTGCTTCGCGAATGGCACCGTTGACGGCCGCAACCGCCTGCTGAACACCCTTGCCCAGGTAACGGGACGTGTCACCGTCACGCAGCTCCAGTGCCTCACGGGAACCGGTAGAGGCACCTGAAGGTGCGCAGGCAGAGCCGACCACACCGGATGTCAGGATGACATCGGCTTCAACCGTCGGGTTGCCGCGGGAATCCAGAACTTCGCGTGCCTTGATATTCGCAATCTGAGCCATTGTATCTGTGTCTCCAGTTAACTCGTAAAAAGGTTACTGCTGCGCCTGGCGTGCCAGCGCGGCCTTGATGAATCCGGTAAACAGGCCGTGCCCGTCACGTGGCGTCGAGGTAAATTCCGGGTGGAACTGACAGGCCACGAACCAGGGATGATCCGGTGCTTCCACCACCTCAACCAGCTCGCCATCCACGGAGCGGCCAGTAATCTTCAGGCCGGCTTCTTCCAGCAAGGGCACGTAGTTGTTGTTCACTTCGTAGCGGTGACGGTGACGCTCGCGGATCTCGGTGTTGCCGTAGGCTTCGGCTACCTTTGAGCCCGCCGCCAGATGGCAGGTCTGTGCACCCAGACGCATGGTGCCGCCCAGGTCGGAATTTTCGCCGCGTACTTCCACTTCGCCGCTGCGATCGGTCCATTCGGTGATCAGGCCGATCACCGGATGTTCGGACTGCTTGTCGAATTCGGTGGAGTTGGCACCGGTCAGACCGGCCACGTTGCGGGCATACTCGATCACCGCGACCTGCATGCCGAGGCAGATGCCCAGATAAGGCACCTTGTTCTCGCGCGCAAAGCGCACCGCCTGAATCTTGCCTTCAACACCGCGTTCGCCGAAGCCGCCCGGCACCAGAATGGCACTGTAGCCTTCCAGAATGCCGGTACCTTCACGCTCAACACGCTCGGAGTCGATGTACTCGATTTTCACCTTCTGACGCAGGGCGATGCCGGCGTGGGAGATCGCTTCGATCAGTGACTTGTAGGCATCCAGCAGTTCCATGTACTTGCCGACCATGGCGATGGTCACTTCGCCTTCCGGGTGCAGGAAAGCATCGGCCACACGGTTCCACTCGCTCAGATCAGCGGCCTTGCAGTTGATGCGGAAGCGCTCGGTGACGATCTCGTCCAGATGCTGTTCCCACAGCATGGCCGGGATGTTGTAGATGGTATCGGCGTCCGGCAGGGAGATCACGGCACGCTCTTCCACGTTGGTGAACATCGCCACCTTCTTGCGGGAAGACTCATCCAGCGGCTGCTCGGAACGGCAGACCAGGATATCCGGCTGGATACCGATGGAACGCAGTTCTTTCACCGAGTGCTGGGTCGGCTTGGTCTTGGTCTCACCGGCCGTGGCAATGTAGGGCACCAGGGTCAGGTGCATGAACAGGGCACGGGAGCCCCCCACTTCCACCTTCAGCTGACGCACGGCTTCCAGGAACGGCAGGGATTCAATGTCACCGACGGTACCGCCGATTTCAACCAGTGCCACATCGGCGTCACCGGCACCTTCGATCACGCGACGCTTGATCTCGTTGGTGATGTGCGGAATGACCTGAACAGTACCGCCAAGGTAGTCGCCACGGCGCTCCTTGCTCAGCACGTGCTGATAGACACGTCCGGTGGTGAAGTTGTTGCGCTTGCTCATCGTGGTGCGGATGAAGCGCTCATAGTGACCCAAGTCCAGGTCGGTCTCGGCGCCATCGTCGGTTACAAATACTTCACCGTGCTGGAAGGGGCTCATGGTGCCCGGGTCCACGTTGATATACGGGTCCAGCTTGAGCATTGTAACTTTGAGGCCACGAGCCTCGAGAATAGCCGCCAGAGAAGCTGATGCGATGCCTTTGCCCAAAGAGGACACAACACCGCCTGTGACGAAAATATAACGCGTCATGCGGAACCTGTCAGATCGAGATGTTGAGGGGGAGAAAACGTACTCAAGATGGGGTTGCAGCTTAGCAAAAACCCGCCCTCAGGACAAACCAAAACCGCTCCAATGCGGCAGCCAACCGTTTTCCACAGTCTGGCCTTCGCAAAGGCAGATGCCCGGAACAGCCACAATGCTGTCACCCGACCACAAAATGGGCTGCAGTGGCCGCAGCCAGGGGGGCACTCCCGCTTCCTGCAGCAGTTGTTTGAGACTGACCGAGCCACCCCGTCCCAAGGGCCTCAGGCGCTCTCCGCCATGACGGTAAGCCAGGCTCAGCATGAGACCTTCTGGCAGCCCCCTGTCGGCTTGATACCAGGTCAATTCGCCGTGGGGCAATACGTGTGACTGACCCACCTGCAGACGCAAGGGTTCACCACTGCCGGCAGCCTCGGGCAAAGCATTCGGCAACAGGTAAAGTCCGTCGCGATAACGTCGCAACTGCTGCCCCTGCAACTGCTCGATAGGCTCCGCATCAGCGCGTGGCGACAGCATGCTATGCAACAGCGCATTCAGCCGCGAGCGGCTCAGACGCTGTCCGGTTTGCTGTTCAAGCCAGTAATGCATCAGATTGCGCTGCCGGGCCGGGGACAGGGCACGCATGGCCAGAATACTCACCCCCCCTGCCCCAAGGCGACTCGCTGCCAGGTCTTCTGCCGCACGCTCGCGCAGCAGGGCATCGGCGTCCGCCATCAACGCTGCCGTATCCCGACAGCGCCGCAGCAGCGCCGGCCAGCGCTGTTTCAGTAACGGCAGGATATTCAGCCGCAGCCAGTTGCGCTCATAATGGTCCTGCGCATTGGTGGGATCTTCTACCGGTGACAGCTTCAGCGCGGCTGCGACCTGCTCCAGGCGTGAACGTGGCTCTTCCAGCAGCGGACGCAGCAGCTTTGCCTGCCCCAGCTTTCGACTGACCGGCATCCCCGCCAGTCCGGCCACTCCGGCGCCGCGCAACAGGCGAAGCAGCAGGGTTTCAGCCTGATCATCGGCATGCTGGGCCAGCAGCAGGCAGTCACCGGGCTGAAGAAAACGCTCGAATGCGGCATAACGCGCATCACGCGCACCGGCTTCGGATGCCGAGTCCGGTACAACCCTCAACACGGTCAGGGGAATCGCCAGGCGCTCGCACTGACGCTGGCAGTGTTCGGCCCAGGTCGAGGAGACGGCTTGCAGCTGATGATCAATATGCACTGCGGCCAACGGCTGAGTCAGCGACAGGCGGGAACAGAGTTCAAGCAGGAGGGAGGAATCGAGACCGCCGCTGTAGGCAATAACCCAGCGACGGACATCGGGCTCGGCGGCCAGACGGGCCGCCAGAGTATCGAGCAAAGCAGGCAGCTCGGAGGCTGCCCGGGAGGTATCAGTCCTCGAACACACCGTAGGACATCAGACGCTCGTAACGGCGTTCAAGCAGCTCGTCGGATTCCATGGCAGACAGACGGTCCAGCGTTTCCAGCAGGTGCTTTTTCAGGTTGGCAGCCATCAGTTCCACGTTGCGGTGCGCACCACCCAGCGGCTCGCTAACCACCTGATCCACCAGCCCCAGCTCGTGCAGACGGCCAGAGGTGATACCCATCGCCTTGGCGGCGTCGGAGGCACGCTCGGCGCTCTTCCACAGGATGGAGGCACAGCCTTCCGGCGAGATCACCGAGTAAGTGCCGTATTGCAGCATCAGCAGTTCATCGCAGACACCGATCGCCAGCGCACCACCGGATCCGCCCTCACCGATAACGGTGGCAATGATCGGGGTATTCAGCTGCGACATTTTCGCCAGGTTGAAGGCGATCGCTTCCGACTGGCCGCGCTCCTCGGCATCGATGCCCGGATAGGCTCCCGGAGTGTCAATAAAGGTCAGCACCGGCAGCTTGAAGCGCTCGGCCATCTCCATCATGCGCAGCGCCTTGCGGTAACCTTCAGGACGGGGCATGCCGAAGTTGCGGCGCACCTTTTCCTTCACTTCGCGGCCCTTCTGGTGGCCGATGACCATCACCGGACGGCCTTCCAGACGCGCCAGACCACCCACGATCGCCTGATCGTCGGCAAAATGGCGGTCACCGTGAATCTCGTCAAAGTCATCGAAGATGTGTTTGACGTAGTCCAGGGTGTAGGGACGCTGGGGATGACGGGCGATCTGGGAGATCTGCCAGGCGGAAAGATCCTTGAAGATCGATTCGGTCAGGCTGCGGCTTTTTTCCTGCAGCTTTTCCAGCTCATCACCCAGATTCAGACCGTCCGTACCTTCGTTAACGTGACGCAATTCACTGATCTTGGCTTCAAGTTCTGCGATCGGCTGTTCGAAATCCAGATAATTGGGGTTCATGCGCGTCTGCTTCTGTTCAGTAATTTGGGGCCCAAAGGCACGAAAAATAATGGCAGAATTCTACCGTCTGCCGCGTCGGATCACCACCCTGTTGATGGCTTACCCAACCACAGCTGATTCTGCTCAGGCATAACAAAGCCGCACGGCATCGTTGCCGAACTGCTCTTTCAGCTGCAACAGCAAGTCGTCAGTGGGGGCCACCGCCCACTGCTGATCCAGCCAAAGCCGGGCCTCGGCATCCTCGCGGCGAAAACGCAGCGCAACCGCCAGACTGATCAGCGGACTGCGGTTCTTGCTCAGCGTGGTGTTCAACCGACGCAGGTGCTGCTGATTCAACTGACTGCGATCACAACTGATCTCGACGCAGCGCGCCGACTGGGCGCGCACCTGCGCCATGCTCGACACCTTGTTGCAGCGCACCTTGAGACCACCATTGTAGTCATCCTGGGCCACTTCGCCCTCGACCACCAGCACGGCATCCTTGTTGATCAGGTTGCGCGCCTCTTCGTAGGTGTCACCGAACAGGGTAATTTCCATGCGCGCACTGCGATCATCCAGGGTCAGGAAACACAGATTGTCGCCCTTTTTGGTCTTTTTCAGCCGCATGTCCACCACCAGACCGGCCATCTTCTGGGTACTGCCGCGGCTGGGCTGCAACTCTACCAGCTTGCGGCTGACCAGATGCTTAAGCTCGGCTTCGTATTCGTCGATCGGATGACCGGTGACGTAGAGTCCCAGAGTGTCCTTCTCGCCCTGCAGCCGTTCCTTGTCGGTCCAGTCACGCACCCTGCCGAACTCGGCATAGGGATCCGAAGGCGTGTCCGCTTCCACCTCACCGAACATATCCATGATGCCCGCATCGGCATTGCGCGCACTCTGATCGGCTGCCTTCAACGCCGAACCTATGGCTTCCCAGAGCACCGCACGGGACGGCCCCAGGCTGTCCAGCGCACCACAGCGCACCAGCGCCTCCAGTACCCGCTTGTTAAGGCGGCCGGCGCCGACCCGCTCGCAGAAGTCGTACAGATCCTTGAACGGACCACCCGTTTTGCGGGCTTCCATGATGGCACCCACCGGACCTTCACCCACGCCCTTGACCGCGCCCAGACCGTAGACCACCTCGTCGGCATCATTGACTGTGAACATGAAATCACTGTCATTGACGTTGGGCAGACGTACGGTCAGGCCCATCTGGCGGCATTCTTCGATGAAGATCACTACCTTGTCGGTGTTCTGCATGTCCGAGGACAGGACCGCCGCCATGAAGGCCGCCGGGTAGTGCTGCTTCAGCCAGGCAGTCTGGTAGGAGACCAGCGCATAGGCGGCCGAGTGTGACTTGTTGAAACCGTAGCCGGCGAATTTCTCTACCAGATCGAAGATGTTGCCCGCCAGATCCTTGTCGATCCCCTGATTGGCACAGCCTTCCAGGAAAATGGCGCGCTGCTTGGCCATCTCCTCGGGCTTCTTCTTGCCCATGGCACGGCGCAGCATGTCCGCACCACCCAGGGTGTAGCCCGCCATCACCTGGGC
>CAYMHL010000039.1:0-16946 GCA_964390205.1 uncultured Marinobacterium sp.
TTCAGACCGGCCACTGCCAGCGCCCCGGCCGGCTCCGTCACCGAACGGGTGTCGTCGAAAATGTCCTTGATGGCGGCACAGATCTCGTCGGTGGAAACGGTGATCACCTCGTCGACATGGTCTTTGCAAATCTCCCAGGTGTTCTCGCCGATCTGGGCCACAGCCACGCCGTCGGCAAAGATGCCGACCTGATCCAGCACCGCGCGATAGCCTTTCTCCATCGCCAGCGCCAGACAGGCGGATTCCGCTGATTCCACGGCGATGATTTTGGTTTCCGGGCGCAGGTATTTGACATAGGCCGCGACACCGGCGATCAGGCCGCCACCGCCCACCGGGACAAAGATGGCATCGATGGGGCCGCTTTCCTGGCGCAGGATCTCCATGCCGATGGTGCCTTGTCCGGCGATTACTTCAGGGTCGTCATAGGGATGGATGTAGACCAGCCCTTTTTCTGCCATCAGCTTTTCGGAGTGGCGACGGGCATCGTCAAAGGCATCGCCGATCAGCACCGCCTTGCCACCGAGGCGCTTGACGTTGTTGACCTTCACGTCCGGCGTGGTCTTGGGCATGACGATGGTGGCCTTGACCCCGAGCAGGCGCGCGGCCATGGCCACACCCTGAGCATGGTTGCCGGCGGAGGCGGTAATCACGCCGCAGGCTTTCTCTTCCTCGGTCAGCTGCGCCATCTTGTTGTAGGCGCCACGGAGTTTGAACGAATAGACCGGCTGCTCGTCTTCACGCTTGAGCAGCACCCGGTTGCCCAGGCGCTCGGTCAGGCCGCGGGCTTCATCCAGCGGGGTTTCGATGGCGGCGTCATAGACCCGCGCTTCGAGAATCTTCTTGATATATCGATGTGGCATAGGGTTGAAATCTGCATCTCGGTGGTGCGCCCCGGCCTGGGGTGAGCAAAGTATGTTCAAATGGTATCGGCTACACTGCCCAGCGTCTACAAGGGCAACGGCGGGTTGCGTATAATTGCGGCTCAGTTCGAATCAGCGATGGACATAACCATGACACAAGACGAGATGAAACAGGCGGTCGCACAGGCAGCCGTCGACCATATCAAGGGCCGCCTCAACCGCGACAGCATTATTGGCGTGGGCACCGGCTCCACCGCCAACTGTTTTATCGATGCACTGGCCGCACTCAAGAACGATTTTGCCGGTGCCGTGGCCAGTTCCGAAGCCACCGCCGAGCGTCTGCGCAGTCATGGCATCGAGGTGTTCGATCTGAACTCGGTCAGCGAGATGGAGTTCTACATCGATGGTGCCGATGAATTCGACTCGCACCTGAACCTGATCAAGGGCGGAGGCGGCGCACTGACCCGCGAAAAGATCGTTGCGGCGGTGGCCAGGGAGTTTGTCTGCATCGTGGACGAGTCCAAGCAGGTGGATCTGCTCGGCGCATTCCCGCTGCCGGTGGAAGTGATCCCCATGGCGCGCTCCTACGTCGGCCGTCAGTTGGCGGCACTGGGCGGCCAGCCGGTCTACCGCGAGGGCGTCGTGACCGATAACGGCAACGTGATTCTGGATCTGCACGACCTGGAGATTCTGGATCCCAAGGCACTTGAGGCCCAGCTCAACAACATCGTCGGCGTGGTGACCAATGGTCTCTTTGCCCGTCGTGGTGCCGATGTAATTCTGATGGGTACTCCGAACGGGGTGCAGACTCTGCGTCAGGCCTGATCAGGCTCAGTGTGCCTGCGAGTCGGTCGCGTCTTTGGTGACGGGCTCGTGCTGCTCCAGAAAGGCGAGGATCGGGCAATCACCGGTCTGGCCCTTGCCGTCACACAGGGATGACAATCCCCGCAAGGCCTGTTGGATGCGCTGCAGATCGGCGATCTTGCGGCCGATCTCCTCGATTCGTTCCTCCACCCGCTGTTTGACGGCTGCCGACTCTTCGTCGGGATGGCTCTGCAGTGCCAGCAGTTCCAGGATTTCATCCAGGGTAAACCCCAGCTCCTTGCTGCGCTGGACAAATGCCAGACGTTTCAGGACGGAGGCAGGAAAAACGCGGTAACCGGAGGGCAGGCGGTCGGCGGGAGGGATCAGGCCTCGGCGTTCGTAGTAGCGCAGTGTCTCGACGCTGAGGCCCGACTGGCGGGCCAGTTCACCGATCTTGAGAAAGGTCATCGCGGCCGCCTTGAAGTCAGTGGCTTACCACTGCACCACTTTGGTCAGGGCGATGCTCACCGGCATGGTGATCCACAGCAGTGCCAGGATGTTGATGATGATCCAGCCAAATCCGGCAGGGTCGCGGAAATTCTCGTCATGATGTGCCATGAGCCAACCTCATATAAAACTGTTTAATAGTTGATCAATATCAAAGTGGTCGATTATAGCCAATACGCTGGCGCTTTTATAGCCAGGTATTGGCATTGTTCTTGTAGGGTTAATGGCTGGGGCGCCGGCCGTTATCCGGCGCGCAGCAGGCGGTAGCACTGATCCAGCCGCAGCGGGCGGCGAATCAGTCCGCCGATCAGCACGAACACCAGTGCTGCCAGCAGCGGCAGACTCAACCAAAGTTCAAGGTGCAGCCTTGGCGGAATCTTCAACAGCCACTGATGCAGCATCGCCAGCACCCCCTCGGCCCCGGCACTGGCCAGCAAGCCGCAGACCAGCCCCAGCAGCAGGAACTCCAGCAGATCCAGTCGCCGTGCCTGCACCGCCGTAACTCCGAGCGTCTGCAGCAGGGCACTTTCGAAGCGGCGCTGTTCCAGTGCCTGCAGCAGCGTTACGCCGAGCAGCATCAACCCACAGCCAAGGCTCAACGCCAGGATCAGCGCCGAGCTGTCGCCCAGACGCTGCAGCCAGCCGGCCAGCTGATTGAGCAGCTGGTCGATATCGATCAGCGTCAGCGACGGGAACTGCTGCAGCAGCTCCCGGCTCAGCGAGCGCTGCTCCGCGGTCAGGTAAAAGCTGGTGATCCAGGTTGAAGGTGCGTTCTGCAGCGCCTCCGGGTTGAAGATGATGTAAAAGTTGGGGCGAAAGGAGGTCCAGACCACTTCGCGAATATTACGGATTTCACCCTCAACCGTGATGCCGCCGACATCAAAGCCCAGTCGGTCGCCCAGACTCAGCCCCAGCTCTGCGGCCATTTCCTGTTCGATGGAGATGGCACCGGTATCGCCGGGCTGCCACCAGTCACCGGCCACCAGCGGGTTGTGCTCGGGGCGTTCGGCACGCCAGCTCAGGTTGAGTTCGCGCCTGAGCGTGTTGTGTTCCTGCTGTTCCGCCGACAGCTGAGGCTTGATCGGTTCGCCATTGAGCAACGTCATGCGGCCACGAATCATGGGGTAGAGCTCGGTATCCAGCTGATGCTCGGCGAAAAAATTATCCACATCGGCTTTCTGCCAGGGCTGGATGTTGATCAGGAAATAGTTGGGCGTATCGCTGGGGAACTGCGCCTGCCACTGCTCGATCAGGTCCGAGCGACTGACCCAGACCACGCTGAGCAGGGTCAGCAGCATGACCACCACGGCTGCCTGCAGTCGATGCCAGCGGCGCTGTTGGCGCAGGCGCATGCTGAGCAGACGACCAAGCAGCAGGTGCCTCGACAGGGGGGTGGCCAGCAGCTGCAGACCGGACTGGGCGAGCCAGCCGAACAGGGCGCCCCCGAGCAGCAGAAAACACAGCAATCCCAGTGCCGCCAGCGGTGCTTCCAGAAAGGCCAGCAGGGTCGCGGCCAGCAACAACAGTGAGATACCCTGCAGCAGCAGGGCGGTGCGGTCTCGTGGTGGCGCATCACCGCGCAGCAGGTGAGCAACGGGAATGCGCGCCAGCTGCAGAATCGGCGGCAGACCCAGTAACACCAGCAGGGCCAGTCCCAGTGCGGCACCACTGAGCCAGCGCAGCCAGTGTGCCTGTGGCAGCGCCTGTGGCAGCAGATCGGCCAGCCACTGGTAGACTGCCCATTGCAGCAGATAACCGGTCAGCAGGCCGGCGATGGCGGTGAGCAGCCAGGCCAGCAGCAGCTGGTAGAGGTAGATACGCACCAGCTGGCCGGGCCTCAGCCCCAGATTGAGCAGCAGGGCGCTGCGGGTATGTTGACCCAGACTGAAGCGGCGCAGCGCCAGCACGATGGTCATGGCCGACAGCAGCAGAGCGATCAGCGCGCTGAGCTTGAGATAACCCAGTGCATTGCCCAGCGCATTGCCGGTCAGGGGCTGGTCGGCGCTCAAGGCATGCAGGCGTTCATGGCTGGCCAGCGTCGGCCGCAGAGACTGTTCCAGACTGCGGATCGCTTCGGCGCTACCGGCAAAGAGGATGCGGTAGTCGGCACGGCTGCCCGCTGCCAGTACACCGCTGGCTTCAAGATCGGCGGCATTGACCAGAATATGCGGGCTGAAACTGCGAAAGCCGCTGCCACGGTCCGGTGATGCGAGCAACTCCCGCGTGACCTTCAGCGGTTGATAGCCGAACTCCAGCTCTTCGCCCAACTGCAGCTGCAGCTGGGTCATCACCCGAGGCTCTATCCAGACCTCACCGGGGGCGGGAATGCCGCTGCCGGGCGGTTCGGTGACCAGTTCACCGCGCAGTGGGTAGGGGGCTTCAAGCACCCGTACCGACACCAGCATCAGGTTGTCGCCCTGGCCGACCATGCTGGGGAACTGGATGACCGGCGTGTGTTCCAGACCCTCCAATGGCAGTGCCTGGAGTCGCTCCGGCGGAAGAGGACGGCTGCTGCTCAGCACCAGGTCGGCACCGAGCAGGGCGGCGCTTTCACGCAGCAGGCCGCGCTCCAGACGATCCCCCAGAACCGCCAGCAGGGTGGTCAGGGCGATGGCGATCCAGCTGGCCAGCAGCAGGGCACGCCATTCGGTGGTACGCAGCTGCGTCAGCAGCTGGCGACCGGCGAGGCGCAAGAGCAGACTCATGATGACACCTCTTCCAGGCGGCCGTTGTGCAGGTGCAGGCGGCGCCGGCAGCGTGCGGCCAGATCGACATCGTGGGTGATCAGAATCAGCGTGGTGCCGGTTTCGGCGTTGAGGCGGAACAGCTGCTCGATGATCTGGTGGCCGGTATCGTCATCCAGGTTGCCGGTCGGCTCATCGGCAAACAACACCCGGGGTTCGGTGGCGAAGGCACGGGCGATGGCAACGCGCTGCTGCTCACCGCCGGACAGCTGCGCCGGGTAGTGGTCGAGGCGTGCGCCCAGCCCCACCTGTTCGAGCCAGTGACGTGCCTGAGCGTCGGCGTCCTTGCGTCCCTGAATTTCCAGCGGCAGACGTACATTGTCCAGTGCATTCAGTTCCGGCAGCAGGTGGAAAGACTGGAAGATGAAGCTGATCTGCTGCAGGCGCAGGGCGGCGCGTGCGGCATCATCCAACTGATCCAGCGACTGACCGGCAAACAGGATGCGGCCGCTGCTGGGCGTATCCAGACCGGCCAGCAAGCTGAGCAGTGTCGACTTGCCGGCACCGGAGCGGCCAATGATCGCCAGACTCTCGCCGGGATGGATGCGCAGGTCAAGATTGCGAAACAGATCCACGGTGCCGGCTTGTGTCCGGAAACTTTTTGCGACATCTTGAGCCTCAATAATCGGCTCTTCACGGTTGAGGTGTGACATGCGATCCCTGTTTTCGATTTTGTTGGTACTGGTTGTCTGGGCGTCCCCGCTGCAGGCAAAAACGCTGCTGGTACTGGGCGACAGCCTGTCGGCAGCCTATGGTCTGCCGGCCGAGGAAGGCTGGGTCAGCCTGATGGAGCAGGAGCTGAAGCAGCGCCGCCTCGCCGACAAGGTCATCAATGCCAGCATCAGCGGTGAAACCAGCAGCGGCGGTCTGCAGCGCCTGCCGCGACTGCTGGCGGATTACCGTCCCGATCTGGTCCTGCTTGAACTGGGTGCCAACGATGGTCTGCGCGGTACGCCGTTGCAGGTGATGGAGCAAAACCTGCGCCGGATGGTGGAGCTGAGCCAGGCGGCAGGTGCCGAGGTGATCCTGATCGGGATACGGATTCCACCCAATTATGGACCGCAATATACGCAAAGGTTCTATTCGATCTACCCTGATCTGGCGCAGGAGTATCAGCTGCCGCTGGTGCCCTTCCTGCTGGAAGGGGTAGCACTCAAGCCCCAGTTGATGCAGTCCGATGGTCTGCATCCCACGGCAGCGGCGCAGCCGATACTGCTGCAGACGGTGTGGCCACATCTGGTGCCGCTGCTGCAGTCAGAGGGATACTGAGCAACAGCCGGGTGCCCTGACCCGGTGCGCTGCAGATCTGCAACGTACCGCCCAGCGCCTTGGCCCGGGTCTGCATGCCCAATACGCCGAAGCGGCCCTTCTGGCTGATGACCCGGGGATCAAAGCCGTCGCCGTTGTCGTGGATTTCAAGCTCCAGCCGGTCGCTGTCGGTATCGGGGTCGAAGCGTTGCAGGCGGATGCCGGCACGGCTGCAGTGGGCATGACGCTGCAGATTGGTCAGTGCTTCCTGAATCATGCGATACAGATTGATGTTGTAACGTTCTTCCATGTCGTTGAGGGCGCCCTGGAGATGCAGATCCATACGGATCCCCTGGCGCTCCAGCTGCTGTCCGCGGATCAGCTCGCGCACGGCATCGACCAGGCCCAGGTCGTCAAGCAGCGTCGGCCGCAGGGCATGCATCAGATCGTAGGTCACGTCATAGATATGGCCGGCGATGGCATCGATGCTTTCGGCGTGATGGTTGACCGGATCGGTACTGTCCGGGTGTTCCTGTAACAGCATGCGGGCATCGGTGCGGATAGCGGTCAGGCACTGGCCCAGTTCATCATGCAGCTCCTGCGCCAGATGGCGCCTCTCCCGCTCCTGAATATCAAGTGTCCGCTGTGTCAGACGCTGGTTCTCCTGCAACTGTTGCTGCAGTTGCTCGGAGTGCTGCTGCAGGTGTTGCTGTAGCCGGTGTACCTGTTCGCTTTCCAGTTGGCAGCTGTTGGTGGCCTGGCGCTGGCGCAGCCAGGCGAGCAGCAGCAGTGCGCCGAGGGTGTTGAGCACCAGCGCCAGCAGCAAGGCCCAGCCACTGATATCCTGCCAGCGCACCGGGTAGTCCAGCGTGAGCTTGAGCGGCAGGGTGCCGGTTGTGATGTCGCGTGTGCGCTGCTGCATGAACAGCTGCCTCTGACCCTCGGTTGCGGCCAGCAAGGTCGGTTCGCTCTCGTCGTTCAGCTGCAGGCTGATGCGGGCGCCGGCAGGCAGGGTGCGCACATCGACCAGTTGTTGCAATTCGATCACTGCCGAGAGGATTTGTCGCGGCCGCTCCGTGGAGGCCAGGAAGAGGTTGAGCAGCGGCTCTCCACGGCTGCGGTTGTAGATCTGCGAATAGGTGATGGTGTGCTGCTTGTGTGCTGCCAGCAGGGCGTCTTTGAATGCGGGGATCAGCCCCAGGTCCGTGCCCAGCAGCGGGGGGTGAACATCGGCAGTGTCGGGGACTACCAGTACCAGCGGATGGAACACGGGCTGACCCGAGCGCTCGGTCATGGGCGGCGTCATGGCACTGAGGCCGTGCAGCAGAAAATCGGGATAACGCAGGCGCATGCGCTGCTCGAAAGCCAGGACCTCGTCAGCGCCAACCCTTTGCTGCACCTGAATGCGCTTGACCGCAGGTGCGAGGGTGCAGAGGTTTTCCAGCTCCATGCGCAGTGCCGGCGAGAACAGCTCGTCCCTGGCCAGTTCAGGCTGACGGCTGACCTGCCACAGCAGGGTACGGCTCTGCTGCATGCGATCGTCCAGCTGACGTTCGATGGCCGTCAGCAGACTTTCCTGATGACGTTCGAGGCCGGCCAGATCCTGTTGAATCAGGATGGTGGCAACGCAGGGGGTCATCAGCAGCCAGAAAACAACGGCGATCAATGTAGGCGTTTTGGGCATCGCGAGCAGGCATCCATACCTCTGGGTTCGCGCCCAGTATAAACAATTAAGGCGCCCTGAGGCGCCTTAATTAACGAAACCGCTGTGCCTAAATGGTACTTAGCCAGCGTAGTTTTCGTTGACGAAGTCCCAGTTGACCAGCGCCCAGAAACCTTTCAGGTAGTCAGGACGTACGTTGCGGTAGTCGATGTAGTAGGCGTGTTCCCACAGGTCGACGGTCAGCAGTGCGGTCTGGCCAGCCGTCATCGGCGTAGCAGCGTTGCTGGTGTTGACGATGTCCAGAGTGCCGTCGGCGTTCTTCACCAGCCAGGTCCAGCTGGAACCGAAGTTGTTCACCGCCTTGTCATTGAACTCTTCCTGGAACTTCTCGAAAGAACCCCATTTGACCGCGATGGCGTCAGCGATTTCGCCGGTCGGTGCACCGCCACCGTTCGGAGACAGGCAGTGCCAGTAGAAGGTGTGGTTCCACACCTGAGCCGCGTTGTTGAAGATGCCGCCGGCCGGTGCAGTCTTGATGATATCTTCCAGAGACTTGCCTTCAAACTCGGTTCCCGGGACCAGACCATTCAGCTTCACAACGTAGGTGTTGTGGTGTTTGCCGTGGTGGTATTCCAGGGTTTCGGCAGAGATGTGCGGTTCCAGTGCATCTTTCGCGTACGGCAGTGCAGGCAGTTCGAAACTCATAGTAATCCCCTTGTTTTGTCAGACAGGTTCAGCATAAAACCGTTTTTTTGTGAGGCCCGGCCTCTTGTGTGCCCTGATGATAGCACCAACGGTGCCGCTTATCATGGCACACTTTGTAGGGTATTCGAGTACACGGGCCCTGCGCTATCAACCGAATATGTGAAGGCAAATAACGAAAATACAAGGTCTCAGTCGACAGTCATTCGCTGTTGCTGGACCAGGCAGAGGGCGGCGATGGCTCGGCCCTCGGAAAATTCCTCATGGCCGAACAGTTCCGCCAGACGAGACATGGGCCAGGGCACCACCTCCAGCGGTTCGGGCTCGTCACCTTCGAGCACGCTGGGATAAAGATCCCGCGCCAGAATGACCTCGAGGCGATGGCCCATGTAGTTCGGTGCTGCCGTCAGCTGGCGCACATGGGACAGCTCACGGGCAGCAAAGCCTACCTCTTCCTGCAGCTCCCGGTTGGCGGCGGTCATCATGTCCTCGCCGGGGTCGATCAGACCCTTGGGCAGCGTCAACACGTAATCTTCGAGACCGGCGGCATATTCACGGATCAGCAGCACCTCGTCGCGCGCATTGATGGCAACGATCATCACGGCACCATGACCACCGGTTCTCAGGCGTTCATAACGGCGCTCGGTACCGTTGCTGAAACGCAGATCCATGGCCTCGATATGAAACAACCGGCTGCTGGCCACCTTGGTCAACTTCAAAATCTCGGGTTTGGCAGTCATACTGAATATCCGCAAACTGTTATTAGCTGTCAGAGTGTTCCCTGATTATGCTTGATTGGCAAGCCATAGATACCGTTCTGCTGGATATGGACGGCACCCTGCTGGACCTGCACTTCGATGCCCACTTCTGGCTCGAGCTGCTGCCCGAACGTTACGCCCGGCACCACGGGCTGGAACTTGAATCCGCCCGTCAGTGGCTGCACCAGCGCATTCGCCAGGAGCAGGGCGCACTGAGCTGGTACTGTCTGGACTACTGGACCGAGCAGCTGCAGCTGCCGATTGCGCAGCTGAAACGGGAGATCATGGACCGGATCGGTTTTCGTCCCGGTGCCCGCGAATTCCTGCATGCCCTGAGGGCCAGCGGTCGGCGTACGGTGATCGCCACCAATGCCCACCGTGACAGCCTGTCACTGAAAATCGAGGTGACCGCCCTCGATACCCTGGTGGATCTGGTGATCTGCTCCCACGACTTCGGTTACCCCAAGGAAGAGCAGGCGTTTTGGCATTCGCTGCAGGAGGTCGAACCTTTCAATCCCCAGCGTACCCTGTTGGTGGATGACAGTCTGGCCGTGCTGGCGTCGGCTCGGCGTTATGGCATCGGCCATCTGCTGTCGATCACCCAGCCGGACTCCACTCAGCCGGAGCGTCGGATCGAGGAATATGATGCCACCAATGATTTCAGCGAGGTGATAGCCGCCCTATGAGTCACCACCATAAGGAAGAGCTGGCCCGTGAAAAGGCGCAGCAGGCGCATAAGAGCGTACGTCTGGACAAGTGGCTCTGGGCGGCCCGCTTTTACAAGACCCGCGCCTTGGCCAAGGAAATGATCGAAGGCGGCAAGGTGCATTATGACGGTCAGCGTACCAAGTGCAGCAAGGCGGTCGAAATCGGTGCCCTGATTCAGCTGCGCCAGGGCTATGACGAAAAGACGGTGGAAGTGCTGGTGCTGTCGGATCAGCGTCGAGGTGCCGCCGAAGCGCAGAAGCTGTACCGGGAAACCGAGGACAGCATCCGTGCCCGTGAGCAGCGGGCGCTGGAGCGCAAGACCCAGGGCAGTGCCCCCGATCATCGCCCCAACAAGAAAAGCCGGCGTGAGCTGCTGCGCATCAAGGGCAGTTGGGACTGAAGCCGTTTTTGGCCACTGACCGGCCGGCACATCGGCGGCCGAAAACGCACACAGCGGGGTGATCATTGCCGCTGCATT
Organism: uncultured Marinobacterium sp.; assembly: GCA_964390205.1. GTDB lineage: Bacteria > Pseudomonadota > Gammaproteobacteria > Pseudomonadales > Balneatricaceae > Marinobacterium. The sequence continues at coordinate 10,473 of CAYMHL010000039.1, forward strand.
CGGCTAGAATTAGCACCGTCCATAGCGGCAAGTGCATTCGGCTGACGCATCGCCGGATCGTATGGCAACCACTCGTACCAGAACCCCGGGAACCCCTTGATGAGCAATCCTGATCAGATTCAGCGTATCCTTTTCGACCAGATTGATGTTCGCGGCGTCGTCGCCGGCCTTGAAAGCAGCTATCAGGAAGTGCTGGCGCGGCATGAGTATCCTCGGTTGTTGCAGCGTCTGCTGGGCGAGATGCTGGCGGCGGTGAGCATGCTCAGCGCAACGCTCAAGTTCGAGGGCCGACTGCTGCTGCAGGCCCAGGGTGAAGGGGCGGTCAAGCTGCTGATGGCCGAGTGCAACCACCATCAGGACCTGCGCGCCATTGCCCGTTACGACGGTGAAGTCGGTGATGAAACGCCATTCAACGAGCTGCTGGTCAACGGGCGTATCGCACTGACCATCGAGCCGGAAAACGGTCAGCGCTATCAGGGCGTAGTGCCGCTGGAGCACCCGACGCTGGCGCAGTGCCTGCAGGCGTACTTCGAACAGTCGGAGCAGCTGGGGACTTCGATTCAGCTGGCCGCAGATGGCCGGCGCGCAGCGGGCCTGATGCTGCAGGTCATGCCGGCCGAAGGTCGTGGTGACGAGGACTGGAACCGAATCGGCATGCTGGCGTCTACGCTCAAGGACGAGGAACTGCTGCAGCTGGATAACGAGGACCTTTTGTATCGTTTGTTCCACGAAGAAACCTGCCGCCTGTACGAACCCCAGCCACTGAGTTTCAAGTGTGACTGTTCGCGTGAGCGCAGTGCCGAGGCGCTGAAGTTCATGACCGAGGAGGAGCTGCTGGATATTCTGGCGCAGCAAAACGGTCTTATCGATGTGGGCTGCCAGTTCTGCAATCAGCAATACCACTTTGACGAAACCGATATCCGCGCCCTGTTCAGTGAGCCGGGCTACCTCGATGAAGAAGGCCGGATGCACTGAAAATCAACGGTTTAGCCGGGGCCTGTTTGAGCCTGATGGAATGCCAAATGAGAATGGTTCAATGCAGTCCCATCAGCGCACATTTTGTGCAATAATAGCGCCCCAAAAATAACGATTCGAACTGCGTGACCGGAACGCAGCAGCCTTTTTGCTTTCAGGTAATAGTTTGGCGAAGTGCCAAGGGAATCCAGTAATGACCAAAGAAACCGTCAATAGCGTACACGTGAATCTGACCCCGGCTGAGCTGGTAGAGTGTGCGATTCAGCGTAATGAAGGTGTCCTGGCTGACACCGGAGCACTGGTTGTCACCACCGGGCAGCGTACTGGCCGCTCGCCGATGGATCGTTTCATCGTGGAAGAGCCCAGCACGGCTGACGTCATCGAATGGGGCAATATCAACCGCCCGTTCGACGCCGACAAGTTCGATGCCCTCTGGACCCGGGTAGAAGAGTATCTGGCCGAACAGGAGCACTTTGTTGCCAATGTTCACGTCGGTGCCGACCACAACCACTACCTGCCGGTGAAAATGACCACCGAAACGGCGTGGCAGAACCTCTTTGGTCTGAACCTGTTCATCCGTCCGCACGAGTACAACCCCAAGGGCAAGGAAGAGTGGCAGATCCTCAACGTGGCCAGCTTCGAGTGCCAGCCCGAGCGTGACGGCACCAACTCTGACGGCTGCGTCATCCTGAACTTCGCCAAGCGCAAGGTGCTGATTGCCGGCATGCGCTACGCCGGTGAAATGAAGAAAGCCATGTTCTCCGTGCAGAACTTCCTGCTGCCGGAAAAAGACGTGCTGCCGATGCACTGCTCTGCCAACATCGGTGAAGACGGTTCCACTACTCTGTTCTTCGGTCTGTCCGGTACCGGCAAGACCACCCTGTCCGCCGACCCCGAGCGTTACCTGATCGGTGACGACGAGCACGGCTGGGGCAAGGGCGTTGTCTTCAACCTGGAAGGTGGCTGCTACGCCAAGACCATCAACCTGAGCAAGAAGAACGAACCGATCATCTGGGATGCCATCCGTTTCGGCGCCATCGTTGAAAACGTGACCCTGGATGCCAACCGCAAGGCCGATTACAACGACGTATCCCTGACCGAAAACGGTCGCTGTGCCTACCCGCTGGATCACGTCGACAAACGCTCTGCCACCAATATGGGTGACGAGCCGGACTCCATCGTCTTCCTGACCTGCGACCTGACCGGCGTACTGCCGCCCGTGTCCGTATTGACCAAGGAAGCGGCTGCCTACCACTTCCTGTCCGGTTACACTGCACTGGTCGGCTCCACCGAAATGGGTTCCGGCGGTGGCATCAAGTCCACCTTCTCCACCTGCTTCGGCGCACCTTTCTTCCCGCGCGCGGCGCACGTCTACGCCGAGCTGCTGATGAAGCGCATCGAAGAGTACGGTTCCCGTGTCTACCTGGTGAACACCGGCTGGACCGGCGGTTCCTACGGTACCGGTGAACGTTTCAGCATCCCGACCACCCGCGCCATCATCAGCGCCATCCAGAGCGGTGCGCTGAAGGACTGCGAGACTGTACAGCTGGACGGCATCAACCTGGCAGTGCCGACGGCGGTTCCGGGCGTCGACACCAAGCTGCTGAACCCGCGTGATACCTGGGCGGATCCGGCTGCCTATGACGCTGCCGCTGCTGACCTGGCGAAGCAGTTCGTCAACAACTTCACCAAGTTCTCCGGTGTGTCCGACGATATCGTTGCAGCAGGTCCCAAGGCCTGAGCCTGAGCTGAAAGCATATTGAATCAACGCCCTGCCGATGCAGGGCGTTTTTGTTTGGGCGCCGGGAGGTTGAGTCAGGTGGTGGGTATAGGCATTTGAGAGCAGGGCCGATTTCTTTCGGCTGGGGTGTGCACACTTGCGTGTGCAGGTTCAGCCGATCCTGAGCTTGAAATCGATGCTGCGCAGATAGCCCGCCTCCTGCTCCAGATCGGCGCGAGTCAAGGGGTGAAGGTCCAGCCAGCCGGCGGGGAAACTCAGCTCGATCTTCTGACCATCCGCCTTCAGGGTAAATGCCGGCAGACGAGCCTTGCTGCGACTGCGATGCATGATCACCGACAGGCGCAGCAGCAGGCAGAGGTGACGATAGGGCTGACGCAGCTTGTCCGGCAGCTGACGGAATTCATCCTTGGGGAATTTGCGGCGGTGACCGCGCACCAGAAAGGCGAGCAGCTGTTGTTCCAGGCGGGTAAAGCCGGGCAGATCCGAATGCTGCAGCAGGTAGGCGCTGTGGCGGTGGAACTGGCTGTGGGCCACGGCCAGGCCGATCTCGTGGCTGCGAGCGGCCCAACTGAGCATCTCCTGATATTGACTGGCATCGAGGCCCCAGCTATCCCTGACCTGAGCCAGCGCAATCAGCGCCGTGGCCTCAACGCGTGCGGCCTGCTTACGATCCACATGGTAACGCCGGGCCAGCGCATTGATGGTGCGTTCACGTACATCCTCGTGACGCAGACGTCCGGCCATGTCATAGAGCACGCCCTCGCGTAGCGCACCTTCGGAAAAGCTCATCCGTTCCACATCAAGGGACTCGAATATGGCGCTGAGAATGGCCACTCCGGCGGGTAATACGGCTTTGCGCTCGGGCTTGATGCCGTCGATGTCGATGTTGTCCACGCGGTCCTGATCGATCAGGTACAGGCAGAGGCGTTCCAGTGCCTGGCGGGTAATCTGGTCGCTGCTGAAACCAAGCGAGAGACAGGCCTGATGGGCGGCTTTGACCGTTCCCGAGGCACCGACGCTGCTGTTCCAGCCCAGACGACGGTAGCTGCGACGAATCGACAGCAGTTCCTGCAGCGCCGCTGTACGGGCCGCCTTCATGGCGTCAGCGGTGATGCGGCCGTCGGCAAAAAAGAGGTCGGTGTAGCTGACACAGCCCATGTGCAGACTCTCGCAGATTCTGGGCTCAAAACGCTCACCGATGATGAATTCGGTACTGCCGCCACCGATATCCACCACCAGACGGCGGCCGGTATCATCCGCCAGCGTGTGCGCAACGCCGAGGTAAATCAGGCGTGCTTCTTCGCGGCCGGCAATCACCTCTACCTGGGTACCGAGCAGCGCCTGGGCGCGCTCGATGAAGGCATCGCTGTTGCGTGCCTGACGCAGGGCATTGGTGCCGACCACGCGGATCGACTGGCGCGGCAATTCGCTGACGCGCTGGGCAAAACGGCTCAGGCATTCCAGACCTCGGCTCATGGCGTCTTCGGTCAGGCAATCGTCGGCATCGAGTCCGGCCGCCAGCTGCACCTTTTCCGACAGCACATCCAGTGGCTTGAGTTCACCGGCAAACAGCTGGGATACGATGATATGAAAGCTGTTCGACCCCAGGTCGATGGCGGCCAGCAGAGACGGCTCGGATGTGGCGGCCTGCAATGGATCCTGAGTGTGCATTAAACGTTGTCCTCTGTATCAAACGCGTACCAGCGGTCAAAAATACCGGTTATACCGCCTGACGCGCTACCTTATTTTAATGACAAGGGTCAGTGCATGGACGTGGCAGGTGTGAATATGGCGGGAATCTGTAGCAGGTGTTATCATCGAAAGCATTGTTTCTAACGCACCTGGTGCACTGGAGAATCTATCCATGAGTGAAAATATCGTCAATGTAACTGACGCCTCCTTTGAAGAAGATGTCCTCAAGGCGGACGGCGCTGTACTGGTAGACTACTGGGCCGAGTGGTGCGGACCTTGCAAAATGATCGCCCCGGTTCTGGAAGAGATTGCCAAGGAGTATGCGGGCAAGCTGAAGGTCTGCAAGCTGAACATCGACGAAAACAACGAAACGCCGCCTAAATTCGGTATCCGTGGTATCCCGACGCTGATGCTGTTCAAGGGCGGTAATGTGGAAGCCACCAAGGTCGGCGCCCTGTCCAAGTCTCAGCTGGCGGCTTTCATCGACGCCAATCTTTGACCGTCCATCGCGGAAAAGCGCAGCCCGAGATGATTGCGTTTTTCCGCCGCTTCTGCTGGACAGCACCCGCTTTACCTTTTATAGTTGACCCACTTATCAGCCCGGCGGTCCATAGCTCGGGTGTCACACGTAACACCTGTAATCTTTTATTCTTCCGACTAACCGTCCGGTTTCCATCCGTAACCAGCCGACTCTGTGCTGCTTCCTGAAAACTATGAATCTTACCGAACTCAAACTAAAAAGCGTTCCGGAACTTCTGGATATCGCCACCGAAATGGGCCTCGAAAACATGGCCCGCTCCCGCAAACAGGATGTGATCTTCGCCATTTTGAAGAAACACGCCAAAAGCGGTGAGGACATCTATGGTGACGGTGTGCTGGAGATCCTGCAGGACGGCTTCGGCTTCCTGCGCTCAGCCGACTCTTCCTACCTTGCCGGTCCTGACGACATCTATGTATCGCCCAGTCAGATCCGCCGTTTCAACCTGCGTACCGGTGACACCATTGCCGGCAAGATCCGTCCGCCGAAGGATGGCGAGCGCTACTTCGCGTTGCTGAAGGTCAACGAGATCAACTATGACCGTCCGGAAAACGCCAAGAACAAGATCCTGTTCGAAAACCTGACGCCGCTGTTTGCGCAACAGCGTTTGCGCATGGAGATCGGCAACGGCAGCACCGAAGACCTGACGGCCCGTGTCATCGACCTGGTCTGCCCCATGGGCAAGGGCCAGCGTGCGCTGATCGTTTCCCCGCCCAAGGCCGGTAAGACGCTGATGCTGCAGAACATCGCCAACAGCATCACCCGCAACAACCCCGAGTGCTACCTGATCGTTCTGCTGATCGACGAGCGTCCGGAGGAAGTCACCGACATGCAGCGCACCGTGCGCGGCGAAGTGGTTGCCTCCACCTTCGACGAGCCGCCGTCACGTCACGTCCAGGTCGCCGAGATGGTGCTGGAAAAGGCCAAGCGTCTGACCGAGCACAAGAAGGACGTGGTGATTCTGCTCGATTCCATCACCCGTCTGGCGCGTGCCTACAACACCGTGATTCCGTCTTCGGGCAAGGTGCTGACCGGTGGTGTCGATGCCCACGCGCTGGAACGTCCCAAGCGTTTCTTCGGTGCGGCACGCAACATCGAAGAGGGCGGCAGCCTGACCATCATCGCCACCGCGCTGGTGGATACCGGCTCCAAGATGGACGAGGTTATCTTCGAGGAATTCAAGGGTACCGGTAACTCCGAAGTGCACCTGGATCGCAAGATCGCCGAAAAGCGTGTGTTCCCGGCGATCAATATCCGCCGCTCCGGCACCCGCCGCGAGGATCTGCTGACCAGCGAAGAAGAGCTGCAGCGGATGTGGATTCTGCGCAAGCTGCTGGATCCGATGGATGACTCCGCAGCCACCGAGTTTGTCATCGACAAGCTGAAGGACTTCAAGACCAACGACGAGTTCTTCCTGTCGATGAAGCGCAAATAAGCCGAGTTCACCGCCTGCGGTGAACCAAGGCGACCAAAACGGGGTAAGCTAATCACTTACCCTTTTTTTATGTACAGGACGTACGGTATGCCG
>CAYMHL010000039.1:17046-18316 GCA_964390205.1 uncultured Marinobacterium sp.
ATGTACCCAGTCGTTTTCTTTGGACAGGCGATCCCATGTCGACACCCAAATACAAGGACCTGCGTGACTTCATCAACATGCTGGAGAAGCGCGGCGAGCTGAAACGGATCAGCATGCCGGTGGACCCGGTGCTGGAAATGACCGAAATCTGTGACCGCACCCTCAGGGCCGGTGGTCCGGCACTGCTGTTCGAGAACCCCAAGGGCTATGACATGCCGGTGCTGGGCAATCTGTTCGGTACCCCGGAGCGGGTGGCGCTGGGCATGGGCGAGGAGTCGGTGGCGGCGCTGCGTGAGGTGGGCAAGACGCTGGCTCAGCTGAAGGAGCCTGAGCCGCCGCGCGGCATGAAGGATGCCTGGGACAAGTTGCCGCTGTACCGTCAGGTGCTGCACATGGGACCGAAGCAGGTACGCAAGGCGCCCTGTCAGGAGATGGTCATCGAGGGCGATGAGGTCGACCTTTACCGCATTCCGATCCAGACCTGCTGGCCCGGTGATGCCGGTCCGTTGGTCACCTGGCCGCTGGTGATTACCCGCGGGCCGGACAAGCCGCGACAGAATCTGGGCATCTACCGTCAGCAGCTGATCGGCCGCAACAAGCTGATCATGCGCTGGCTGGCCCACCGTGGCGGCGCGCTGGATTTCCGTGAGTGGAAACAGGCGCACCCCGGTGAGCGTTTCCCGGTGGCGGTGGCGCTGGGCGCCGATCCGGCGACCATTCTGGGGGCGGTGACGCCGGTGCCGGATACCCTGTCCGAATATGCCTTTGCCGGTTTGCTGCGTGGCGGCAAGACCGAAGTGGTCAAGTGCATCGGCAGTGATCTGCAGGTGCCTGCCAGTGCCGAGATCATTCTGGAAGGCTATATCGACCCCGAGGAGATGGCGGACGAAGGCCCGTTCGGTGACCACACCGGCTACTACAACGAGGTGGATCGCTTCCCGGTGTTTACCGTTGAACGCATCACCCGGCGCAGGGACGCCATCTACCACAGCACCTACACCGGTCGACCGCCGGATGAACCGGCCATCCTCGGTGTGGCGCTGAACGAAGTGTTCGTGCCGATCCTGCAGAAGCAGTTCCCCGAGATTGTCGATTTCTACCTGCCGCCGGAGGGCTGCTCCTACCGCATGGCGGTGGTGACCATCAAGAAGCAGTATCCGGGTCATGCCAAGCGGATCATGCTGGGTGTCTGGTCCTTCCTGCGCCAGTTCATGTACACCAAGTTCGTCATTGTCTGCGACGACGACGTCAACGCCCGTGACTGGAATGA
>CAYMHL010000040.1:0-17833 GCA_964390205.1 uncultured Marinobacterium sp.
CGGCTTAGTGTACTTCTACCTTGCTCAGTGCGCTATCCAGCGTAGTATGCTACCTAAGTTAAGGCATAACAAGTGACTGTCTGTACAGTGACAGTATTTACCTGACACATGGTCCTGTGCACTGTGTTTATGAAGAAAGCGTGAAGAGGCGGTAAAAACCGAGAGTGTTACGAACAGGAAGGGCTGGAAAGAAAGCCGATGGCGGAGGCTAACCTCCGCCATCGGGTCGGTCAGTCTGAGGTCACAACGGCCTGTTGGCGTGTGTTCAGGTTGGAGCGTTTAGTGGTACCAGCGGTTGTGGCAGGGGACGGCTCAGCCATGCGGTCGGCATTGCTGGCCGGTACTTTACTGGGCTGAACATTCAGCCAGCAGGCCAGTGCCGGCAACAGGAAGATGGCGCCGAGCACGTTCACCATGAACATGAATGCCAACAGGATGCCCATATCGGCCTGGAACTTCAGTGCCGAGAATGCCCAGGTGCCCACGCCGATGGTCATGGTCACGGCGGTGAACACCGCGGCGGTGCCGCGCTGGCGCATCGCTTCGTAGAAGGACGTGCGCAGGTCGATGCCGCGTTTCAGCGAGTGCTGCATCTGTTCGTAGATGTAGATGCCGTAGTCCACGCCGACGCCTACACCCAGCGCGATCACCGGCAGCGTCGCCACTTTCAGGCCGATGCCCAGCAAGGCCATCAGGGCGTTACACAGGATGGTCACCAGCATCAGCGGCACGATCACGCAGAGCACACCGCGCCAGGAGCGGAAGGTGATCCAGCACAGCAGGGTAATGGCTGCGAAGATGGATGCGATCATCTGCACTTCAGCCGTTTCCACCGCTTCGTTGGTGGCCGCGGCAACACCGGCGTTACCACCGGCGAGGCGGAAGGTGACGCCTTCCACTTCCACGCTGTTGATGAAACTCTGAATCTCGCCAATGACATGCTTGAGCGTGTCATTCTGGTGATTCTTCAGGTACACCATCATGTTGATGGTTTTGCACAGTTCGTTGTTCAGGCCCAGTTCCGGGTTGGCGGCCTGGCTGCCCGAGCGCAGGGCCATTTCGGAGCGCTGCAGGGTGCGCCACAGCGGGTTGCCCTCGTTGTTGCCGGAGACATAGAGCTTGGCCATACCCGCCACGGTACTGACCGACTCGACTACGGGTACCCCGCGCATATGGAAATCAAACCGATCCACTGCGTTCATCACGTCCCAGTCAAGGCAGGCTTCCGAGGCGCGATCGGTTTCCACGTACACGGAAAGCACATCCATGCCGATGGAGTAGTTGTTGATGATGGTGTCGTTATCCTGGTTGTAGCGTGATTCGGCGCGCAGTTCCGGCACGCCGGAGCCGATATCGCCGGTCAGCAGCGAGCGGGACTGCCAAGTGCCGACCGCCAGCAGGATAAGCATGACACTGAGACTGAACAGGGCCGGGCGCGGCTGTGACAGTGCCGAAATGGCCCACCAGACCGGGTGACGTTCGCCACTGCTGTTGTCTTTCAGTGCCATCTTCTCCAGTCGCAGGTGCGACAGGATGATCGGCATGAACATCTTGTTGGTCACGATCATCAGCGCTACGCCCAGGCACGCCGTAACACCCAGCTCATGCACAATCGGAATGTCGATCACCATGATCACCATAAACCCGAGGGCGTTGGCCAGCAGCGCAACGGTGCCCGGGATAGCCAGCTTGCGGATCGAACTTTCTGCCGCTTCGATGGCGCTCATGCCCGAGAGTACATCCAGTTTCCAGGCGTTGGTCATCTGTACGGCGTGAGAGACGCCGATGGAAAAGATCAGGAAGGGCACCAGTACGGACATGGGATCGATGCCGTAGCCGATCTGCGGCAGGATACCCAGCAGCCAAACGACCGGCAGCAGCGCAACCACGATGGCGAGCAAGGTCAACCGGATCGAGCGTGAGTATGCCCACAGCAACACAAAGGTAATGATGAATGCGACGGCAAAGAAGATGACGACCGTCATCAGGCCTTCCATCACATCACCCATGACTTTGGAGAAGCCGATGATCTGGACGTTGATGTTGTCATCACTGAGTTCGGCGCGAATTTTCTCCAGATGGCCGGCGACGGCGGCATAGTCGGTTTTCTTGCCGGTTTCAGGGTCGATTTCCAGCAATTCGGCCTGCACCATGGCCGATTTCAGATCGTTGGCCACCAGATTGCCGACCTGACCGGATTTCTGCACGTTTGAGCGTACCTGGGCCAAGCCCTCTGCATCCGCAGTAAAGCGTGACGGGATCACCACGCCACCGGTAAAGCCGTACTCGGTGACCTCGATATAGCGAACTTCCGGTGTGAACAGGGAACGCACGGTGGTGCGGTTGATGCCGGGGGTGAAAAACACCTCGTCGGTTGCCTGTTGCAGCTTGTTGATGAACTCGGCGTTGTAGATATCGCCTTCGCCGGTCCATTCCAGGCTGACCATGACGCGGTTGGCACCGGTGAACTCAGCCGAGTGGTCTAGGAACGCCTGCATGTATTCATGTTTGAGCGGGATCAGCTTGTTGAACCCCGGGTCAAAGCGCGTTTGCAGCGCAGAGAAGCCCAGCATGACGGTGATCAGCAGGAACAGAAAACCCAGCGGCTTTCGACCGATGATCAGAAGGCGGGCCGATGTGTCAACAAATTTTTGCACGGCAGAAGAGTGTTGATGCGACATGATCAGGCTCCAGACGGCTGTTTCAGTTGGTCGAGAGAAAGCGGTGGCAGCAGACCTGTGTCACTGCTCATCAGCAATTTCCCCGATTCCAGGCGAGTAATATCGGTCAGCGTCATACGGCCGCTTTTGTGCAGGAAGCTGAAGCTTTTGCCATCATCGTCGCTCAGCAACAGTACGCCGCCCTGGCCTGCCAGCAGCAGTTTGCCGTTATCCAGCGATTGGTGGGTGAAAATCGACACTGGCAGTTCACCGCCCACTGAAGTCCATGTCAGGCCATTGTCTTCACTGCGGAAAATATTGCCGCGCATGCCATACACCAGCCAGTTGTCGCCGCCGAGATTGAGGCCGCCATAGAGCGAGCCGTTGTAGAACTCAGGGACGGTTTCCCAGCTTTCACCGCCGTCTGTCGAGCGGAACAGGGTGCCCGACTCGCCCACGATCAGCCAGGTACGCTTGTCGATGGATGCCAGGATGTTGTTGAGGTGCCAGTCGGTGCCCTCAGGTGGCGGCAGGTCAGACCAGCTGTTGCCGTCATCACGTGAAATCAGTGCCTGTCCAAAGGCTCCGAACGCGACCCAGGCGCCGGATGGCAGCAGGTGTATGCCCAGCAAGGGCTCACCGCCGGGGTTGAACGCGACCTCCTGCCAGTTCAGACCACCATCATTGGTGCGCAGAATCCAGCCCTCATGGCCGATGGCAAGTCCGGTTTGTCCATCCTTGAAATGCAGGCGTGTTAAAAGTGCGTATCGTTGTTGGGAAAGCGAAGCCGGTGTCCAGCTTTGACCTTGATCCTTGGAGATCAGGATGTGGCCAAGCTCACCGGCGGTTACCAGTCCGGCATCCGTCTCCACGAGGCTGGTCAGGTTCATGTTGTTTATCGGTATCTGGCGTGTGCCAAGTGACAGGGTGTCACGATGGGAAAACGCGAAAATACCGGCGACTGCCACTATCAGTGAAACAGCTATGCCCAGGGTCACGCGCATGACTTAACTCCTTTGGTCTGAGGCTTTCAGGCAAATTTATTGTTGTACTGCTGGCCTGGAGCTCGACGAGTACGCGTTCCATTATTCGCACCCCATACCTGCGGGCATCGTCCAAACGGGCTATTGGCATCAGCGAGTCTGTTAGTCCGAATTGACGATGAGTGAGTGGAAGGGGTGTGGAAATCTGCATGTCGTGAGGAGATGGTCGGTGCTGCCGGTCATGCCCGGTCAGACAAATAATAATCGAGGAGACTCGTGCGATGGGCGTGCTAACAAACAATTTTATTGCTGCTTCAGTCGAAGAAGATTACATGACCCCTGAGGCGATCCGCCTGGTCAAGGCTGCCGAGGAGCTGGCGCCGAGGTTAAGGCAGCGTGCTCAAGCCGCTGACGAGGCCGGTATGGTGCCGCGTGAAACGGTCAAGGAAATGGCGGAAGCCGGGTTGTTCCGCGTGCTGCAACCTCGACGTTGGGGCGGCTACGAGCTGGATCCCCGCGTGTTCTACAAGGTTCAGATGGCACTGGCCAAGGGCTGCATGTCTACGGCCTGGATCTACGGTGTCATCGGGGTGCACAACTGGCAGCTGCCGCTCTTCCCGGAGCAGGCGCAGCAGGATGTCTGGGCCAACGGCAATGACGGTACCCTGATTGCGTCCACCTACATGCCGGTGGGCAAGGCCGAGAAGGTTGATGGCGGCTATCGTTTCTCGGGTCGCTGGGGCTTTTCCAGCGGTGTTGATCACTGTGAGTGGATCTTCCTGGGAGGTCTGCTGCCGAAGAAGGACAATCCGGACGAGCTGGAGCACACCACTTTCCTGCTGCCGCGCAGTGATTTCCGTGTGGAGAAAAACTGGGATGTGCTGGGTCTGCGTGCGACGGGCAGTCACGACATCATAGTCGAAAACGCCTTCGTACCCGAGCACCGCACCCACCGCACCAACGATCACTCTGATGCGGGCTGTCCGGGGCGTGAAAGCAATCCTCACTGGACCTACAAAATCCCGTTTACGCAGGTGTTCCAGCGTGCTGTTTCCTCAGCGTGTTTGGGGGCTCTGGAAGGCGCGATCGAGGAGTTCCGCAGTCGTGCCGCAGCGCATATTGGCAAGCATGGCGCCAAGACCGCTGAAGATCCCAATGCCCAGATGGCGGTTGCCGAGGCCATGATTGCGGTCGATCAGCTCAAGCTGGTGATGTTCCGCAACTATGACCGCATTGTGCACTGTGCCCAAACCGGCGAGAAAATGCCGGTGGAAGAGCGTTTGATGCAACGTGCCCAGGCCTCTCTGGTGCCGAAACTCTGTGCTGAAAAAGTCAGTGAGCTGTTGCGGGCCTGTGCTGCATCCGGTCTTTACCGGAGCAATCCGATCGAGCGTGTGTTCCGCGATATCCATCAGGCGCGTGGCCACATTGCCAACAATGCGGATGCCTACGCCCGTGCCAGCGGTGCCATGATGCTGGGCCTGCCCAACACCGATCCCTACATTTAAGGAGGGGTAAGATGTCAACGTCCCGCTACCACAACCTGCTGGTTGAGCAGGTGGTGCAGGAAACCGCCGATGCGGTGTCTCTGCAGTTTGCACTGTCACCTGAACAGGCCGAGCGTTTCCGCTATAAGCCAGGTCAGTTTCTGACCCTGCGTTTGCCTTGGCAGGGTGAGCACCTGTTGCGTTGTTACTCCATGTCGAGCGCGCCCACGGCGGATGCACGGCTGCGGGTAACCGTGAAGCGTGTGGTGGAGGGACGGGGGTCCAACTGGATCTGTGACCATGTCAAAGCCGGCGATCACATCGAGGTGATGCAACCGGCGGGCGTGTTTACACCGGGATCGCTGGATGGAGAGTTTCTGCTGTTCGCCGGTGGCAGTGGCGTGACGCCGGTGTTTTCCATCCTGCGTTCGGTGCTGCTGCGTGGTCGTGGTCAGGTGCGTCTGATCTATGCCAATCGTGATGAAGAATCGATCATTTTCCGTGAGGCGTTGAAAGATCTTCTGGAACAGTATGCCGATCGTCTGGATGTGATCCATCTTTTGGACAGCGTTCAGGGGCGCCCTACTGTCAGTTTGCTCAAGCGGTTGTCGCGTGGTTATGAGAATGCGCAAGCCTTTATCTGCGGCCCCGGCCCGTATATGGATGCCGCCGAGCAGGCGTTGCAGGAGTTGAAGCTGCCTGCCGAAAATATCCATGTGGAGCGCTTTGTTTCGCTGCCATCCGAAGAGTCGAGAGACGAGGAGCAGCAGGCGGTACTGACCGAATCGGCCGAGGTCGAGCAGGCACAGATCAGCATCGAGCTGGATGGCCAGCACTTCGAGCTTCAATGCCAGGGCGATGAGACTATTTTGGATGCGGCCGAGAAGGCGGGGATTGAGCTGCCTTACTCGTGCATGGCCGGCATGTGTGCGTCCTGCATGTGCGAAGTGACCGAAGGTGAGGTCAAGCTGCTGCATAACGATGTGCTGGATGAACGCGATCTGTCGCGTGGGCTTACCCTGACCTGCCAGGCGGTACCGCGTACGGCCAGCGTCAGTCTCAAATATACCTGACCGTAAAGTTCTATCCGTTTCAAACACTTGTGACCGGCATCTGCCGGTCTTTTCGTTTTAGTCTTATTGGACGATGGCAGCCATCGCTCACCCTCTTACTCTGAAAATACTGACTGCGCAGGTGTAAATGCCTGTCTGTCATGTGCAGTGCATATGGCAGCGAGTCTGTTCTCTGGATAACAACAACTCAGGAGACACATTATGCAGGGCTGTCTACAGGGCAAGGTCGCATTTATTACCGGTGGTGGCAGTGGCATCGGTGCCGCCACGGCAGAACGTTTTGCGCAGGAAGGTGCGCGTGTGGTGATCTGCGGTCGTCGAATGGAACCGCTTGAAGCGGTTGTCGACCGCATCCGTGCCGGCGGCGGCGAGGCCGAAGCGGTACAGGTCGATGTCAGCAACGAAGAGGGCTTTGTGGGTGCGCTGCGCGCCACGGCCGAAAAGCACGGTCGGCTGGATGTACTGGTGAACAACGCCATGGCGTTCACCTGGGGCAGCATCGATGAGATGACCACCGAGCAGTGGCATGCCAACTTCACCACTTCGGTGGATGGCACCTTCTGGGGTACACGCACCGCACTGCAGCTGATGAAGGAACATGGCGGTTCCATCGTCAACCTTTCATCCATCTGTGGCGAACTGGGCACACCCTGGATGTCCGGTTACTCCGCCTCCAAGGCAGCCGTAACCAACTTTTCCCGTGCTGCCGCAGCAGAAGGTGCGCCCTATGGTGTGCGTGTCAACGTGGTGATCCCGGCGGTGGTGGAGACACCCGCCACCGAAGGAATGCTGGCGGATGAAAATGCCCGCAAAAGCACGGAAAAGCTTATTCCCATGGGGCGTGTCGGTCAGCCAGAGGAGCTGGCAAACGCGATTCTGTTCCTAGCCAGCGACCAGGCATCCTATATCACCGGTGCAACCCTGCCGGTGGATGGTGGCCGCTCCGCCGTGCTGGTGACGGCGCTGGACTGAGGTAAATCCTATGCAAGCAGCCAAACAGGATACGCTGGTGGGTGCAGAGCCGCTGTTCTCGCCCGTCCGTATCGGTGCCATCGAGTTGAAGAACCGCATTGTGATGGCACCGATGACACGCAACCGCGCCGATGCTGACGGCACGCCCAACGAACTGATGGTCGAACATTATGCCGCCCGTGCAGAAGCGGGGCTGATTGTGGCCGAGGGTACCTGGCCCAGCGTGACCGGGCAGGCCTACTGCCGCCAGCCGGGCATCGAGACCGCCGAGCAGATTGCCGCCTGGCGCAAGGTGACCGATGCCGTCCATAAACGTGGCGGCAAGATCATTTTGCAGGTCATGCATGCCGGTCGTATCGGCAGTTGTCGCATCAAGCCGGAAGGCGTTGAAACCGTTGCACCTTCCGCCTTGCAGGCGCAGGGCGAGGTGTTTACCGATGCGGCCGGCATGCAGCCCTACGATACCCCGCGTGAGTTGACCACCGAAGAGGTTGTTGCAGTTGTCGAGGCGCATCGGCAGGCCGCAATCAATGCCCGCGAGGCGGGGTTTGATGGTGTCGAACTGCACTGTACCAGCGGCTATCTGCCGATGCAGTTTCTCTGCACCGGCACCAACCGTCGCACCGATCGATATGGCGGCAACCTGGAAAACCGGGTGCGCTTTGCCGCCGAGTGTCTGCAGGCGATGAGTGATGCCATCGGTGCAGACCGGGTCGGTTTTCGCATCAATCCGGGCAACACCTACAACGACACTTCAGACGAAGACAGCGTTGCCAGTCATGTGGCATTGATGCAGGCAGCTGCACGGATCGGTGTAGCCTTTGTGCACATCATGCGTTCACCCGTGCCGGAGATTGATGCCTTTGCGCTGGCGCGTGAGCACTTCAACGGCAGTCTGATTCTGAATGACAGCTTCGGGCCTGAGACAGCCGCCGCTGCCATCAGTGAGGGGCAGGGTGATGCCGTCTCCTTTGCCCGCCATTTCATTGCCAATCCTGATCTGGTTTCCCGCATCCGCAAGGGGCTGGCACTGGCTCGCTTTGATCGCAAAACCATTTATACAGCAGGGGCGGCCGGTTATACCGACTACCCCACAGCGGCTGAGTAATTCGAGGAAAGCATGATGAAAGTTCTTGTACCGGTTAAACGCGTCATCGACTACAACGTCAAGGTACGGGTGAAGTCCGATGGCAGCGGCGTGGATCTGAACAACGTCAAGATGGCGATCAACCCGTTTGACGAGATTGCCGTGGAAGAGGCCGTGCGCCTGAAAGAAGCGGGTACTGCAACCGAAGTGGTTGTGGTCAGTATAGGCCCCAAGGCCAGCCAGGAAGTACTGCGCACGGCGTTGGCGGTGGGTGCCGATCGTGCCATTCACATTGAGTCCGATGTCGATCTGGAACCGCTGGCGGTGGCCAAGTGCCTCAAGCAGGTGGTCGCGGATGAGCAGCCGCAACTGGTGATCTGCGGCAAGCAGGCGATCGATGACGATTCCAACCAAACCGGCCAGATGCTGGCGGCACTGCTGGGTTGGCCCCAGGGAACCTTCGCATCCGAGGTAACGCCGGACGGCGATGCCATCAAGGTGACCCGTGAAATCGATGGTGGCCTGGAAACCCTGCAGCTGAACCTGCCGGCGGTGGTCACCAGTGACCTGCGTTTGAACGAGCCGCGCTACGCCTCTTTGCCCAACATCATGAAAGCCAAGAAAAAGCCGCTGGATTCGAAGCCGGTTGCCGACCTGGGGATTGATGTTGCCCCGCGCCTGAAGGCGGTGAACTTCGCGCCGCCGGCCGCTCGCAAAGGTGGTATCAAGGTTGGAAATGTGGCTGAGCTGATTGAAAAGCTGCGCCAGGAAGCCCGTGTGATCTGAAGGTGATGATGATGAAAACTCTAGTAATTGCAGAACATGACAACCAGCAGCTCAACGCGGTCACCCTCAATGTCGTGAATGCGGCGACCCGTTTGGGTGGCGAGATCGATATTCTGGTGGCCGGCCAGGGCTGTGCTGCCGTGGCCGAACAGGCCGCCGCCGTTTCAGACATAGGTCGTGTGGTGTTGGTGGAGGCCGAACATTACGCTGGTCAACTGGCTGAAGAACTGGCATTGCTGGTGGTTGAGCTGGTTCAGCAGGGCGATTACAAGGCGGTTCTGGCGCCCAGCTCAACCTTCGGCAAAAACCTGACGCCTCGTGTCGCCGCCTTGCTGGATGTGGCACAGGTATCGGATGTGATTGAAATTAAAGCGGTTGGCAGCTACGTACGGCCGATATATGCTGGCAACGTCATGTTGACTTTGGAGTCGGCAGAACCGGTACAGGTGCTGACGGTTCGTCCAACTGCCTTCGATGCAGCCGCTCAGGAAGGCCGTGCCGAGGTGGTATCGAACACGGCAGCCGCCGTTGTCGGTGTATCCGCACTGTCAGGTCGTGAACTGAGCAAGTCCGACCGTCCCGAGCTGGGTTCAGCGGACGTGATAGTATCCGGTGGCCGCGGCCTGGGTGACGGTGACAAGTACCGACAGGTGCTCGAGCCTCTGGCTGACAAGCTGGGCGCTGCCCTGGGGGCTTCGCGTGCGGCAGTGGACGCCGGTTTTGTACCCAATGACTATCAGGTCGGCCAGACCGGCAAGATCGTCGCGCCGCAGCTGTATGTGGCGGTCGGTATCTCCGGCGCCATCCAGCACCTGGCCGGGATGAGTGACTCCAAGGTTATTGTGGCCATCAACAAGGATCCTGATGCGCCGATTTTCCAGATTGCGGACTATGGTCTGGAAGCTGACCTGTTCGAGGCTGTGCCCGAACTGACCCAACAATTGGGCTGACAATCAGCCCGTTCGAGCCTGATGCCCCTTAATGTGCACAGTAAAACCGGTTCAGGCTCGATAAACCCTTATAAAACACAATAACAGGGGTAGTAATGATGAATCGTTTGGACGTAGTGCAGCTCGACAGCTTGCTGTCCTCGATGTACGAGGCTTCTTTGGATAATTCGCTTTGGGGCGATACGCTTGAGGAGTTGAGAGCACTGTTTTCTGCCAACTATGTCACTCTTATTCTAAGGATGCCTGATCCTCAGGATGAGGATGATTTGGGCCTGATGGTTTCCGTTGGCGACCTTAACGACTCGGGCAAGGTGGTATTTTTTCCCTACCGCCACAACCTGACGCCCTTCGTCAATCAGTCGCCCGACAAGGTGTTTACAGAACGGGATCTGATGAGCCCCGAGGAATGGCACGACTGTTCCTATCGTATCCACTGGTGCGCCTGTAATGATGTCTACCATGTGATGGCCGTTGATATTTCCACCCCCGATTCGGGCACGCTGCGCTTTCGGGTGACGCGACCTGAAGGGGCACCACCATTTTCTGACAGTGATCGAGAGCTTTGCAGTTTTCTGTTGCCGCATTTGAGGCGCTCTCTGAATATTCGAAATCTGTTGGAGCGCAGCCAGACATTGGGATCGCTGTACTCCAAGGCGATAGGTCGCCTGTCGATTGCGACCGTTTTGATCGATGAAAACGGGCAGATTCTTGATCAAAACGTTTTTGCGCGTGAAATCCTCGAAAGTGGTGATGGCCTCAAGGTTGTCGGTGGTCGACTTGAAGCCAGCTACCCCAGTGACAATCGAGAATTGCGTCGTCTGATTAAAGAAACCTTTGAGGCTGGTTATGGCCCTGAGGTGCAGAAGCCACCCGAAGCGATGTCAATCACCCGCCCGTCCGGTGAGGTGAGTCTCGGTGTGGTCATCGAACCCATTCCTTCAACCGCCTGGGCTGAAGGCAAAGGGCAGCCGGCGGCGGTGGTCTATATTCGTGATGCGGTGGGCAAGTCCCAGGCCAGTAACGAGGTGGCCAAAAAACTGTTCGGTCTGACACCGGCCGAAACGGCCCTGTCGATCCAGCTGGCAAACGGGCTTTCGCTTGAGGAAGCGGCAGAAGCGCTCAATATCCGTCGCAATACTGCGCGTGCTCACCTGCGTGCCATATTCTCCAAGACTGGCGTGCGGCGTCAGACGGAACTGGTCCGTATCTTCCTCAACAGCGTTGCAGCGCTTGGCCAGGGTGATCAGGAAGACTGATCACCGGCCTCGTCCTGTTGGGGTATGTGATCAGCCAAGGGCTGTAGCATTCTGGATAAAAACAGAGGAGCTGCAGCCATGAGACACGTCGCTTTTATCACCGGTGCCAGCCGTGGCATCGGTCGCGCTACCGCCATCGCCTTTGCCCGTGCCGGTTACGATCTGGCACTGAGCGCCCGTACCCTTGAAGAAGGCGAAACCTTTACCCATGCCGTGCGTCATGCCGATGGCAGCGCCCTGAGTGGCAGCCTGAACGCAACTGCTGCCGAAGCGCGTGAATACGGTGTTGAGGTCAAGGTGTTTCGCATGGACCTGCTGGATTCCGAGTCGGTCATCACCGCAGCCGACCAGGTACTTGAGCACTTTGGCCGGGTTGATGTGCTGATCAACAACGCGGTCTACCAAGGCAGCGATCTCAACCTGCCGTTCATGTCTCTGGAAGCCGAAACCCTGCAGCGTGTAGCCCAGGGCTACATTCTGGCGCCCTTCCTGCTGACCCGCCGATTGATGCCTAGAATGCTGGAACAGGGCGGTGCCACCATCATCAATATGACCTCCGGCGCCGGTGAAAGCGATCCGCCTGTACCGGCCGGAAAGGGAGGCTGGGGCTATGCCTACGGGGCGGGCAAGGCGGCGGTCTCGCGGTTATCCGGCATTCTCTGTCGTGAATTGGGGGAGCAGGGCATCCGTGCCTTCACCGTCAACCCCGGCGTCGTGACCACGGAAACGCTCAAGGCCACCATCGGTGACAAGGGCCTGATTGCGTTGCGCAACGGCTCGGCACCGCCTGAACTGCCCGCCGCCGTGTTGCTGTGGCTGGCGCAGAACTCTGAGGCGGATCAGTACCAATACCAGACCATCCAGGCCCAGCCTCTTGCCCGCGAACTCGGGATTTCAGCTGAGATTTAACCCTCTGTCAGCCGTACTTTGGTTCGCGCTCTAGTCTGTCTGAACGATGAGGCAGATCAGAGGCTGTCCGAGCATGTTGTCGTGGTCGAACTCCGGCTACCGCACAACAACAAGAATCATGCTCATCGGAGGGCAATCCCAATGATTACAAGGACCCTGGTCGGGCCCAAGGGCTGTGTGCCTTTGGCGCTGGCGCTCGCTGTCAGTCAGGCCAATGCTTTTGAAACCGTCTATCTGGGTGACAACACCACTCTGGATGCATCGGTTACGCTGTCCTACACCGCGTCAGCGCGTACCTCATCACCATCGGACGTGTATCTGAACAGCCCGAATGATGATGACGCGACCCGCAATTTTGATCGGGGCAGTCTGATCAATAACCGCGTCAATGCGCTGGGCGAAATCCGTCTGCGTCATGACAATCTGGGTGCTCTGGTGCGTGGCAGTGTGTTCTACGACGATGTCTATCGCAGCAGCAACGACAATGACTCGCTGGATACGGTCAACAAAATCGGCGCGGTCAATCAGTTCACTGATAAAACCCGTGAGATGAGTGGCTATGACCCTCGTCTGCTGGATGCCTTTGTGTATGGCAACTTCGTGATCGGCGACGACAAATACCTGTCGGTCAAGGCCGGTCGTCACATTGTCGCCTGGGGCGAAAGTCTGTTTTTTGCCAATATCAGCCAGGGCCAGCTGCCGGTGGATGCGGCAGTGTTCAACGTGCCGGGAACCGAGGCCAAGGAAGGGTATCTGCCGGTAGGTCAGTTGTCTGCAAGTCTCACACTCACGGATAACCTGACCCTGACAGGCTTTTATCAGTACGATTGGGAAAAGACGCGTCTGAATCCGGTCGGGGATTTCTTCGGCAGTGATACCTTTGGTCCGGGCGCACAGTTCATCCGTTTTGGCGCAGGAGCGATTACAAGCCTGCCCAATGCAGGCGTCATCAACTATGCCGGTGAAATCAAGCCTGACGATAGCGGCCAATGGGGCCTGGGGGCACTTTATCTGCTGGGTGACAGCACCGAGATAGGGCTGTTCCACTACCGTTATCATGATCGCGTGGGTGCATTGCTCACCGATTTCAGCGGTGATACCCGCTACTCATCCTTCGATGGCTTCAATGGCTGTACCGCAAGCGTTGGCGGCAACCCCTGCTATCAACTGGCCTATTTCGATGACATCAAGCTGACCGGTGCCAGCATCAGTTCCAAAGTGGGTGATGTGCAGCTGGGCGGTGATATCAGCTACCGTGATGGCGCTCCGGTCTATCTCGATAATGGTGCTCCCGCACGAGGCAGTTACCTTCAGACCAACCTGAACGGCGTTTACATGATTGGCCCGTCAGCGCTGGCGCATCAAACGACCTTGATGGCCGAATTGGTGCACGAACGTATTCATGATGTGGACACGTTGACCATCACATCCGCTGGTGTGAGTACTGCGCATGACAACTTTGTCTACGACGGTCAAACCCGAGACAACGCCGTCCTCGCGGCAGCCGTGTTCATGGATTACCCCAACCTGTTCAGCGGCTGGGATCTGACCACCAAAGCGATCTGGACCCAGAATATCGACGGCAGCGGCATGGCCAGTGCCGGTCTTGGCCGTGACGAGAAGCGTCTGACGCTGGGTGCCGATTTCAAATACCTGGGCAACATGCAGGTGGGCCTGACCTGGGTGAATTACCTCAGCTCGGCCAACCTCGACAAGGGCCGTACCATGGCTGACCGTGACTATGTCTCGCTCAGCGCCAAATACACCTTCTAACTGGCAGGGATGATGATATGAAACTGAAGTATTCAATGCTGGCAGCGGGTGTCGCGCTGCAGACTTTCCTGATGACGGGTACCGCACTGGCTGCGGCCACCGCCGAAGAGCTGGCGGAGCTGGGCACCACGCGTACCTGTGTGGGCGCGCTCAAGGCAGGCAATGCCGAAGGGACGATTCCGGAGTGGAGCGGGAAATGGCAGGGTGTACCCGACCATGTCAATTTCGAAGGTACCGGCAATCATCCGATCGACCCTTATCCGCAGGACAAACCGCTGTTCGTGATTACGGCGCAGAATATGGCTGAGCATGCCGATAAGCTGTCAGCGGGTCAGAAGGCGCTGTTTGAGAAATACCCGGACAGCTTCCAAATGCCGATCTATGAATCACGCCGTGATTTTCGTTTTCCCGATTCGGTCTGTGAGGCCACACGGCGCAATGCCGAAGACGCCAAACTGGTCAGTGAAGGGGAAGGGGTAGAAGCCACTACCGGTGGAATTCTGTTTCCGTTTCCCAAGACAGGGCTTGAATTGCTCTGGACCTCATCCTTCTTTACCTATCGACCCTGGACAGAAGAGATGGTCTACGACAATGCCTATGTCTTGAACGATGGCAACATCAACTGGGGTCGTGTCAAATCCCGCAACCTGGCACCACATCTGAAAACCGGCGTAATGGGTGAGACTCAAGGTAAATCATCCTTTTACTTGAATGAGACGGTATTGCCTGAGCGCGATCGCGGCGAAATCAACACCGGTATAGAGTTCTGGAACCACACCACCGATCCCCGTCAGAGCTGGCGCTACGACCCGGGCACCCGCCGTGTGCGTCAGTCGCCGGAATATGGTTTTGACATGTCGTTCCCCGGCACAGGAGGCTCCATTACCGTAGATGAGGTCCGCATTTTCAATGGCTCACCCCAGCGTTATGACTGGAAAATTGTCGGTAAACAGGAAATGTATATACCGTACAACACCTACCGAGTGCATTCTCCTGATGTCAGTTACGAAGATCTGCTGACTCCCGGTCATGCCAATCCGGAGCATATGCGCTACGAGCTGCATCGCGTTTGGGTGTTGGAGGCCACTCTGAAGGACGGCTACCGCCATATATACGGCAAACGCCACATGTATGTCGATGAGGACACCCTGTTCATGGTGATGGGTGACAACTATGACGCCCGCGGCAGTCTCTGGCGCACCTCCATGGTGAACTACTTCTACGCCTATGAAGCTCAAACCTGGCAAGCGGGTGTCGGTTTCTACCATGACCTTCAGGCAGGCAGCTACCAGGCGTTTAACCTCATCAACGAACAGCCAAAAGGCTATACGTTGAACGTCGGTGACCTGTCCGAGCGTGACTTTGGTCCTCAAGCCGCACGGCGCGCAGGACTTTAAATGTTCGCGGGTATCCGTCTGGATACCCGCACTTTACCTCTATTCCAACCAACAGGGAGCGACGAACCATGGAGTTCCGCTTTACTGAAGAACAGCAGATGATCCGCGAAACCGCCGCCGGCTTTTTCGCCGACTGCTCTACCTCCGCAGCCGTGCGAGAGGCGATGGCCACCGAGCGTGGTTATGACCTGTCGCTCTGGCGACAGATCTGCGAAGACCTTTACCTGCACGCGATCACCCTTCCCGAATCCCTTGGCGGCATGGGACTGGGCTATGTGGAACTGATCGCGGTCATGGAGCAGATGGGACGTCATCTGGTGTGCGCACCCTATTTCTCCACCGTGTGTCAGGCCGTTCCGGCCCTGCAGCTGGCGGCGGCCGGGGAGCAGGCCAGTCCCTGGCTGGAACGTATTCTCGGTAGCGCGACCGCAACACTGGGCTGGATCGGACAGGAAGCTCCCGGCTGCGATGCCGTTACCGCAACCTTTCAGACAACCGAACAGGGTTACTCTTTATCAGGCGATTATCAGTTGGTGGTCGATGGTCACAGCGCCGAGATTCTGGTTCTGGCTGCGCGCACGCCTGGCTCGATCGGACGCGAAGGCATCGGCCTGTTTGTTGTAGATGCTGCAGCCGAAGGCATCAAGCGTCACTGGACCCCGACGCTGGACCAGACCCGTCACCTGGGTCGCATTCAGCTGAATCAACTTGAGCTGCCGGCCGATGCCTGTCTGGGCGAGGCGGGACAGGCCGGTGCCGTGCTGGAGCAGGTGCTGCAACTGGCGACGGTTGCTCTGGCTGCCGAGCAGGTGGGTGCGGCCCAGCAGGTACAGGATCTTGCCGTGCAGTACACCAAAGAGCGTGAGCAGTTCGGCCGTCTCATCGCCGGTTTTCAGGCGATCAAACACAAGGCCGCCGATATGATGCTGCGTACCGAAGTAGCCCGTTCCGCCTGTTATTACGCCGCCTGTATTGCCGATGAAGCCTGGCAGGGAGGCGAGCTTGCAGCCGAGCTGCCGGAAGCGGCGGCGATCGCCAAGTCGTACTGCTCGGATGCCTGTTTTAGAAATGCCGGTGAAGCCCTGCAGATGCACGGCGGGGTCGGTTTTACCTGGGAGTATGATGTTCACCTCTATTTCAAGCGCGCCAAGGCCAGCGAGTTGATGCTGGGTACGGCCAGTGAGCATCTCGAAACCCTGGCCGGCCTGTTGCTGGATAACGATCAGTCCGCCCATTCTACCCAAACAAAAGGAGCTGCCGCATGAAACTCAGCTTCAGCGCCGAAGACGAACGCTTCCGTACCGAAGTAGCCGATTGGCTGGCCGCCAATCTGACCGGCGAGTTCGCCAAACTGAAATTCCGTGGTGGTCCCGGTGATGAACACAGCTTCCCTGAAGAGCGCAAGCGCTGGGAACAGAAACTGGCCGAAGGTGGCTGGACCTGCGTTGGCTGGCCACAGCTACACGGCGGCCGAGGCTGCAGCATCGAGCAGCAGGTGATCTTCTTTGAAGAATACGCGCGCGCCGGGGCACCGGGACGTGTAGGTCATATCGGCGAAGGGCTGGCCGGTCCGACGATCATCGCCTTCGGCACCCCCGAACAGCAGGCCAAATACCTGCCCGGCATTCTGAGCGGGACCGAGCTCTGGTGTCAGGGCTATTCCGAGCCGGGTGCCGGTTCCGACCTGGCCAATGTGAAGACCAAGGCCCGCTTCGATGCCGAGCGCAACCAGTGGGTGATCAACGGCCAGAAGGTCTGGACCTCGCTGGCGCACGAGTCCGACTACTGCTTTGTGATCGCCCGCACCGATCCCGACTCGGTGGCGCACAAGGGGTTGGGGTTTTTTCTGGTGAAGATGGATCAGCCGGGTGTTGAAGTGCGGCCCATCGAGCAGATTACCGGCACCTCCGAGTTCAACGAAGTGTTCTTCGACGATGCGGTCTGTGATGCCGGTGATATTGTCGGAGAGCCGGGTGATGGCTGGAAGGTGGCCATGGGGCTGCTCGGCTTCGAGCGTGGTGTTTCCACCCTGGGCCAGCAGATGCAGTTCCAGAATGAGCTGGACGAAGTGATCCGTGTGGCCAAAGAGAACGGCAAGGATCGTGATCCGGTGATTCGTCAGCGCATCGCCAAGGCTCACGCCGAGCTGAAAATCATGCGCTACAACAGCCTGCGCATGCTCTCCGGTCAGAGCGGCAGCGACGGCAGCCTGCAGCGGGAAGGCCTGATCTACAAACTGTTCTGGTCCACCTGGCACCGAAGTCTGGGTGAGCTGGCGATCGACGTGTGCGGTCAGATGGGGCAGCTGCTCGAAGCGGCGCCCTACGAATTGACCCGACTGCAGTCGCTGTTCCTGTTTGTACGCTCGGATACGATCTACGGCGGCAGCAACCAGATTCAGCGCAATATCATCGCCGAGCGCGGGCTGGAAATGCCGCGCGAGCCCAAGTGGCGTTAAGCAGGAGACGTTCATGTCCAATCATCAACAGCAGGCGTTCAC
>CAYMHL010000041.1:0-7047 GCA_964390205.1 uncultured Marinobacterium sp.
CTCAAGGTTTTAATGAACACAATTAAAACGATACGCGGCGTTCACGTCGCATCTGCGGGAGTGCATAGATGAAAAACCTGGCGCAAAAAGTCGGTGAAACCCTGATGCAACGAGGACTCAAGCTGGCGACTGCCGAGTCCTGTACCGGAGGCTGGGTGTCGCAGGCGGTGACGGCCGTGCCCGGCAGTTCCGACTGGTTTGATTGTGGTTTTGTGTCCTATTCCAATACGGCCAAGCAGAAAATGCTGGGTGTGGACCTGTCGGTACTGGAAAAAAGTGGTGCGGTCAGCGAGCCGGTGGTGGCGCAGATGGCTGAGGGTGCGCTGCGCAACAGCGATGCGGATATCGCCGTGGCGATCAGCGGTCTGGCAGGTCCTGGCGGTGGCAGTGAAGACAAGCCGGTGGGTACGGTCTGGTTTGCCTGGGCGATCGAGGGGCATCCCACGGTCACCTGTCTGAGCTTTTTCAACGGCGACCGTGATGAAATTCGACTACAGGCCGTTGAGCAGGCACTGGAAGGCGTGCTGGCTTACCTGCCCCAGTAAGCCAGATTGTTGCGCAAGGAAGTGGTTGCAATCTGATCAGGGTGTGGAATAATACTGTCCAGATATACAGTATTTAACCACTCGGCCAAGAAAGGTTTCCCGATGGACGCAAACAGAAAGAAAGCGCTGGATGCAGCACTGTCACAGATTGAACGTCAGTTCGGCAAGGGCGCGGTCATGCGCATGGGTGATCAGCCCCGTGAAGCCATTCCGGCGGTTTCTACCGGTTCACTGGGCCTGGATATTGCGCTGGGCATTGGTGGCCTGCCCTACGGCCGAGTGGTTGAGATTTATGGTCCGGAATCATCCGGTAAAACCACACTGACGCTGCAGGTGATTGCCGAAGCGCAGAAGCAGGGCAAGACCTGTGCCTTCGTTGATGCCGAACACGCGCTGGATCCGGTCTATGCCGAAAAACTGGGTGTGGATGTGGATGCGCTGCTGGTCTCCCAGCCGGATACCGGTGAGCAGGCGCTGGAAATCACCGACATGCTGACCCGTTCCGGTGCCGTGGATGTCATCATCGTCGACTCCGTAGCGGCACTCGTGCCCAAGGCCGAGATCGAAGGTGAGATGGGCGATTCCCATGTGGGTCTGCAGGCGCGTCTGATGTCCCAGGCGCTGCGTAAGCTGACCGGCAGCGTCAAGCAGTCCAACTGCCTGCTGGTGTTCATCAACCAGATCCGTATGAAGATCGGTGTGATGTTCGGCAACCCGGAAACCACTACCGGTGGTAATGCCCTCAAGTTCTATGCGTCCGTGCGTCTGGATATTCGTCGCATCGGCGCCGTGAAACAGGGTGACGAGGTGGTCGGTAACGAAACCCGCGTCAAGGTCGTGAAGAACAAGGTATCGCCGCCGTTCCGCCAGGCCGAGTTCCAGATTCTGTATGGCCAGGGTATCTACCACATGGGCGAAGTGGTAGATCTGGGTGTGCAGCAGGGGTTGGTGGACAAGTCCGGTGCCTGGTATGCCTACAAGGGCGACAAGATCGGTCAGGGCAAGGCCAATGCAGCCAAGTATCTGGAAGATCATCCGGATGTGGCGCAGGAGATCGAAGCCGAGATCCGCGCCCAGCTGCTTAACGTGCCCAAACCCAAGGAAAAGGATGCTGCGGCAGCGGCTGCGGCCGAAGAAGCGGGACAGCTGGATCTCTGATTCACGTCTGAGCAATGCTCGTCAGCTAGTTATCCACAGGGGCCTCAGGGCCCCTGTTTCGTTCAGGCAGGGTGCGATCAGGTCAACACAAGGAGCAATTATTCATGGCCAAAGAACTGGAAACACTGGCCGAGGTACGCAACGCGGCCATTGCGCTGCTGGCGCGACGTGAATACAGCCGGGCCGAGCTGGAACGCAAGCTGGGCAGTCGAACCCCGGATGCAGCGTTGTTGCTGCAGGCGCTGGATCAGCTGCAGCAGGACGGCTATCAGAGCGATCAACGCTTTGCTGAAGTCTTTACCCGCAGTCGCCTGGGGTCGGGCTATGGCCAGATGCGCATCCGGCAGGAACTGCAGCGCAAGGGCATAGGCCGTGAAAGAATTGAACAGGTGCTTCAGGAACAGGAAATGGACAGTCGACAGCTGGCTTTGGAGTGCCATCAACGCCGTTTTGGTGAAACCTCGCCGACGGATCAAAAGGAATATGGCCGGCGCATGCGCTTTCTGGTCAACCGGGGATTTTCCTTCGAAGATGCCCGTTATGCGATCACCCATGTTGGGAACGAACAGGTCTGAATTCATCCGGTCCGGCGGCGAAAAGCGGCAGCAAAAGCTATCGTACATTTTTTGCCCGCGTTATATACTTGTCGGCTAATTTTTGCGTACAAATGCCCGCTTTTACTCAGCCTGAAAGCGGCCTGTCGTGCCAATCAGTACAGACGCAACGGACCTTATATGAACTACATGACAAGTGCGGAGATCCGCCAGGCATTTCTCGATTACTTCAACCAGCAGGGGCATGAAATCGTTGCCTCCAGTCCGCTGATTCCAGGTAACGATCCGACGCTGCTGTTCACCAACGCAGGCATGGTGCAGTTCAAGGATGTGTTCCTTGGCTCGGACAAGCGTGCCTACAGCCGCGCGACCTCATCCCAGCGTTGCGTGCGTGCCGGCGGCAAGCACAACGACCTGGAAAATGTCGGTTACACCGCACGTCATCACACCTTTTTCGAGATGCTGGGCAACTTCAGCTTCGGCGATTATTTCAAGCGCGAAGCAATCAAGTTCGCCTGGGAATTTCTTACCCAGCGTCTGGGGCTGCCGGAAGAGCGCCTGTGGGTAACTGTTCATTACACCGATGACGAAGCGGAGAAAATCTGGAAAGAGGAGGTGGGCGTCAACCCGGACCGCTTCTCGAAACTGGATGAGGACAACTTCTGGGCCATGGGCGATACCGGTCCCTGCGGTCCCTGTACCGAAATCTTCTTCGATCACGGTCCCGATGTGGCCGGTGGCCCTCCGGGCAGCCCGGATGAAGATGGCGATCGTTACATCGAGATCTGGAACCTGGTGTTCATGCAGTACAACCGTTCTGCCGACGGCACCATGGCACCGCTGGCTGCACCGAGCATCGATACCGGCATGGGCCTGGAGCGTGTGGCCGCCGTGATGCAGGGCGTGCACAGCAACTACGAGATCGACCTGTTCCAGAACCTGCTCAAGGCCACCGCCGAGGTGCTGGGGCTGAACAGTCTCGACAGCAAGTCACTGCGCGTGATTGCCGACCACATCCGTTCCTGCTCCTTCCTGATCACCGATGGGGTGCTGCCGTCCAACGAGGGTCGCGGTTACGTATTGCGCCGCATCATGCGTCGCGCCATCCGCCACGGCAACAAGCTGGGTGCCAGTGAACCCTTCTTCCACAAGCTGGTGGCGCCGCTGGTCAAGGAGATGGGGGAAGCCTATCCGGAACTGGCAAAAATGCAGGACCAGGTAGAGCGTATCCTGCTGAAGGAAGAGCAGCAGTTTGCCAAGACCTTGGAGCATGGCATGCAGTTGCTGACCCAGGCCATCGCCGAGATGGATGGCAAGGTGATCCCGGGCGAGACCGTGTTCCGTCTGTATGACACCTACGGTTTCCCGGTGGACCTGACGGCCGATGTGGCCCGTGAGCATGAGCTGACGCTGGATATGGATGGCTTTGAGCAGGCGATGGACGCCCAGCGTGAGCGTGCCCGTGCCTCAGGTCAGTTCTCGGTGGACTACAATGACCAGATCAAGCTGGACGGCAGCACCGCTTTCACCGGCTATGATCGTCTTGAGGACCGCTCCGAGGTGATCGCGCTCTACCGTGACGGCGAGCAGGTCAACCAGTTGTCGGCCGGCGAAACCGGCGTGGTGGTGCTTAAGAATACCGCCTTCTACGCCGAGTCCGGCGGTCAGGCCGGTGATCAGGGCACGTTGCGCTGGGATCGTGGTCAGTTTGATGTCAGCGACTGCACCAAGGAAAGTGGTCACCATCTGCATCACGGCAGTCTGAGCGAGGGTGTACTCCAGGTCGGTGATCAGGTGGTTACCGAGGTTGACATGGCCAAGCGTCAGGCGACCGCCCTGAATCACTCGGCGACTCACCTGCTGCATGCGGCCCTGCGCAAGGTACTGGGCGATCACGTGCAGCAGAAGGGCTCGCTGGTGAACGCCGAACGGCTGCGTTTCGATTTCGCTCATTTCGAAGCCATGACCGCCGACCAGGTCGCCGAAGTGGAAACACTGGTCAACAATCAGATTCGTCTCAACTCGGCAGTCGAAACCGAGTTGATGGAACTGGATGCCGCCAAGGCCCGTGGTGCCATGGCGCTGTTCGGTGAGAAATACGACGATGAAGTGCGCGTACTGAGCATGGGTGGCGATTTCTCGGTGGAACTGTGTGGCGGTACCCACGCCAAACGCACCGGTGATATCGGCTTGCTGAAGATCGTTGCCGAAAGCGGTATCGCGTCCGGTGTCCGCCGTATCGAGGCGGTTACCGGTACCGGAGCGCTGCAGTGGATCAACGCCAATGAGCTGGCACTGAGTGACATCGCGGCACTGGTCAAGGGTTCTCGTGACAGCGCGCTGGACAAGGTGCGTAGCCTGAACGAGCGCAACCGTCAGCTGGAGAAAGAGATCGAGCGCCTGACCGCCAAGCTGGCCAGCGCCCAGAGTGGTGATCTGCTGAGCCAGGTTCAGGACGTCAATGGCATCAAGGTGCTGGCAGCGAAGCTGGACGGCATTGAGCCCAAGGCGCTGCGCGATACCCTGGATCAGCTGAAGAACAAGCTGGGCAGTGGTGTGGTGGTACTGATGACCGCACAGGAAGACAAGGTCAGCCTGATTGCCGGGGTGACCAAGGACTTGACCGGGCAGGTCAAAGCCGGTGATCTGGTGCGTGAACTGGCAGCACGTCTGGGTGGTAAAGGGGGCGGGCGCCCCGACATGGCGCAGGGCGGTGGCACCGATGTGGCTGCCGTACCCGCTGCGCTGGAAGCGGTGCCCGAACTGGTTGCGGCAAGCCTGTAAACGAAACAGGCACTGCCGGCACCCTGCCTAGCGACGGGTGCCGGCAGCCGAATGGAAGCTGGAAAATGGCGTTATACGTACAGAAATACGGTGGCACCTCGGTAGGCTCGGTCGAGCGCATCCAGGCGGTTGCCGAAAAAGTGAAAGGCTTTCGTCAGCAGGGTCATGACGTTGTAGTGGTCGTCTCCGCCATGAGCGGGGAAACCAACCGGCTGATTGCGCTGGCCAACGAAATGCAGGCCCGGCCCGATCCGCGCGAGCTGGATACGCTGCTGTCGACCGGTGAACAGGTCACCATCGCTCTCCTGTGCATGGCGCTGAAGCAGCGTGGTGTCGATGCGCGTTCCTATACCGGGGCGCAGGTACGCATCCTGACCGATCAGTACCACACCAAGGCACGGATTCAGGATATCGAAACCGAGCGCATGCGGGCCGATTTGGACCAGGGCCGGGTAGTGGTCGTTGCCGGTTTCCAGGGGGTTGACCCTGAGGGCAACATCACCACGCTTGGGCGTGGCGGTTCGGACACCACAGGTGTGGCTTTGGCAGCGGCCCTGAAGGCCGATGAGTGCCAGATTTATACCGATGTGGATGGGGTATATACCACCGATCCCCGTGTGGTCGAGGGCGCTCGGCGGCTGGAGAAAATCACCTTCGAAGAGATGCTGGAGATGGCCAGTCTGGGGTCGAAGGTGTTGCAGATCCGCTCGGTCGAGTTTGCGGGCAAGTACAAGGTCCCCCTGCGGGTGCTGTCCAGTTTCCAGGACGGTCCGGGCACACTGATTACGATAGAGGATGATGAAACTGTGGAAAAGCCGGTTATCTCAGGTATTGCGTTCAACCGTGATGAGGCCAAGCTGACGGTCGTTGGTGTACCGGATATTCCGGGCGTTGCCTCACGGATTCTGGGGCCGATCAGTCGTGCCAATATTGAAGTCGACATGATCGTACAAAATATTGCCGCCGACAAAACCACCGACTTTACTTTCACCGTACACAGAAACGACTATGATAAAGCCGAGCAGGTGCTGCAGCAGGTCGTTAAGGAACTGGGCGCTCGCGAAGCGGTCGGAAACAACAAGATCGCCAAGGTGTCGATAGTCGGTGTTGGCATGCGCTCCCATGCGGGCGTTGCCAGTAAGATGTTTGATGCCCTGGCGGCCGAGAATATCAACATCCAGATGATCTCCACCTCCGAAATCAAGGTGTCGGTGGTGATCGCGGAGAAATACCTCGAACTGGCCGTGCGCGCGCTGCACTCGGCATTCGATCTGGATGCATCTGATACAGTCCGTGAGTAACGACAGTATCGGGTGACGGGGGCTTACATCTGTTTTATAGTATCGGGTCAGCCCCCAAACTGGTTTGAAGTGGTCTTTGCCCACCCGTAGTAACCTGGATGTTCTAGGGAAGCAAAGTGGTGTGGATATAGGAACGTGCTTCAGCGAACAAGAATTCAGCGCCCAACAGGACAATTTAAGGAGAGCCACAATGCTGATTCTAACCCGCCGTGTCGGCGAAACACTTATGGTCGGTGATGATGTCACCGTAACCGTACTCGGTGTCAAAGGTAACCAGGTCCGCATCGGTGTGAATGCGCCCAAGGATGTCTCTGTCCATCGTGAAGAGATTTACCAGCGTATTCAGCGTGAAAAGTCACAAGACGACGAGCAAGAGTAAGTTTTTTAAATTTTCTCTTTCCTTTTGAAAATCAGTCTTGTAACATACGCGCCGTTGTTGACGAGGTGAGTTGGCCGAGTGGCTGAAGGCGCGCCCCTGCTAAGGGCGTATACCGCAAGGTATCGAGGGTTCGAATCCCTCACTCACCGCCATTTGATGTGCGCCCGTAGCTCAGCTGGATAGAGTACCTGGCTACGAACCAGGCGGTCAGAGGTTCGAATCCTCTCGGGCGCGCCATCTCAAGGCAAATGGCAACAACTAGGAAATTATGTGTGCGCCCGTAGCTCAGCTGGATAGAGTACCTGGCTACGAACCAGGCGGTCAGA
>CAYMHL010000041.1:7147-17658 GCA_964390205.1 uncultured Marinobacterium sp.
TGTGCGCCCGTAGCTCAGCTGGATAGAGTACCTGGCTACGAACCAGGCGGTCAGAGGTTCGAATCCTCTCGGGCGCGCCAACCCTCCCTTCCAATACTTGATATCCGTTGTTTCAGTATCAAGTAATTCAGTTCCAAGCTTTTTATTGCCAAGCGGTTCAGTATCCAATAATCCGGACATTCCGTCTGATCTCCACCAATCCGGAATCAACATGAAATTCATCGCCAAGCTCTTTCCCGAAATTACGATCAAAAGTCGTCCCGTTCGTCGTCGTCTGATTCAGCGCCTGCAAACCAATCTGCAGATTCTGCTCAAGCGTTTGGACAGCGATATCAAAGTCAGCGGTTTTTGGGACAAGGTTGAAGTGAGCTATCCGGGGCAAAACGATGAGTTGTGTCAGCGTATTGTGGACGAGATGCAGCGTGTGCCGGGTATTCAGAATTTCCTTGAAGTCCAGGAGTATCCTCTGGGTGACTTCGACAACGCTTTCCAGTTGACCCGTGAGGCTTATGCCGAGCGTTTGAAGGGTAAAACCTTCAAGGTGCGGGTTAAGCGTACCGGTCAGCATGAGTTCACCTCGGTCGATATGGAGCGTTATATCGGCGGTGGTTTGCGCCAGCATACCGAAGCGGCCGGTGTCGATGTACGCAACCCGGATGTCTGGGTTGATCTGGAAGTACGTGACGACAGGCTGTTTGTAGTGACAGCGGTTCACCAAGGGCTCGGTGGCTATCCGCTGGGAACCCAGGAAGACGTGCTGTCATTGATCTCCGGTGGCTTCGATTCAGTGGTGGCGTCCTACATGACCATGCGTCGTGGCAGCAAGACCCACTTCCTGTTTTTCAACCTCGGCGGTCATGCGCACGAGATTGGTGTCAAGCAGGTCGCACTCTACCTGTGGAAGCGCTACGGCGCTTCTGCACGCGTCAAGTTCATCACCGTGCCCTTTGAGGAAGTGGTTGGCGAGATCCTGCAGTCGGTGCATCACTCGCACATGGGGGTCATCCTCAAGCGCATGATGATGCGTGCCGCCGACAAGGTGGCGGATCGCATGGAACTGAACGCCATCGTCACCGGTGAGAGCGTGGCCCAGGTATCGAGCCAGACGCTGCCCAACCTGCGTCTGATCGATGAAAGCTGCGAGCACCTGGTACTGCGCCCGCTGGTCACCATGGACAAGCCGGACATCATCGATATTTCGCGTAAAATCGGTGCCTTCGAGTTTGCCAGCGCCATGCCTGAATACTGTGGTGTTATCTCCGACAAGCCGACCACCCATGCGCGTCGTGAGCGAGTTGAAGAGGAAGAAAGCCATTTCGACTTCGAAACCCTTGAGCGTGCGCTCGAGCAGGCGGAAGTGATCAGCATTGATGAGATTGTGGAAAATCAGAATATCAATTCTGAAATCGAGGCGATGACCCGTGTTGCGGACAATCAGACGCTGATTGATGTGCGTCCGCCCCGAGATCAGGAACGCAAGCCGCTCAACATGCCGGGATGCGATATCCGTGTGATCCCCTTTTACAAGTTGGAGAACGAGTTCCCCAAACTGCCGCAGGCCAGGGAATACCTGCTCTACTGCGACAAGGGTGTGATGTCGCAGATGCATGCGCAGCACCTGCATGAACTCGGGTATGACAACGTTAAGGTCTTCCGTCCAGCCACTCAATGAGTGGCTTTTTTATGTCCGGTTTTTGTAAATTAGCCAAAAGGCTAAGGCATTATTGTTGTTTTAATTAATCCCACCTGTGCTAATGTCGACATAATTGTCGCAATTTATGTGATTTTTTGGGCTAAATGTAAAAAAATTACAGATTGTCGACAATCTTGCATTCGCCCCCTGAGTTTGCGTTAGAATAGATTCATTCGATTGTACTCGGTTGATTAATAGCTTTTATTGGCCACCCGGTCCGGTCTGAATAATCGTCTGTCGTCCCGGCTCCACAACCAGGAGAGCCGAGTGCGGCCAAAAGCCGCCGGCAGACCCCAGGGTTTCGAATTACAACAGGAGCACCCACAAGATGGATAATCTGTTCTCGGAAGGCCTCACACTCATGGCCTTCGGCATGGGTTTCGTCTTCGTCTTTCTGACGTTGCTGGTGTTTGCGACCGGCATCATGTCGCGACTGGCCACCCGGTACCTGCCGGAACCGGTCAAGGCACCCAAGGCTCGTCCTCAGCCGGCTGCGGCCGGTGCAACAGGCACGAACAACGACGAGCTGGTCGCGGTCATCACGGCGGCGGTACACAAGTACCGTTCCAAGTGACGCGGTAAACAACAAGAATTTCTGATAGGAAAGGCTAACTCATGTCCGACGTAAAAAAACCGCTAGGCATTACCGACGTCGTCCTGCGTGATGCGCATCAGTCTCTGTTTGCGACCCGCCTGCGACTCGACGATATGCTGCCGATCGCCGAAAAACTCGACAAGATCGGCTACTGGTCCCTGGAAAGCTGGGGTGGTGCGACTTTCGATTCCTGTATTCGTTACCTGGGCGAAGATCCCTGGACCCGCATTCGTGAATTGAAAGCGGTGATGCCGAATACCAAACAGCAGATGCTGCTGCGCGGTCAGAACCTGCTGGGTTACCGCCACTACGCCGATGACGTTGTCGACAAATTTGTCGAGCGTGCGGCCACCAACGGCGTGGATGTGTTCCGTATCTTCGATGCGATGAACGATCCGCGTAACCTGGACCGTGCCATCAAGGCGGTGAAAAACTGCGGCAAGCACGCTCAGGGCACCATCTCTTACACCACCAGCCCGGTGCACACCATCGAGACCTGGGTCGATTACGCCAAGACGCTGGAAGATCTGGGCGCGGACTCCATCGCCATCAAGGATATGTCCGGTATCCTGACACCGTATAACGCCTTTGATCTGATCTCCCGTTTGAAAGCGCAGACTGGCCTGGAAGTTCAGTTCCACGCTCACGCCACCGCAGGTCTGTCCGACATGACCATCCTCAAGGCGGTTGAAGCAGGTGTAGATCGTGTTGATACGGCCATCTCGTCCATGTCCATGACCTACGGTCACACGGCCACTGAATCTGTGGTAGCCGCTCTTGCCGGTACGGATCGTGATACCGGTCTGGATCTGCTGGCGCTGGAAGAAATTGCCGCTTACTTCCGTGAAGTGCGGAAGAAGTATGCCAAGTTCGAAGGCTCCCTGCGCGGTACCGATTCGCGCATCCTGGTGGCTCAGGTGCCGGGCGGCATGCTGACCAACATGGAAAGCCAGCTCAAGGAGCAGGGCGCTGCGGACAAGTTCGATGAAGTCTTGGCCGAGATCCCGCGTGTACGCGAAGACCTGGGCTATATCCCGCTGGTGACGCCGACCTCTCAGATCGTCGGTACCCAGGCGGTGATCAACGTCCTGATGGGTGAACGCTACAAGACTATTTCCAAGGAAGTGCAGGGTATTCTCAAGGGCGAGTACGGCGCCGCTCCGGCACCCTACAACGCCGAACTTCAGGCCCGTGTACTGGATGGCAAGGAGCCGCTGACCTGCCGTCCGGCCGACCAGCTGCAGCCGGAAGTCGAGAAATTGACGGCCGAGCTGAAACAGCTGGCAACCGACAAGGGTATCAAGCTGGAGCAGGGCGACAAGCAGATCGATGACGTTCTGACCTACGCGCTGTTCCCGCAGATCGGCCTGAAATTCCTGGAAAACCGCGGCAATCCCGACGCCTTTGAACCTGTACCGACTCTTGAGGACGCAAAAACCATGGCAGCCCCGAAAAACAACGGACCGGAAGTCTACACCATCAACGTCAACGGCCAGAACTACGTGGTTCAGGTAAGCGAGGGCGGCGACGTCTCCTCCATCCAGTCTGCACCGGCTGCAGCACCGGCAGCGGCAGCACCGGCGGCAGGTTCCGGTGAGCCGGTTCCGGCCCCGCTGGCAGGCAACATCTGGAAAGTGCAGGTTGCTGCCGGCCAGAGCGTGCAGGAAGGCGATGTGCTGGTGATCCTGGAAGCGATGAAGATGGAAACCGAAGTGCGTGCGGCCCGTGCCGGCACCATCGTGTCTGTCGATGTCAAAGAGGGTGATGCCGTGCAGGTCGGCGACTCTCTGGTGACTCTGGCCTAAGGTATCGCCTCATGGATAAGTTGATGGACCTGTGGCTGGCATCGGGGATTTACAATATCTCCTTTGGTCAGCTGACCATGATGATTATCGGTCTGGTGCTGCTCTATCTTGCGATCCGCAAGAACTTCGAGCCGCTCCTGCTGGTTCCGATCGGTTTTGGCGGTATTCTGGCGAATATCCCCGAAGCGGGTCTGGCAATGTCGGCGGTGGAAAATGCGATCCACTTCGCCAAACCTGAAGTGCTGCAGGGTCTGGCCGGTGTGCTGGGCATCAACAGCACCGATGTGCATGAGTTGGCACATGCCTACCACAACTCCAATGTGAGTACGCATGCGGCCGCCAGTCTGGTGGCGCAGGATGCCGGCTACAGCAACGGCATGCTGTATAACTTCTATACCATCGCCATCGCATCGGGCGCGGCGCCCCTGCTGATCTTCATGGGTGTAGGGGCGATGACCGACTTCGGTCCGCTGCTGGCCAACCCGAAGACGCTGTTCCTGGGTGCTGCCGCCCAGTTCGGTATCTTTGCAACCGTACTGGGTGCAGTGGCGTTGAGCAGCTTCGGTATTCTGGACTTCAGTATCCAGGATGCTGCCGCCATCGGTATCATCGGTGGTGCTGACGGCCCGACGGCGATCTATGTGGCCAGCATGCTGGCGCCGCATCTGCTGGGTGCGATCGCGGTAGCCGCCTATTCCTACATGGCACTGGTACCGCTGATTCAGCCGCCGATCATGCGTGCGCTGACCACTGAAGCCGAGCGCAAGATCAGCATGAGCCAGCTGCGTCACGTATCCAAGGTCGAGAAGATCATGTTCCCGATCCTGCTGCTGATTCTGGTTGCTCTGCTGCTGCCGGATGCAGCGCCGCTGCTGGGTATGTTCTGCTTCGGTAACCTGATGCGTGAATGTGGTGTGGTTGACCGTCTGAGCGATACCGCCCAGAACGCGCTGATCAATATCGTCACCATCTTCCTGGGCCTGTCTGTGGGCTCCAAACTGTCCGCTGACAAGTTCCTGGATGTGCAGACGCTGGGCATTCTGGTGCTGGGTATCGTTGCCTTTGGTATAGGTACTGCGGCCGGTGTGCTGATGGCCAAGCTGATGAACAAACTGGAAGGCGGCAACGCCATCAACCCGCTGATCGGCTCTGCCGGTGTATCCGCGGTGCCGATGGCGGCGCGTGTCTCCAACAAGCTGGGTCTGGAAGCCAACCCGCAGAACTTCCTGCTGATGCACGCTATGGGTCCGAACGTGGCCGGTGTGATCGGTTCGGCGGTAGCGGCCGGTGTGATGATCAAGTTTGTAGGCTGATCGTTCAGTCCCTTGCAAACACAAACGGAGCCTGATGGCTCCGTTTTGCGTTGTGTTGGGGGGGATCGGGCAGACGAGACGACGCCCTGCCGGTTCAGAAACCGGCCAGCACCTCAAGGTGGGCCTGCACACAGAACGCCAGCGGCACAGGATTGTAGCCGCCTTCCAGTACCGAGACGATGCGGCCCTGGCAGTGTTGATCGGCAAACTGTTTGATCACCTGGGTAACCTGGCGAAAGTCTTCCTCGTCCAGATTCAGGTCAGCCATCGGGTCTTCCTTGTGGGCGTCAAAGCCGGCTGAAATGAAGATCATGTCCGGTTTGTGCTCATGCAGGGCCGGCAGCCATTTTTCTTCGATCGCACGATGGAAAACATGAGGTTCCGTGTGGGCGGCAATCGGGCAGTTGACGATATTGGGTCGGTCGATCTCGTGGTAGCGTTCGGGGTAATAGGGGTGCTGGAAGGTTGAACACACCAGTACCTCGGGTCTGTCCTTGAAGATATCCACAGTGCCGTTGCAGTGATGCACATCGAAGTCCAGGATGGCGACCCGCTGGATACCGGGCTGCAGCAATGCGTGTGCAGCGCCGATGGCCACGTTGTTGTAGAGACAGAAACCCATGGCCAGGTTGTATTCGGCATGATGACCGGGAGGGCGAACAGCGCAGAAGGCATTGTCGGCCTTGCCGGACAGCACGCGATTGGTGGCGAGGATAACACCACCCGCAGCCAGACTGGCGGCATGGAGGGAGTCGGGACACATGGCGGTATCGTCGTCGGTATAGACGACACCGGCTGTGGGCAATTTGGTTTCCAGTCGCTTCTGGTGCAGCTTGTGATGCGCCAGACTGATCTGTTCCTCGGTCACAGGTACCGCGGTCAGCTGGTCCAGCTGGTCGATGAGGCCGGTGCGTTCCAGCACCTTGTGAATGGCCGCCAACCGTATCGGACTCTCCGGGTGCTCGGGGCCCATGTTGTGCAGCATGCAGTCCTTGTGGGTGATATATGCCGTAGTCATAACGCTAACTGCTCCTCTATTGTCGACATTCTAGAGGAAAAAAAGCGGTCAGAGGCTTAGGCGAAGGTCTTAATTGTCATCTAAACCTGATTCCGGTGAGGATGCTTGATCTCGGTCATCAGTGTCCGCCAACGGGTCCTCTATAGTGCTTGGACAGCATAGAACTGTCTTTGATGCCGAGCACCGCCTGTCGCTGCTCGGCATTTTTTTATCCGCGTACAGTCAATGTCGTTCTTCTTGCCGCTTGCCAGGCTCTGTATACTGCATGCACTCTAGACAACGGTATCAGACTCGAAGGTGGACCGGCCACGGTGGCTTCTCGCAACATTGACTACACCCATAAGAAGGTGCTGCTGATCGACAGCAGCGGCAACCTGCGCTCGACCATTTTTTACATGCTGCGTGAGCTGGGTGTTCGCAATGTCAAAGCCACCACGGTGAACGAGAAGGTGTTGGAGCTGATTCGCGAGGAATCCTTCGACATCATCCTGCTGGGTCACAACAGCAGTGATGCCGTTACCGGTTTGCAGTTGCTGGAAGAGGCGCGCTTTCGCGGCTTTATCCGGCCGACGGCGGGCTGGATCTTCATGACCAGTGATGCCTCTCAGGAAGTGGTGCTGCACGCCATCGACAGTCGTCCCGATGACCTGTTGACCCGACCGTTTTCGATCGACGAACTGAAAAGTCGCCTTGACCAGCTGGTGTCACGC
This sequence comes from uncultured Marinobacterium sp., assembly GCA_964390205.1. Taxonomy (GTDB): domain Bacteria; phylum Pseudomonadota; class Gammaproteobacteria; order Pseudomonadales; family Balneatricaceae; genus Marinobacterium. Next base: position 14,282 of record CAYMHL010000041.1, read on the forward strand.
AAGGAAGTCATGGCACCGGTGGAGCAGGCGATTGAAGCCGGCGATCTCGAAGGGGCGGTGCAGGCCTGTGATGACTTGCCGCGTCAGGATGCCAACCGTGACTATGCCCGCCGGCTCAAGGCCAGTCTGCTGCTGCAGCTCAACCGCCCCGACGAAGCCTACGCCGTGCTGGAACCGGCGTTCTGGCAGACGCCGGACAAGGATCTGGGCTTGTGCATGGCGCAGGCGCTGGTCGCCATGCGGCGCCTGGCCGAGGCTCAGGACCTGCTGGAAAGCCTGATGGAGCACTATCCGCTGTTGATTGCCGCCTATGATCTTATGGCTCAGGTATGTGAATTGAGCGGTGATCTCGAGGGTGCCCGGGACATGCTGCAGCTGGCGACGGCCAAGGCGCCGCTGGGCATTCCCCGGCAGATGGAGCTGGGGCGGGTCGCGACCCAGACACGGGTGCTGGAACTGGCCGAGGGCGCCTACCGCAAATCCATCGTGCTGGGGCGGAAAAGCTGCTACCGCTCACCGGAACCCTACCTGCGTCTGGCCAATATTCGTCGGCTGGAAATGCAGGGTGCCGATGCCCGGCGGCGTATCGAGCTGCGTAATGATCTGGATTCCCAGCTCAACCGGGCCGAGTACAATTTTCCCAGGGATAATGCCCTGAAGGTCCGCACGGCCCTGCTGCGGGCCAGTGTTTGCACGGATTTGGGTGAGGAGCAGGATGCCCGCAAGTATCAACAGGATGCGCAGCGCCGTAACGCCGAGCTGGACCAGCCGTTGCAGCTGGAACGTGAAGCCCTGATATTGGCCGGTGATCCTGTACCGGTTGTCGAACCTGAGGTTGAGCCGGTCGAAAGCGGCAAGCAGCATGATCAAAGCATGAGCGACAAGGTCAATCGCCTGGGCGTGAAACACTACCTGGCCGGCAAGATGTCTCAGGCCATTCGCTATTTTGGTCTGGCACTTGAATATGACCCCGGTAATGCTGCGGCACTGCTGAACCTGGCGCAGCTGTTCCTGGAGGCCTCACGTGACAGCGATGACAAACGTGAGCAGCGACTGAAAATGGTGGATCGCTACCTGCGTTTGACCGAGCGGCTGCCGCTGGGCACCGCCGAGAGTCTGCGTCAGGGGCAGCTCAAGCACTACCGTCAGCAGCCGGCGAACGAGCTGCCGGCAGGCAGCCTTGGCGTGCTCTTGCGCTGAGATTCAGTCCAGCGATTGCAGGAAGATGCGTGCACTGTCACGAATACTGTCCTGTTGTTCGACACTCATGCGGTCAAGGTTGCGATAGGCCAGCGCCAGGCGGGCATTGGATAGCAGGTGCTCGCGCTGCCGTGCCAGAAAGTCCCAGTACAGGTAATTGAACGGGCAGGCCTTGGCGCCGGTTTTCTGTTTCACATCGTAATGGCAGCCGTTGCAGTAGTTCGACATCCGCTTGATATAGGCACCGCCGGCAGCATAGGGCTTGCTGGCCAGACGACCGCCGTCGGCAAAGAGCACCATGCCGGACACATTGGGCAGCTCCACCCACTCGTACGCATCCACATACACCTGCAGATACCAGTCGTTGACCGCTTTGGGATCCAGCCCGGCCAGCAGGGCAAAATTTCCCAGCACCATCAGTCGTTGAATGTGATGGGCATAGCCATGACGACGAGTATCCAGCACACACTGGCGCAGGCAGTTCATCCGGGTATCGGCGTCCCAGTAGAACCGGGGCAGCGGGCGATGTGCCTGCAGTTGGTTGAGTTCTTTATAGTCCGGCATCCACAGCCAGTACAAGCCACGCACATACTCTCGCCAGCCGATAATCTGACGAATAAAGCCTTCCACCGCGTTCAGCGGTGCCTGACCGGCCAGCCAGGCCTGCTCAGCGCGTCGAATCGCCTCACGTGGATCCAACAGTCCCAGGTTGATGCTGGCGCTCAGGTGGGAATGGTACAGCCAGGGATCGCCTTCACGCATGGCGTCCTGATAATCACCGAACTGCGGCAGCCGCTGGGCGATAAAGTGTTCCAGCACCTGCTCGGCCTGTTGAGCGGTAACCGCCCAGCCGAAGTCGTCCAGATCGCCGAAATGCTGTGCAAAGCGGTCGTTGACCAGCGCAATGACCTCCTCGGTAATCGCATCGGGCTGGAAACGCAGGGGCGGCGGTGGCTGCCTTGAATCGGGCAGAGCGTTGCGATTGTCCGCATCCAGGTTCCAGCGTCCGCCTGCGGGCTTGTCCTTGTCCATCAACAGGTTATGACGGCGGCGCATCCAGCGGTAGAAATATTCCATGCGCAGCTGCTTGCGTCCCTGAGCCCAGTGACGAAAGTCATCATGGCAACAGAGGAAGCGGTCGTCCTCACGGATTTCCAGCGTGTATTCCGGGTGTTGCTGCTGCCAGTCCCTGAACTGCTGTAACAGCCGGTACTCACCGGGCTCGGTGAGTACGCAATGCCGACAGCCGGAACGGCTCAGGACCTTTTCGATTTCGGTGGTAAAACAGCCGCTGTTGTCGGCATCATCGAGGCGACAGTAACGCACCTTGAAGCCGCGTTCGTGCAGCTGCCGGGCAAAGTGGCGCATGGCCGACAGCACCAGTACCAGCTTCTGCTTGTGGTGGGCTACGTAGGTGGCTTCGGCCTGAAGTTCGCACATCAGGATGAGGTCGCGTTCCGGGTCGGCATCGCTGAGGCTGGAGATAGTGCTGCTGAGCTGATCGCCGAGAATCAGGCGCAGACGTGGCTGTTCGGGCATGGGCTGTGTCCCTGATATTTGGATTCAGCTACGCAGGCCCTGGGCAGGCGGATTGTTTGTGGCGAAAAATACATAAAAAAACCCGCAAGGAAAACCTTGCGGGCCTAAACAACAAACAACAGATTAGGTATCAACACCCTGACTGTGTCAGACAGTTTTCACCGATTCCATGTGACGGATCACATGGGCACCGATACGGTGTCCGCTGACAGCAATCTCACCCTTCCAGCGCATCCAGGTCAGCACATCGCCGGCCTGTTTGAGCAGTCGGGCAAAAGCACCCGGGCCTTGCTCCTCGGAGCAATCGGTATAGCCCATGGCTACCAGTTCCTGGTGGATACGACGATCCTCATTCGGAATTCCGGTGTAGTGCTTCACGTTCATAACAACACTCCCCAATATGTGTGTTAGACCTTAGTAGTATATATCCGTGACCGCCGTGATGCAACGGCCTGTCAACACATTGGGGCGATTTTGGCAACCTGTTCGGCGACCGGCAAAAGGGCCGAAGGAAAGTGCTTTCAGCCCGGCCAAGTAAGCGTCTGCGGCTTGCTGTCGTCGCCTACAAACAGGTGTCCCACATCCGGCACCGCGTAGCAGCGGTCACCACGTTTGGGCTGGCGCCGGTTGAACTCGGC
>CAYMHL010000042.1:0-17263 GCA_964390205.1 uncultured Marinobacterium sp.
CGTTTTCATCTGGCCGGGCTGGGGTTTACCTCAGGGCTTATCCAGCAATGGTGCCGGCAACAACCCGAGATCGGTCAACTCTGCGGCGTGCTGCAACTGGCCACCAGCGACAAGGAAGACCAACGCCAGCAACAGTTGATCGAGACTGCAGCCTATCCCGCCTCGCTGGTGCGCAGAGTATCGGCCGAGGAAGCCTCGACGCTGACCGGCCAGCCCTGTCCCTGGCCGGCACTGCTGTTTCCCGGGGCCGGTTGGGTATCGCCACCGGCCTTCTGCCAACGATTGCTGGATCATCCGCTGATCCAGTGCCATTACAACACACAGGTGGACGCCCTGCAGCAGACCGACGACGGCTGGCAGTTGGTCGGTACCCCGTTTACGGCGACTCAGGTGGTGGTCTGCTGTGCCAACGAAGCACTGAGATTCGAGCAGCTGGCACAGCTGCCACTCAAGCCCATTCGTGGTCAGACCACTCAGGCTGCAGCCCCGCTGGACAGCGCCGGCTTGAATACAGTGGTCTGTGGTGAGGGCTATATCTCGCCCCCTCTGCAGGGAGAGTATTGTTTCGGTGCCTCGTTCAAGCTCAGAGACACCGACCTTGAGGTACGTGACGAAGAGCACCACCACAATCTGGATATTTTGCAGCGGGCACTGCCGACGCTGGGCGCAGCTCTGGCCGAGCAGCCGCTGCACGGGCGAGTGGCCCTGCGCTGCAGCAGTGCCGATTACCTGCCGCTGGTGGGCCCAGCCCCCGACCTGCCGAAATTCATCGACACCTATGCCAAGCTGCGCGACGATGCCCGTTGGGCGTTTGATGCCAGACCGCCACTGCTGCCCGGACTCTTCGTCAACACCGGGCATGGATCCAAGGGACTGATCAGTTGTCCAATCAGTGCTCAGTTGATCGCGGCCCTGATCAGCGGATCACCGTTGCCGCTGGAAGCTGAACTGGCACAGATACTCCACCCGGCTCGATTCACTATCAAGAATCTGATCCGGCAGACGCTATAATCAAGATGGACCGGTGTTATCCGGTGCAATAGCGGAGGTATGACATCATGGCGCTTGTGATATATGACCAGGGCTACCGTATCCAGACGCCGGTGGATTCCCTGTTCCGTCAGCGCGGCGTCGAAGCACTCACCGCGGGCCAGGCCAGCGCCGCCGTCCCCGGTGGCGAGGACCCGGTACGCCGGCAGCAGGAGCTGGAACAACGCATTGAGCTGTCAAAGGAACGCTTTCAGCCGCCGCCACGCAACAGCGGTTACAAGACCTACCAGAAAAGCGGCACCACGCCGGAAGCTTCACAGCGCCCCAGCCTGAAGGCGGCACAGATCATGACCAGCCCGGTGCTGACCATTCCGCTGGAAACCAGCCTGCGCCAGGCTTGGGAGCTGATGCAGGCACAGGAAGTGTCGCACCTGGTCGTGGTCGATGCCGAGCAGCGGGCGCTGGGCCTGCTGTCGCGGGAAGATGTTGTCCGTCGTGGTACCGACTCGCCGGTCAGCGTCAGTCAGGCCTATCATCGGCAGATGGTGGTCGCCTCTCCTGACACCGCCGTCACCAGTCTGGCGGCCAGTTTCGTGCGCTATGCCATCACCGCCATACCGGTGATCAACGCTGACGACCAGCTGCAGGGAATTGTCTGCCGCACCGATCTGATCCGCATGCTGATCAACGAAGAAGGACTGGACAGCTGGGCCTGAGTAACCGGGAAGACAGCTTCAAGCGCCGCGGTTAGGATCAATAGCCAAGGTATGGGCTGATATCGTCTCGCGTGTGGCTAGTGTGAAGGCGGTGGATTGGGCGGTAGTTTGCGTCCTGACGCCCTGGCCGCGGTATCACTCAAGGCAGCCCCTTCGCTGCTGTCGCGACCACGAAAAAAGCGTGCAAGCGTTGTAAATACCCGTCGGATCGCCCGCCAGAGTTTGGGCAACAGCCAAATCAACAACGCAATGAACAACAACAGTCCGCCGATGAACCACAGCGGGTGGTTCAGTGCAGTCCAGAGTCCACCAATGACCAGCAGATCTTCACTGAAGGACGCGGTCCAGTTACTGACCGGTTCGGGTGAGGTGTTGATCAGTACGCGAGTACCGGATTTGAGAGCATGACTGCCTGCCGCCAGTGACGCCCCGGTCAGGGCCGCAGCCAGCTCCACTGCCGGGCTCATCTCACCCACCGCCCCCGCCGCCAGCGCAGCACCGGCCGGGATGCGGATGAAAGTATGCAAGCCGTCCCAGCCGGTATCCACGCCTGGGGTTTTGTCGGCAAAGAACTCGACGCAGTACATGAACCCCGCCGCGATCAGCACCAGCGGATCGGCTACAATCTCCAGTCCCGGCGGCAGCGTCAGGTGCCCCATGTTGGCCAGTACACCCAGCATCAGAACAGTCGCATACAGATTGATGCCGCTGGCCCAGGCCACCCCCATGGAAAGGGCAATCATCGAGGTGATCTGATCCAGTTGTTCCATACTGTCCCGCCTTAACCGCTACGTTCAGTTACTTGGTCAGCCGGGACGATATTACACAGGCCGCTGCATTCACTGAACAGCAACACCGCATCGCCCCGGGCCAGAGCCGCCCTCACCTGTGCCACCTTGTCCACCAGGCTGTACTCCTGTTCACCATAGTCGGTGCCGTCGCGGCTGACAAACTCCTCGATCAGGTTGTCCAGAGTGTCTGCAGCCAGTTCCTGCCAAGGTATGATCATGCCGATTCCCACTCGGTCAGACGGGCGAGAAAGGTGTCTTCATCCAATACCGGTACACCCAGCTGTTCCGCTTTGGCAAGTTTGGAACCGGCACCGGGGCCAGCCACCACCGTATGCGTTTTGCCGGATACGCTGCCACTGACCTTGGCGCCCAGCGCCAGCAGTCGCTCCTTGGCCTGATCCCGGGTCATCTGCTCAAGAGTACCGGTCAGCACCCAGGTCTGGCCCAGCAACGGCTGACGCTCGCCGCTGTCCGGGGTTTCGGCTTCGCAGCTCCAGTGCATGCCGAAAGTCAGCAGCTGAGCTTCCAGTGCCCGAGCCCTTGCCTGCCACTGCGGCTGACGCAGACAGCTCATCACGCCATCGCGTGCCTTCTTGCTGAGTTTGGGCACCTCTGCCAGCACCGATTCATCCGCCGCCAGCAAAGCATCCAAACCGCTGAAGTATTTCGCCAGTGCCTGAGCACCGGTCCTGGCCACCCCCGGAATATCCAAACGCAGAATCAGCATATCGAGGCTGATGCCGCCCTGCAGCTCCGGCGCGATACTGCCTTCGTTCTGCAGTTCAATTCCCTGTGCCAACAGATCGTCAATGACCTGACGGTTGTGTTCGTCCTGCATGAAGTTGTGGATTTCGTGCGCCACTTCCAGACCGATATCCGGCAGCCAGGTCAACAGCAGTGGCTCGGCCACTCGCAACCGTTGCAGATTGCCCAGTTGGACTGCCAGCGCACGAGCCGTACCTTCACCCACCTCGGGGATGCCGAGGGCATAGACAAAACGTGCCAGATCAACCCGACGGCTGGCGGCAATGGCGTTATACAGGTTTTCCGAAGACTGCTGGGCAAAGCCGTCCAGTGTCAGGAAATCGCTGACCTGAAGGCGATAGAGATCCGCCGGCGATGTGACCATTTCGCGCTCAACCAGCTGCTCGATGCTTTTTTCACCCAGACCGTCAATATCCATCGCCTTGCGCGAAACAAAGTGGATCAGTGCCTGGGTCAATTGTGCCCGGCAGGACAGACGGCCGACACAGCGGTAGATTGCGCCCTCGCTGACCTGTTCACGACCCTTGCCGCGCTTGACCAGCCGGGTCCGTTCCACGTCGGAACCACACACCGGACAGTGCTGAGGAATCTGTACCTCGGTTTCGTCGCCCGTGCGCCTGTCCTCGACCACTTGCACGATCTGCGGAATCACGTCCCCGGCACGACGCACGATCACATGGTCGCCGGCCCTTACGCCCAGACGCGCGATTTCATCCATGTTGTGCAGCGTCGCATTGCTGACGGTGACACCGCCGACAAATACAGGCTCAAGACGCGCAACCGGGGTGATGGCGCCGGTACGGCCGACCTGAAACTCCACCGCCTTGAGTCGGGTGATCTCTTCCTGCGCAGGAAACTTGTGCGCGATCGCCCAGCGTGGCGCCCGGGATACATAACCGAGCTGTTGCTGAAGATCGAGTCGGTCCACCTTGAAGACGATTCCGTCGATATCGTAGGCCAGCTGATCCCGCTTCGCCGCCAGAGCCTGATAGTACTGCCGACAGCCTTCAAGCCCCTGAACCACCTGCATCTCGGCGTTGATTTTCAGGCCCCAGGCATTCAGTTGCTGCAATCGAGCCGCATGGGTATCGGGCAGATCACCGCCTTCGACCACGCCGGTGCTGTAGCAGCAGAATTCCAGCGGACGCCGGGCGGTAATCGCCGGGTCCAGCTGGCGCAGGCTGCCGGCGGCGGCATTGCGCGGGTTGACGAAGGTTTTTTCATCGGCCGCCCGCGCCTCGGCGTTGAGGCGTTCAAAACCGGCACGGGGCATGTAGATCTCGCCCCGTACCTCCAGCCGCTCGGGCCAGCCCTCCCCCATCAGCCGCAGCGGCACCGATTTCAGCGTGCGCACGTTAAGGGTGATATCCTCGCCGGTATAGCCATCACCTCGCGTCGCCGCCCTCACCAGACGTCCCTGCTGGTACATCAGGCTCACCGCCAGACCATCAAGCTTGGGCTCACAGGCGAAATCGAGCGTTTCAGCGTCTGCCAGCTTGAGACGTTCCTGCACGCGACGCACAAAGGCCTGCATGTCCTCATCACCGAAAGCGTTGTCCAATGACAGCATCGGCTGTTCATGGGTCACTTCGGCAAACCCGGTATCCGGTTTTTTGCCCACACGCTGGGTCGGCGACTCGGCATTGATCAGTGCGGGATGTTCCTGCTCCAGCTGCTGCAGCTCCTTGAACAGGCGGTCATATTCGCTGTCCGGCACACTGGGCTGGTCCAGCACATAGTAACGGTAATTGTGCTGTTCGATTTCGGCACGCAGCTGGGCGGCGCGGGCAGTAACGGATTCGGGCAGGCTCATGGGGTTTGGCTTAATCAAATTAAAAAGTCAAATTAAACAGTCGAATTAATGAGTCGGATTGAAGGACCGGGTTGAACAGTCTGGTGACAACACTCGCGTTACATTGGCCGGACTGAAACGTACGGCCGAAAGCAAAAACGGGCCTCAGTTGGCCCGCCGTTGACGCTTGTGCATCTCGAAATCACGGATACGTTCTCGATAATGCTCTTTGGTCTGGGGCCGCATGACCGAGCGGTCTTCGTCCAGAAGGTCGCCATCAAGATGCTTGGCCAGGGTTTCCGCCGTCGCCAGCATGCATTCGTAAGCGGTCATGGTATCGGTGGGTTCTGCCATCGACATAAAGAAGGTCACCGCCGGTGTTGCCAGCTCTTCCAAATGATCGGGGTCGAAGGTTCCCGGTGCCACCGCATTGGCCATGCTGAACTGTATGGGCGCATCGGGGCTGTTGTCTTCGGGGCGGTGGTAGATCGCCATGTCGCCCCATTCCATGCCACAGGCGGTGACGATACGATCCAGTGCCGGACCCGGCAGGTGCTTGCCGTTGCGTCCCACCACCGTGATGATCAGCACCTGCTCGGGATCAGGCTTTGACTTCAGACCACGCGCCGGTTTGTTCGTTGGACGGGACGCTACCAGTGTTTCAGGTTGTTCGGCTGCGGCGCTTTCAATCTCGTTGGGCATTGGCACCGCCATTGCCTCAGTCTGAACTTCAGTCCGGGTCTCGTGCGGGGTTTCGGCCTGTTCGGACCTGGTCCTGGCGTCCGCATACAACCCCTGCTCTGGAGACCACAGGGGCTCAGACGCGGACCTGGGCTCGACTGCTGTATCAGGCTCGGTACTGATCTCGGGTTCGAAGCGTTGCTCGTCCGCCGCATCCACGGCCTGACGATAGGCTGCCAGGGTATCATCCGGCAATTCGGGATTGTCTTGAGGAGCAACATGGTCTTGAGGAGCAACCGGGTCTTCAGGAGCGATATTGTCTTGCGGATCAACCTCGTCAAACAGGACCGGAATCGGCTGTTCCAGATCCGGTTCTTTGACCTCAGTTGACGCCCGCCGCCCCGATGGGGTGCTCAGCTCCGGTGATACAGGGTCTACGGGAACCCTCAGCTGTGGCGGCTCCTGTCGAGCCTCGGTGCGCGTCTCAGTGGCTGACGCTGAGGATTCAACAGCAGACGGTGTAACCGCAGCTGTGGGCCTTGATGTGGCTGCCGCTTGCGTTCGTGCCCGCGATACCGGCGGAATATCATCAAACAGCGGATCCATGTCTGCCAGCGTCGGCTCGGTCGTTGTCGCCGTTGCAAAAGGGTCTTCGGCAAAACCGGGTTCGACACGGGACTCTTTGTTCTGCTTGTTCTGCAGCCGGCCTTCGGCATCACGCACGCGCGCGCCACCGTTGGGCAGCTCGGGGTTGTGCGGATTATCCTCCGCCAATTCGGACAGGGTACGGTCAATTTCGAGCCGCAACCGGCTGCGGTTGGCACTCACCCTGCGCCAACCGTCTACCAGTATCAAAATCACAATCAGTACACCGCCGATGATGAGCCACTCGCGCAGACTGATATCCATGTTGTCGCCTTACCCTGTTGTTGTATCGCCGAAGTTTACTGTACCACCTGATCAATGATCAGTGTAACAGGCTCGGCGTTGCCAGTAGTAGCGATGGGACTCAGCAACCCCTGAAAATCACCGGCCTGGGGTGTCGGCTGGCCCGACAGACTGACGCGAGCACTGACTTCAACCTCGGCTGCGGACGACAGCCTCGCTTCCGGGGTCATTGCCATGGCATCGGTCAGTTCAACCTCCAGCGGCAGATCCTTGACCTGACGCTTCACGGCGGCCAGCGGCATGCGGCCACCCACCGGGCGGGCAAAGATGAATACCGTCTGCTCGGGGTCGGCGCGCTCGGCCAGCTCCGGTGACAGTGCCACCTGCAGGACAATGCGTGCTTCGGCCAGTTCCGGCAGATCCGGCACCGGCTGCCCGGCTGCAATCAACTCATCACGGGCACGCATGATGCCGCCACGCAGCGACTCGGCTGCGGCACCGTCCGCATTGATCAGCGCCTTGCGCCAGTGCTCGATGGCAGCGGTGTAATTCTGCTGTTCATAGGCATCGATCCCCAGCAAACCCAGAGCGGCCATTTCGTAGGGTTCAAGTGCCAGGGTGGCATCGATGCGAGCACGGATGCTGTCATTCATCTGTCCCTCATTGGCAAAGTACATCGCCTGAGCCAGCTGCCCCATGACACTGGGGTACTGAGGAGCATCCTCGGGCAGGTAGTTGAGTACCTGCTCAAACGCCTGAGCGCCGGCGGCATAGTTGCCGGCATTCATCTGCGTATTGGCCAGCAGATACCAGCCTTCAGGATTTTCGGGGTTGTTGTCCAGCTGCTGCTGCAATGCTGCAACGGCCTCTTCCAGGGTCATCTGGCCTTCGCCCGGCGCCGGCATGGTCAGCGCCACGGACAGGTCATCGGCGCGGCCCAGGTGGTTATACAGTCCCAGTGCCGCCGCCGGAATCATCAGCGCCAGCAGAGTGACGGTAATCAGTTGGCTCTGCCCCACCCTGGCAAGCGGTTGAGGCGTGTCAGCTGCAGGCTCGGCATCGATCAGCAGGTTGCGCTCCAGCTCCAGCTTGAGCTGCTCGAATTCGGCTGCCGCCAGCGTACCCTGGTCGCGTTCGGACTCAAGCTCGGCCAGGCGTTCACGAAAGATGTCGATGTTCTGCTGCTGGCGTTCGACCGCTTCCGATTTGGCCAGACGCTGATGGCGCATCAGCGGTGCAAAAACAAAGGCGATGGCCAGCAGCGTCAGAACAGCAATGCCAATCCAGAGTGTACTCATGTGTCAGAATCCCGTTGCAGTAACTTCTTCAGGCGCTCGGCCTCTTCAGGGTTCAGGCTCGGTGCGGATGGCACTTCGGTCGCCGCGCCACTGTCACGAGTGGCGGCATTAGGGTCCTGGCTGCCTGCCCTCTGGCGTCGATTGCGGCTGATCAGTACCACCACCAGAATACCGATCGCCAGCAGTACATAGGGGCCGTACCAGAGCACCCAGGTCATCGAATTGACCCGGGGGCGATAGAGTACGAAGTCACCGTAACGGGTTACCATGAAGTCGATAACCTGTTCATCCGACTGCCCCTCTTCGACCATGCGATACACTTCTCGACGCAGGTCTGCCGCCAGTGGCGCATCGGAATCCGAGATGTTCTGGTTCTGACACTTGGGGCAGCGCAGCACCTGATTCAGATCATGAAAGCGATCTTCATATTCGGGGTCGGAGAACTCGAACGCATCAATTGTCGCCTGGGCACTCAGCGGCAACAGCAGCAACAGTGATAACAGCAGTGATCTCATTGCACCTGCTCCTGTGACTGACCTTCCTGCTCCACACTGGCCATCACCTGCTGCAGGGTTTGCCAGACGTTGGCATCCACGGCACCCACATGGCGATAGCGTATGCGGCCCTGGGCATCCAGCACATAGGTTTCCGGCGCACCGTATACCCCCATGTCGAGCCCCAGAGAACCGCTCTGGTCCAGCACTACCAGTTCATAGGGATCCTTGTAACGGCGCAGCCATTCACGTGCCTTGGCCGGATCATCCTTATAGTTGATGCCGAAAATACGCACGCCCTGCTCCAGAGCCAGGATATTAAGAAAGTCGTGCTCCTCCTTACAGGTCGGGCACCAGGTCGCCCAGACATTCAGCAGCGCAACTTCGCCCTTGAAGTCGTCCTGGGTCAGCATACGGGTCGGATCGGTGACCGAAGGCAGGTTGAATTCAGGCACCGGGCGCTGGTTGCGCGCAAGCTCCGAGGGCAGCTCGCGCGGATCCAGAAACAGCCCAACCCCGAAGAAGCCGACCAGCAACAGAAAAACCAACAGGGGAACAAAAACGATCAGCTTGGTTTTGCTCATGTTTCTTCACTCCTCAGGCAGCGGCCGCTTCTGCACGTCGACGCTTGCGATAACGCGGGTCAGACGCGGCCAGCAGACCACCGGCCGTCATCAGCAGTCCGCCCAGCCAGATCCAGCGCACATAGGGTTTGTACTGCATGCGTACCGCCCAGGCACCGTTTGCCAGGGGTTCACCCAGCGCTACGTACAGATCGCGGGTAAAGCCGGGATTGATTGCGGCTTCGGTCATCACCATGCCGCGGGCGGTATACAAGCGTTTTTGCGGATGCATCTGCGCATAGGGCTTTCCCTTATACAGTACCTGGATCTGTCCCTGATCGGCTGTGAAGTTGGGCCCCTCAACATGACGACTGCCTTCGAACACAAAGGTGTAGTCACGGAAGGTCAGAGTGTCGCCCGGCTGCATGCGCAGGTCTCGGTGCTCAGTGTAATAGGACACCAGCGCCACCCCTACGACCGCCACGGCAACACCCAGGTGCGCCAGCTGCATGCCGTAGTAGCTGCGGCTCTGGCTGAGCAGACTGCGCAGTTTTTCACTGCGATGACGCACACGGTTGTACATTTCACGCAACCCGGTGAGCACCACCCACCATGACAGGCACAGCGCAATCACGACCCAGGGTTCGAATTCACCGGCATAGAGCCAGGCAGTCCCCGCACCCAGCGGCAGAGCGAGCACAGCCGGCAACCACAGCTGTTTCAGCAGGTGCCCCATCTCGATCTGCTTCCAACGTGTCACCGTGCCGACACCCAGCGCCAGCATCAGCAGGATCGCCAGCGGGTTGAACAGGGCATTGAAGTAGGGCGGCCCCACCGACAGTTTGCCCAGCCCCAGCGCGTCGACAATCAACGGGTAGATGGTGCCCAGCAGCACCGTGGCGCAGGCCACAACCAGAATCACGTTATTGACCAGCAACAGACTCTCGCGCGACAGCAGGCCAAAACTGGACTCGCTTTTCATCTGCCCGGCGCGCAGTGCATACAACAGCAGGGAGCCACCAATCACCACAACCAGCATGATCAGAATGAACATCCCGCGATCAGGGTCTGCAGCGAAAGCGTGCACAGAGGTCAGCACGCCGGAGCGTACCAGGAAGGCGCCCAGCAGGCTGAGCGAGAAGGCAAAGATCGCCAGCAGCACGGTCCAGCTCTTGAACACGCCGCGTTTTTCAGTCACGGCCAGACTGTGCATCAGTGCTGTACCGGCCAGCCAGGGCAGCAGTGAAGCATTCTCGACCGGGTCCCAGAACCACCAGCCACCCCAGCCAAGTTCGTAATAGGCCCACCAGCTGCCCAGAGCAATACCCAGAGTCAGAAATGCCCAGGCAACGGATGTCCAGGGACGCGACCAGCGTGCCCAGGCCGCATCCAGACGACCACTGAGCAGTGCCGCGATGGCAAAGGCAAAGGCCACCGCAAAGCCGACATAGCCCATATACAGCATCGGCGGATGCACAATCAGGCCGAAATCCTGCAACAGCGGGTTGAGGTCTGCGCCTTCCTGCGGGAAGCCCGGCAAATAACGTTCAAACGGGCTCGAGGTAAACAGGATGAACAGATAAAAACCGATCGATACCAGCCCCATCACGCCCAGCACGCGGGCAACAATATCAGCCGGCAGGTTGCGGCTCTTCAGCGCAACGGCCAGTGTCCAACCCGACATGATCAGCACCCATAACAGCAGGGAGCCTTCATGCCCGCCCCAGACCGCACTGAGTCGGTAGTACCAGGGCAGGGCCGAGTTGGAGTTGTTGGCGACGTAGACGACGGAGAAATCATTGTCCACAAACGCCCAGCACAGGCAGAGAAAACTGATCAGCGTAAACAGGAACATCCCCTTGCTCAGGGGGCGACCGAATCCCATCCACAGGGCATTGCCCCGACTGGCACCCGCCAGCGGGACAACGGCCAGCAAAACGGAGAGGCAAAGCGCCAATACCAGCGAGTAGGTACCCAGCTCCGGCACAATCATTTATTGAACTCCTGTCCGGAAGGCATGGGCATTTTGCCGGACTGAGCAAGCGCTTCGGCTACTTCCGGGGGCATGTAATTCTCATCATGCTTGGCCAACACTTCAGCCGCACTGAACACGCCGCGCTCGTTCATCACGCCCTGAGCGACAATGCCCTGCCCTTCACGGAACAGATCCGGCAGGATACCGGTGTACTCGACGGTCACGGTCTTGTCATAGTCGGTGATCTCAAACTGTACGAACAGCGAGTCGGGGTCACGCTTGACGCTGCCATCCACCACCATGCCACCGGCACGGATACGGGTATTCTGCGGTGCTTCACCCGCCGCAATCTGCGTCGGTGAGTAGAACAGATTGATGTTCTGGTTCAGTGCAAACAGGGTCAGTCCAACGGCGACGCTAACGCCAACCACAATGAACAGGACCACCATCAGCCGCTGTTTCCGTTTCGGTGTCATCGTACTTCCTCCTCGCGGCGCAAACGACGTTTTTGCTCAATCCACAGACGGTTACAGGCCAGCTTCGGCAACACCAGGTTGGCCACCAGAATTGCTGCCCCCAGGCCATAGCTGAGCCAGACATAGAGGCCATGGCCTCCCATGGAGAGAAATTCGGAAAAGCTGTTGAAACTCACCTTGACCTCACTGCTTGTTCAGAAGCTCACGCACCCAACCGGCGCGGCGCTCTCGCCAGATAATTTCATTGCGCAACCGCTGCATCAGACTGACGGCAAAGAAGCAATAGAAGCCAATCACCATCACCAGCAGCGGCAGCCACATCTCGACCGGCATGGCCGGTTTTTCAGTCAATTTGAACGTCGCCGGCTGATGCAGTGTGTTCCACCACTCCACGGAGTATTTGATGATCGGAATATTCACTACGCCAACCAACGCCAGTACGGCAGATGCCTGAGCAGCTGTGGACTCGTTTTCGATCGCAGAGTTCAGTGCCATCACACCCAAATACAGAAACAGCAGGATCAGCATCGACGTCAGACGCGCATCCCAGACCCACCAGGAACCCCAGGTCGGCTTGCCCCAGATGGCACCGGTGGCCAGTGCCAGCACCGCCATGGAGGCCCCGATGGGTGCGGCCGACTTGAGTACCATATCGGCCACTTTCATTTTCCAAATCAGGCCGATGGCACCGGCCACTGCCATCAACATGTAGGCCGACTGGGCCAGAATGGCCGAGGGCACATGCAGGTATATGATGCGGAAACTGTTGCCCTGCTGATAGTCCGCCGGCGCAAAGGCCAGCGCCCAGACCGTACCGCCGATCAGCAGCAGCAACGCGGCAGCGCTGAACCAGGGCAGCAGCCTACCGGTAATCTGATAGCACCAGCGTGGCGAAGCGAGTTGATAAAACCAGCGCGGCATCCATTTTTTCTCGGCCATGACGTCTCTTCTTGTTAACTACTGATTGCTAACTACTGATCGATATTCTCAGTGCCGCACTGATTGCCAGGGGTGCCAGGCCCAGTGCCAGTGCCAGCAGGGCACCCAACAGGGCCAGGTAGCCTCCCAGCGGCAATCCGGTCACCGCGGCCTGAACCGCACTGGAACCGAAAATCAGCACCGGAATATACAGCGGCAGTACCAGCAGGGAGATCAACACCCCGCCCTTCTTCAATCCAACCGTCAGCGCCGCACCGATGGCGCCGACCAGGCTCAGCGTCGGCGTACCCAGCAGCAGACTCAGCATCAGCCCGGGCATGCCCTCTGCAGGCAGAAACAGCATCATGCCCAGCAGTGGCGCCATCAGCGTCAATGCCAGGCCGGTCATCATCCAGTGTGCCAGCACCTTGGCCAGCACCACCACAAACAGCGGCTGGGGGCTGAGCAGCAGCTGCTCCAGCGAGCCGTCCTCGTAGTCGGAGCGAAACAGCGCATCCATCGACAGCAGCGTTGCCAGCAGCGCCGCTACCCAAACGACCCCCGGCGCCAGCTGGGCCAAAAAGCCCGGCTCGGGGCTGACCCCCAGCGGAAACAGCGTCGCCACCATGAGGAAAAAAATCAGCGGATTGACCAGGTCGCTCTTGCGTCGAAACGACAGCAGAAACTCGCGCCGACAGGTGGCCGCAAACAGGCCTGCCATACCCAAAGATGACGATTGCCGGGGATTAGTGTCCATTCTCATACAGAAGTTCCCAGCAACCGGTCCAGGTTGATCTTGCGTACCGGGCCGTGGATACCCAGCTCGTGGTGAGTGGTCAGAATCACGCTGCCGCCCCGTTGTGCATGCTGCAGCAACAGCTGTTCCTTGGCGGCTACGCCACGCTTGTCGATGGCGGTAAAGGGCTCGTCGAGGATCCACAGTGGCGCACGGCTCAGATACAGACGTGCCAGACTGACGCGACGATTCTGCCCCGCCGACAGGGAGTGGCAGGGCACGTCTTCAAAGCCCTTCAGCCCGACCTGCTGCAAAGCGTCGGCAATGGCAGCACCATCGATTGCGGGGCTGAGCGCCGCGTACCAGCGCAGGTTTTCCTCCGGCGTCAGCACGGACTTGACGCCGGCCTGATGGCCGAAATAGAGCATTTCGCTGCAGAACTGCTCACGGACCTCGGTGACAGGTTCACCGCGCCAGAAAATTTCGCCTTCATAGTTGCGCGACAGGCCACTGAGAATACGCAACAGCGTGGTTTTGCCGCTGCCATTCTGACCTTCGATCTGCACAATCTCACCGGCAGCCAGCGCAAAACTCAGCTGACTGAACAGTACCCGGTCATCCCGTTCGCAAAAAAGCTTGTTTACTGTCAACAGCGGTGCAGACAAACCTGGACCCTTTAAAAGATGTACGACTGGTCGATAACCCGTGAAGGCGCCATTATATACAGATTGACCAACCACCGTCAGGTTCAACTTTACGCCAGCATGGAGTATACGGGTGTTACCCACAAACTCGATTCCACCCAGCACGCCCGGCAGCGGCAACAAAAGCGGGTCACTTGACTCATTGTTGCCCGCCGGCGGACGTGAACTGCCCGCCATCGTCCGGCAGGTCGCCGCCGGTGATGTGGGCGGGCAGGTATTTCGCATCCAGGTTGAGGCCAACAACCGCCTGCTGGAACTGGTGACGCGGGCACCGCTGAACACCGGCGACAGGGTCACTCTGAGCCGCTCCCCCGGCGGGGAACTGCAGCTGTCACTGCAGACCCAGACCAACCCACCGCGTGCGGAAACAGGAAGTTCAGCTGCATCTGCCCGTCCCCTGCTATTGCAGATACCGGCTTCACAAGCGGGGCAGCTGCAGCAAAGCCTGCCGCTGAATGTCGCCCAGCCGGCCCGGGTGGTCAGCTCAACCCCCACCGCCATCCCGGCGTCGGCAACACAGGCACCCTCAGGCGCGCCGACCACTGCCCCTCAGCCACAACCGGCGGCAACAACGGCACCCGGTCAGCCTGGAACACCGACACCGACACCGCAGACTCAACCACAATCCGCGCCCGGGCAAGCACCGGCCCGGACGGCAACGGCCGACCGCCCGACACCACAACAACCGGCTGCCTCAGCCACGCCCCCGCCTGCTCAAGCGGCCACTGCCGGCAAGGCGGCCGTCTATAGCGCTCAGCTGCAGCAGATCAGCCAGATGGGAACGAATGCTTCCGCCGGCCGCAGTTCAACCTCAGCCACTGCAGCACCGATTCAATCCACGCCGACACCCACGACAGCAGCCTCTCAGCCTCCAGCCGGCAGTCAGGCGCACGCTCAAAGCCAGACTCAGGTTCAGGGCGACACTCGGGGTTCCATTCAAACGCAACCGCAGACCTCCGTTTCGCCGTCTGCAACCCAAGTGCCCGCTCAGCCACTCAGCGCAACGCCATCACCGACTGCCACTGCAGCTCAGAACCAGGCAACATCCGTTTCCCGGACCGCCAACTCACCGGCAGATTCATCCGCCGCCCAGCCCAACCGAACCGGCGCTGCACCAGCAACTACGGAAGCGGCACGCATCAGTCACAGTGGCAATGCCCTGCTGAATACCCTGGGTCAACAGTCGGTACGCCAGCCGGTACTGCACCAGGTACAGCTTCAACTGCAGCGCGATAATAGTGCGCTGCAGCTGCTCAGCCCCCGCCCGCTGCAGAGCGGGCAACAGGTAACACTGACCCGGGTCGGTGAGCAGCAGGTACAGCTGCAAAGCAGCGCGCCCCCTGAACTGCCCGGACGCAGCCCGGCCGCCCAAAGCGCCATGCAACACGCCCTGCGCGAAGCCCTGCCGCAACAGATGCCTTTTGGCGATGCACTCAACCAGCTGGTGCAGTTAAGCCAGACACCGGCAGCCCGCGGCCAGGGCGCCATTGGTCAACTGGTGCAGTCGATGCTCAGCCTGTTCAGTGTCACCCCGGGCAGCGCGGATGCCGGCGAAGCCATTCAGCGCAATCTGCAGCAGGGCGGGCTGCTCACCGAATCCCGGCTGGCTCACGGCAGCGGCAGTGACAAGCCGGTACCGGACCTCAAACAGCAGCTGGGCCAACTGCTGAAAGCCGCCGAGCAGTTGCCACCAGAGCCGCGCCAGCAGATGCAACGACTGGTGGATGCCCTTCAGGCACGCAGTACCAGTCAGCAAGTCAGCAGCCTGCAGGCCTGGAAGGAGCTGCCCGACGGCGGTCAGGAACGGGTATTCCGGCTGGACCTGCCGATCCGTCAGGGCGAGATGCACGACAATGCCGAGTTGACCATCAGCGAGCATCGTCGTCCCGGGCAGCAGCAGGAGATGGAGTCTTTCTGGGGTGTGGCACTGAGTTTTGATCTGCAGCAGCAGGGTTCCGTGGATGTCCGCCTGAGTCTGCACGAAGACTGGCGTCTGCAACTTCAGTTCTGGGCCGAATCCGCGGATACCCTGCGCCGTATTGAGCGCCAACTGGAGCCGTTCACGCAGGATCTGCACAATAAGGGGTTTATTGTCGATCAGATTCAGGCGCGCCAGGGCAAGCCGCATCAACCTGAAAGCAACAGCATCCAGCGTCGACTGGTGGACATTCACACGTGAACAGAGACGATCAGGAACGCAGCGCGGTCGCGCTCAAATATGACAAGGATCAGCCCGGTGCGCCCAAGGTCGTTGCCAAGGGCCGGGGGCTGATTGCGGAGCAGATTTTGGCACTGGCTGAAGCCAATGACATCCACATCCACAAGAGTCCCGAGCTGATTGAGGTATTGATTCGACTGGAACTGGGCGAGGAGATTCCCGAGGCACTGTACCGCGCCATCGCCGAAGTGATCGCCTTTGCCTACAGCCTCAAGGATGAGCCGTCGCGACCGGGAGGTCAGTGACGGCGTTGCTGTTCGGGCAGCAGTTCATTGCTGTTCAGCTCACGATGCAGCAGCGCCATGAGTTCGGCTTCGGGACGACCTATGCCGCAGTTGCGCACCAGATCATCTACCGAAGCGCCCATCTCCATCAGCTTGGCCGCCTGGTTATAGGCCAGCGCACCCGGATCCCGGTTTTCCAGCTCCTGCTGCTTTTCGACGGTGATGTTGAGCTTGCGCTCGATCGCCATCAGGCGTTTGCCCATGCCGATGGAACCGTTGGTCATCGAGCGGATTTCGTTGCGCAGCACATTGATCAGTGCCTGATGCTGCCGCTCCTGATGCTTGACCCGCACCAGTACATAGAGACAGATCCCGGCCGCCACACAGGCGATCAGGGTCAGCAACAGCATGAAGAACAGTGAATACTCGGCCACACCCGCTTCCAGATCCGTTTAAAACAGCTGATAAAGAGCCGCAGTGTAACCGATCAGGGCACGGGCTTCATTGCTTTCATGCACAGGCGGCTTCGAACTCCAGCAACAACTGTTCAATATCAAGAATGGCGCAGCGCTCAGGCATATAGGTGCCCAATAGCCAGCTGCGCTGCTTGCGGTCCCGGTTCCAGTTGATGGCAGCGGTCGGAATGCGCACCGACTGAACCAGCTCATCACAGGCCAGCGCCCAGCGCCTGCCCTTGAGAATAACGATCTCTGAATATTTCGAATACTCGTGCTTGTAGCGTTCAGGGATCAGCCACAGCGCCGTGTCCACGATGCGCGTCCACACGGGATCCTCACCAAAACGGCCAATCATCCAGTCGGGACCGTCCAGATTCAGGGACAGATCGATCAGGTGCAGTGAACCCTCCACATAGTCGAAAGGGATTGCCAGCTTGAGCCCGTGCATGTCGACCAGGATACAGTTGACCTCGTTGCCCAGCCTGGCAGCCTCGGCAGGCAGCGGCTCAGGTGCGGGTGCTGGCTCAGGCTCAGGCTCAGGCTCAGGCTCAGGCTCAGGCTCAGGCTCAGGCTCAG
>CAYMHL010000043.1:0-2151 GCA_964390205.1 uncultured Marinobacterium sp.
TCGAAGCCAAACTCAGGCCTGCGGTTGAGGTCTGGTCTGGCCTGGTGGCTTTGGGGGCCTCCAGCATCATTATCACGATGCCCAGTTGGTTCATGATGACAGAGTCGGTGGCCTATTTTTCTTCAGGTCTACTGCTGTTGCTTGCGCTGATAAGGTTTAAACAGGCGTTTGGGGTGGTGCTCTATCGTCTGCGCCTGCGGCGGTTGCCGTACTACGGGCTATCGGCCGAACAAGTGCCCAAATATCAGGACTCGCTCTTTTTCGGTCGTGGATTCAGGTGGGGGCAACGGCATACACAGCGATTGAAAGACACCATGAATCCGGCCGTTCGTCACTATATTGAAGACAGAGGCCTCTATGTTTGGGCACGCGACTTCGAGCGTAAGCACGGCGACCACTGGCTGACAAAGTGGACGCGATGGAACTCACCGCTGAACCCCGTTCGGCCCTTGCCACCGATTGGTGGTAACCGTGTGCTGCATGCGGTTGGAATCGAGGACGAGAAGGACGTATTCATTGCCGGCTCTGATCGGCCCGGCAACACCTTGGTACTGGGCACCACGCGGCAGGGTAAATCTCGTTTGGCCGAGATCTTGCTGCTGCAGGATATCCATCGAAACGATGGCCCTGTCATTCTGTTTGACCCAAAGTCCGATGCGGCATTGTTGACCCGAATGTACACAGCGGCCAAGCAAGCCGGTCGGGAGGATGAGTTTTACTGTTTCCACCTGGGATTCCCGGAGATGTCAGCGCGTTACAATGCGATTGCCAACTTTTCGCGCATTACGGAAATTGCGACCCGGGTATCGAACCAGCTGGCGGGCGAGGGAAACTCAGCGGCGTTTAAGGAATTTAGCTGGCGGTTCATCAACGTCGTTGCTCGGGCTCTGGTCGCGATCGGTGACAAACCTGATTACAACAACATCCTGCATTATGTGACGGATATCGAGCCTCTTTTCAGGCGATTCGCTGAATATTGGTTACCGCGCAATGCGGATCTTTCCTGGCAAGCGGATGTGAACTTGTTCGAAGAAGAAGCCGCGATCCAGTACAAGAAGAATCCTCGCATTGCCAAGTACCAGTCACCTCGCACGGAAGCACTTCGCCGATATGTTGAAGGTATGGAGTTCAACGATGGTGTTATGCAAGGTCTGCTGGGGGCGTTGCGGTACGACAAGGAGTTCTACAGCAAACTGGTGGCCTCACTTATTCCACTGCTGGAAAAGGTCACCACGGGCAAAATAGGCAAACTGTTGGCACCGGACTATGCCGATGCTGATGATGACCGTGCAATATTTGATTGGACCCAGATCATCCGGAAAAAAGGCGTGATTTATATCGGCCTGGATGCCCTGCAGGACCTGGAGATTGCCAGTGTTGTTGGCAACAGCATGTTTTCTGATCTGGTGAGCACAGCAGGCACCATCTACAAGCACGGGTACGAAGCGGGCATGGTCGATGCCGAAGAAGGCAAACTACCAAAAATCTATCTTCACGCGGATGAGCTGAATGAGCTGATTGGTCCCGAGTTCCTGCCGATGGTCAATAAGGCCGCTGGCTCAGGTGTAATCCTTACAGGTTACACCCAGGCACGTGCCGACTTGGAAGCAGCTTATGGTGACAAGGCCAAGGCTCAGGTGATTGAAGGCAACTTTAACAACCTGATTATGCTTCGTGTTCGAGACCGTTACACCGCCGAGCTGATGACTGATCAGCTTCCCGAGGTAGAAACCACAACAGTCATGCAGGTATCCGGTGCTACTGACTCTTCCAACGTGGATTCTGAATCCGATTTCACCAGTTCAACTCAGGACCGTATCTCGGTCAATGCAGCGCCCATGCTGGACCCCAGTGCGCTGATGTCATTGCCAAAAGGGCAGGCCTTCATGCTGGTGAACGGGGGCGAGTTGTACAAGATCCGCATCCCGCTGCCTGAAGATGATCACGTCTCCATTCCGGAAACGCTACGCCAGATGACAGAGCAGATGCAGCGAACCTATTCAACTGGCGAGCAATGGTGGGTGAATGTATGAGTAGTACAGCCGGGAGCGCACAATCCAATACAGGGCACCATCCTTCTGAACGCCGAGGGCTCATACCGAAGCTCTTTGGCCTGATGGGGCGGATCTTCGGGGTGCTGTTATTTTCAGC
>CAYMHL010000043.1:2251-17245 GCA_964390205.1 uncultured Marinobacterium sp.
GCCGGGGGATCATGACATGGTGGTGTTCTTCAAGGATATTCAGGCCGCCATTTACGATTATCTGATTGCCATGGCGTATACGCTGATGACGTTCATGGTGCGCGTGACGATACTCACGCTGTCACTGCCGGTCTTCTTTTTATTTGGTCTGGTTGGCTTTGCTGATGGTCTGATGAAAAGGGATTTGCGCCGCTTCACGGGTGGGTATGAATCGTCCTTTGTTTACCATATAGCAAAGGGCTTTTCCGCACCCCTGATCATCACCGCCTGGATCATCTATTTAGCGATGCCGGTTAGCGTGCATCCCAACTATTTAATTACCCCATTTGCCGCCATGTTTGCTTTTGCAATTTTCATCACAGCGAGCAAATTCAAAAAGTACCTGTAAGCCAAATTGCTTATCTAAAAGCCGGACTTTTAGCCATGAATTAGGACATTACCGATGACCTAATTCAGGCCTTTTTTCGCCTAAATCTTGGTTAAAGTCCCCCAAAACCAAGGAGCCGAGCATGAAACCACTTTTCAGGTACGGGGCGTCTGTACTGGCCTTAACGGGCTTAACCATTGCGCCTGTACATGCCGATGTGTGGAGCGAGCGGGCAGCGCTCGCTCAGATTGCATCAGAGCTGACCGCGCTTGAGCGGTTAGTCAGTGACGCCCAAAAGCTGTCTGAAAACGATGCCCGGGTGAAATTCGATTACGACGTGTTGATGCGTGATTTGGAAGTGATTCGTTCGGGCATCAATACGCACCTGTCTCAGCCCATTAATCCTGTTATGCCATCCCGTGTCGATGCCCTGGGCGGTGAGTACACGGAGAACAATCAATGAGCTGGAAAACCGACTTCAATACTGGGGCCAATGGTTTCCTGACAGCGGATAGCGTGCTCTTCGCGGCTCAGTCCATCGGCACCACGTTGATGTTCATCTGGGTCGCATGGGTTTGCCTTCAAGCCTACCAGGATTATGGCAACAAGCAGATCAAAAGCTCCCAGATGATTTTCCTGTGGTTCCGCGCCGTCTTTGCTTTGTCGGTGGTGCTTTACCTTTTAGTCAATTAGGAGAATGACTCAATGAAACAACTCTGGTCCAAGACCAATGCCTTCGTCGCGGCTGCCCCTTTTCTGTTGGCGGCGCGTGCTGAAGCGGCACTCCCCACAACCGCTGATCCCACCAATGCACCGTCTGACGGTAACTACATCGAGCTGCTTAAAGGCTACGCCTTCGATATCGGCATCGTCGTTGGCCTGATCGTTGGCACCATTGCGTTCCTGGTCGTCGCCAACAACTGCATCGGCGTTTACAAGGAAATCGGTACCGGTAAACGCACTTGGGGCGACCTGGGCTCCCACGGTGCCTTTGGTGTGCTCCTCTTGGTATTCGTGGTGTATCTGCTGACTGAAGCCGCCAGCATTATTTTTGACGGTGGTACGCCCTAGGCCTACATCGCCTGATGACATGGGGGCCACTTCACCCGGGCACCCATGTCGATTCGATACACCCCCACCTTGATCCAATTATTTCAGACATTCAAAGAGAGTTTTTTCATGGCGGATCTGGAAGGCATGAAAAATGGCGAGATTAACTACATACCTGACCGCTTGATTGCAGACCCTGTGGTGTTTCGCGGCATGACCGATAGCGAAGTGGTGTTCATTGTCATCACCTCCCTGATGTTTTGGATACCGGTATCTGTGCTGATCCTGATGCCATTTGGGTTTTCCATTTTCGGTGTCGCAATTGGGTCAGGCCTCACGATCGGAACACTTATCCTGGCTGGCAAGCAGCTCACTCGGATCAAGCGAAAACAGCCAGACGGTCTACACATCGTGTTTTTCAAACGACAACTCCAGCGCAAGGGGCTTGCCCGCTTTGGCTTCATCGACGAGTCGGCAAGCTGGGATATCCGTCGCTCCTCGCCCGTTGAGCGTATCAAGGTCGCTACTGAAGAAGAGGACTCATATCCATGAGCAGGGTAAAGCGGGCGCTCGATGCCCGAGACGCACACCTCTGGTCGCTCCGTTTTGTGATTGTGGTACTGGTGGGTGTGATTGCCTATGCCATGTACGGCTGGTCACAAGCGCCCAAGCGCATCAAGGTCGATATCCCTCCTGATCTGCGGACTGGTTCAAGCCGTGGCATTGAAGAGCGTCACCCGTACAACGTGTACGGCTTTGGCCTGTATATCTGGCAGCAGCTCAACAACTGGCCGGTGGCCGGTGAGAAAGACTATTCCGCCAACATTTCACGTCTGGCGTGCTACATCACCCCTCGATTTCAGGCCGAGCTGAAGCGTGATCTGGACCAGAAAGGCCGGCGAGCTGAGCTGGCACGCACACGAGCGCTGCAGGAAATGTTTGACCGCCCCTATGAGCCCAAACGTGTGTGGGTCGAGTCAGGTGAGTCCTGGGTGGCTTATTACGACGTGTCCATCAAAGAAACCTATCGCGGTGAAACCGTGAAGGACATTTTCGTGCGGTATCCGATCCGGATTGTGCGTTGGGATACCGATGCCGAGTGTAACCCCTGGGGACTCGCGTTGGATGGGTTCTATGAAGATCCGGTGCGCCTTGAGCAGCAGGCAAAAGATCGTTTGGCCACACGCCAGGAGGACAATCTGTCATGAGACTCAAACTATTCACCTTGATCGCGGCCTCCTGCATGCATCTTACTGCGGTCGCTACTGAAATCGTCCACTACAACAACAAGCCTGTGATTGTGCAGCTGCATGCCGGTGAAGAACGCAAAATCCAGTTTGGTGATCACGTCAAAGTCGGCGTAACCCGCAAGCAAGAAGTGGAACAGTTATTCCGGGTCCAGTCCGCCCAAGGAGCCGTCCTTGTTCGTCCTGGTAAGCCTTTTGAGCGAGAGCGTGTGGTCATCAAGCGCATTACGGATGGCAAAGTCGTGTTGCTGGACCTGATCGCCACCGATGCGCCGGCCAATGCACAGCCACTGGAAGACATGCGCGTCTATTTGGAGAACGAAAACTCGATCGAGCAAGAAGTGAAGGCCAAAGAAGAGCAGGTGGCCAAGAAAGGTCCTCCGATTACACCGATCACCCTGACCCGTTATGCCGCCCAGAAGCTGTATGCCCCTACGCGGTTGCATAACGACATCCCCGGCATATCGGAAGCCAACTTGAATGTCGTGCTGAACAAGGAGGTGCGGGCGTTCAAAGGGATCAACCGAGCCCAAACCCGTGTGAAGCCGGTACTGGCCTATCGTGCGAATGACCTCTACATAGTGGCCTTACTGGTACGTAATACCACCAATGAGTCGGTCACCCTGAACTATCTGGATATCAACCTGCCGTTCAGTCATGCCACCTACCAGCATCATCAGTTGAGCCGCCGTGGCACTGCAGGGGACCGCACCATTCTGTACCTGGTGAATAACCGCCCACTGGCCGACACACTGGTGCCCTGGACCTTCTATGCAGTGCAGGCCGAAGACGCTAAGGGAGGTAACACTCGATGAGTGTCATGAAGAGCAATCTCCTGGTCAAAATCATGGCTGTGGTGCTGGTTGGCGTAGGCATCATGATCATTTTTGCCAAAGTGAAAAGTGGCAGTGGGGGTGAGCTACAACCGATAGAGCAGGCACCGCCAGCGGCACATAACGGGTTGGCTGATAACCCGATGAGCAACGAGGAGCTTGAGAAAGAGTACGGCGTGGATTTTGACTCACCGGAGGAAACCATGCGCACCCTGACTCAGCAAATCAAGTCGCTGCGTTCGGAGAACGCGCGCATTGCGGGTGAGAACGAAACCCTGCGTCAGCAAACCAGCCGCTTGCTGAACATGGAAGAGAACATCTCGCAGCGTGTGGAACGTGAAATTCAGGATGCGAAGGGCCAGGTGGACGAGCAGGCTCAACAAGTCGAACACCAGCGTAAACGCTCAGAGACACTGCTGGGTAAGCTGGAACAGCGCCTTGCCGATCTAGAACGCAGTCCCCAGGAGCAGGGAAGTGCCACCAATGCAGCAGGGTATGACATCGGTGCTGCCAATATCCCTGATGGACTGGGGTATGACAGCGCCACCGGCGAACCTCAGTTGATATGGAAAAACCCGCTGGATGCGCAGGTGGATCCCAAACGTGGCACGATCACCATGCCGGACTTTGAGGCCCCGGATTTAAGTTTTATGCCACGTGGCGAGGAAGTCCGTACCGGCCAGAAGGACGATCCGAAAAAACAGCCCCAGTCGGTTAAGGCCTACACCATGCCGGCCAACGCGACACTCATGGGTTCGACCAGCATGACAGCTCTGCTGGGACGCATTCCGGTTGATGGTCAGATTCCTGACCCCTACCCGTTCAAAATCATCGTGGGCCCCGAAAACCTGTCCTCCAACGGTATTCACATTCCTGATGTTCAGGGCATCACGATGAGCGGTATTGCGAAGGGGGATTGGACCCTTTCGTGTGTCAGCGGCGAGATCCATAGCATGACCTTTACCTTTAAGGACGGTTCCATCTCGACCTATCCCCCGCAGGATAAAGGCTCAAACGGCAATAGCAGGAGCATGATCGGTTGGTTCTCCGACGAATACGGTATCCCCTGTGTGACGGGCAAACGGATCACCAACGCGCCAAGCTATCTGGCGACACGCATTGGTATGGGGGCCATCAGTGCCTATGCCGATGCCGTGGCCAGCTCTGAATACACCACAACCGTCAACGCAGAAGGCACTGAACGCCAAAGTCTGACGGGCGATGCCATGAAAGCGGCTGAAAACCAGGCCATATCCGGTGGTGCAGATGAAGTGACTCAGTGGTTGGATCAACGTCAGTCACAGAGTTTCGATGCCATTTATGTTGAGCCAGGAACGCCTGTGCATGTGCATCTGGAAAAGCAAATCGCCATCGACTATCCGATCAATGGCTCTGGGCGGAAGGTACAGCATGAGGAATACATCGAGTACCAGAACCATCAGAACTCAGCTTATCGAGCACTGGATTAAGAGGAACCCGACCATGCAGAACTCACTGAAGCTGACCGCAACATTGCTTGTCTTCGGGGTACTCGCAGGCTGTAGCTCCAAAGACTCAATGCTGCCTCAGCCCGATCAGACCATGCAGGACGTCTACAGCACAACAATGGGGTCTACCGGTGAGGGCAAGCTGATGGATGAGCGCAGTGCGCTGCGTCGCAGCCTGACCGAATCCGACGTGGATTACAGCAACTACGTGCGGACCGAAGCCACTCAGCTGCACTCAAAATTCAAGCTGCTGCCCAACCCGACGCTGTATATGTTCGTCGCCCCCCACCTGTCTACGGCTGACGGTGTGCCGGTGCCGGGCTATCTGACCGAATTCAAACTCTATACCCGCGACCACTATGCACTGCCGGGTGAGATCAATACCCCGGCACAGTGAGCGCCAAGGAAGAGGAGATAGCCGATGGGCATTTTGAAGATGCTACGTGGTGGAAAGCCCGAACCTAAAAAAACTCAAGGTGCGACAGCCGCTGAGACGATGCTGAAAGCAGTAGATCCGGTCCCTGAGTCGAATGAACCTGAGGTCAAAAAGAAGCCCCTGAAAACTGCAGACGTGAAGCGGATGTACGGGCGCCCAAGCAGCTTCATCGACAAGCTTCCCTGGTATGAGGCGCAGCCCGAATCCAACACGATTCTGTTGGATGACGGGATCTCCGTGGGGGCGGTATTTGAAGCGGTACCTATTTCAACCGAAGGGCGTTCACCTGAGTGGCTGCAGGAGGCCCGTAACCGTGTGGAAGATGCGGTCGCGGACTCATTCGACGAAGATCCGGATTCACCGTGGATCATTCAGCACTACACGTTTGATGACAGTCAGATGATCGACTTCATTCACCAGCTGCGGGCCTACCCGGATCAGCATTGTATCGATTCCGAGTACACCCAGACCTGGCTGGATACCATCGAAAAACACCTGCACGGCATTTGTAAGGAGGGTGGTCTGTTCTTCGATGAAGAAGTCATGGGGACCAGTTGGGGCGGCAAGATGCGGCGCACGATGGTAGTGGTGTACCGCAGACTGCCCAAAAACTGGAAGCATCCGCAAGACCTGACGCCTGAAGAGGACTTGAATAACGTCTGTGACAAGTTCTCCAGCAGTTTGCGGGACACTGGCGTTCAGTTGATCCGTGTGGGCGGCAAAGTCTTCTACGATTGGATGTTGGCGTGGTTTAACCCACGGCCACCGATGACAGAGGGTAGCCGGCGCGAGTTTTATGAACTGGCAGGGTACCCCGGTGAAGAAGATCGACCCTTTGGGGATGACTTTGCAGAGTCGTTGTTTTTTGCCATGCCAAAATCCGACAGGGATAAGCAGGCGTGGATCTTCGACGGTATGTACCACCAATGCATCCGCGTGAACAAGCTTCGTCGCTCGCCTAAGATTGGCCTGATCTCCGGTGAAATCAGCATGGCTGGCGATAAGGTCTCGTGCCTGATGGACAAGATGCCGCCGGGCACGATTGTGGTGACCACACTGGTGGTCACACCTCAGAGCGAAGTCGAACACCACATTGATCGTATTGCCGAGAAGTCACGTGGCGAGTCCAGTGAGGCGGTCTATGCTCGCCGTGACTGTAAGGTGGCCAAAGAGCTACTTGCACACCGTAATAAGCTCTACCGCATGACAATGGCGGTCTACATCCGGGCCGAAACCCCTAAACAGCTCAAGAAGCATAACAACCAGGCCTGTGCTCTGCTGACGGGTGCTCAGCTGCAACCCTACCAGGCAGAGGATGACCCAGTCGGACTGGATGCCTACATCTTGAATTTGCCGATGGTGTATGAACCCAAGATGGATCGTAACTTCCGAGCATCACGGCCCGCATGGCTCCAGCACATTGCCAACTTGTCATCTCTGTTTGGTCGTCACCGAGGCACTCAACACCCTGGCACGATCATGTTCAACCGCGGTGGTGAACCCTTGCTTGTCGATCCCTTCCATAAGGCGGACCGTCAGAAAAACGCTCATGGTGTCATTTTGGGGCCTACCGGTGCGGGTAAGTCGGCTCTGCTCAACTATTTCTCTTCCCAGATCATGGCCATGCACCGTCCGCGCATGGTGATCGTGGAAGCCGGTAATTCCTTCGGGTTGCTGGGGGACTACTTTGCGGCCAATGGCCTGACCGTGAACAAACTACAGATCAAGCCCGGGGCCGGGGTGTCACTGGCACCGTTTCAGGACGTACACCTGCTGATCGGCAGTGATGATGAGTCCGACACGGACTTTATCGATGCCGAGAGCATCCCCGAACGTGATCTGAATCGTTCAATCATTCAGGTGATGACGGCAGAAGGGCTCAAGGTCCACTTTGACGATCTTGATCTGGAAGAACAGGCGCGTATCCGTGAAAAAGCCGTCATGGATTACCTTGCTGAATCCAGCATGGACGATGACGACGATGATGATCTGGAAGACGACCAGCGTGACATTTTGGGTGAAGCCGAGATCATTGCCAAGCTGATGATCACGGGGGGTGAGGAAGAGGAAACCAAGCGCCTGCTGCGTGCCGATCGTCGCATGATTCGTGATGCCATCCTGAAAGGGGCACGACGGGCAGTCAGCATGAATCGCACAACCCTGACCGAAGACGTGGCCTGGGGCTTTTCCCAAATTGCTCAAGACGATGCCTATCCGGAAAAGCGCCAAGAGCGTGCCTTTGAGATGGGGGAAGCGATCCGGATGTATACGGATGGCTTTGAAGGTGAGCTGTTCAACAATGAAAAGTCCGCCTGGCCTGACGTGGACGTGACCATCGTAGATCTGGCGACGCTGGCCCGTGACGGATACGAGTCGCATTTGGCCCTGGCCTACACCTCGATCATGCAGAACACCAATGCGCTGGCCGAGAAGTTCCAGCACTCTGGCCGGCAGATTGTCATGTTTACGGATGAGGCACACTTGATCACCGTAAACCCGCTGTTGTCGTCCTTCTCGGTCAAAATCGTGAAGATGTGGCGTAAGTTGAACGCCTGGTACTGGCTGGCCACCCAGAACCTGGATGACTTCCCGAACGATTCCAAGAAGATCCTCAACATGTGCGAGTGGCTGATCTCCCTTGTGGCACCGCAGGAGGAAATTAATCAGCTGGCACGGTTCCGTCAGCTATCCGAAGAACAGCGTCATCTCATGTTGTCGGCCCGCAAAGAGCAACACAAATACGTTGAGGGCACGATTCTGGCGGACAAGGTGGAAGCGCTGTTCCGTAATGTGCCGCCCAGCCTGTTCCTTTCTCTTGCTGGCACTGAGGGCTATGAGAAAGCTCAACGCGCTGAGTTGATGCAGGAATACGGGATCACTGAAGTGGAAGCGGCCTACCATGTCGCGGACATGATCGATCACTCCCGTGGCATAGGGCCAAAGCCCGAAGCACCTACGTCGTCACGGAGGAAACGGGCATGAAACGGATCTTCACGATGTTGCTATTTTCTTCCCTGGTGAGCGTTGTGTCTGCTGAAGAAATCCGATCGGTCATGGTGTGGCACGACTCAGATCGGGCACCGGTCAAAGACGATCACCGCTTCGGGTCCAACACCCAAGTGCATATGTTCGACATGGCGCTTCAACGCACAGTCGAAGGGCAGATCAATGAGGATCTAAAGGCTCAGGGCCTTACGTTTGGTTCGGACATGCGACGTAACCGTGACCGTACCCAAGAAGCGTTAGGTGCCTATATGTCCACTTCAGCATTTGAAGCGGCCGAGCAGAGCCTGAAAGCCTTTGGTTATGGCCTGAGTGCTGCCATGCAATACCGCATCGAGCGAGTGCCCTCCATCCTGGTAAACGATCGCTACCTGGTGGTAGGCGTGAACTCGTTGGATGAGGCTGTCAGCATCTTTCATCGGGAGGTGGACTGACATGAAGTTCAAGCAGTTGTCTATCGCACTGTGCACGGCTGCAACCCTGACAGCAGGCACCTATTCAAAGGCCGATACCATCACGACAGCAGAAGTTATCACCAAAACGACATCGGCCTTTTTCAATTGTGCTGATTATGAAGTGGTGGGCGTGTGCTTCTGGCTCTACTGCACGATTACGGGCTGTACCGTTAAAACCTCCGCCAAAGTTGCTCATTACAACCCTGAAATCACCACACAGACCTATCGGAATGCTGAGAAACCGCCCTGGGTCGAAACACGGGTCATGCTCGATGCCATGCAGGCAGGCCATGACGGCTCCCTGATCAGCATCATATTGGACACGATGGGCGCAGGGCTTGATGAACTGGGTGGTGGGGCTGGCTCCGAGAATAAAGCCGCCTCCCATTCCAACATGACATTTACGCTGACAGATTCCTTTGGGAATCCGGTTCTGCTGGCATCTAAGGTTATCGGTGCATCTGGGTATGTGTGTGATCCCAAGCTTACGCCGATGTACCCCTACTATGTGTCCAACCTGGATACGGTGGCGTGGCGTTTCAGCATCCCCGAGATGTTTTATCCGCAGTCGCTAAACCCCTTCGGCAGTTTGCTTGGCAGCAATAGCTACAACTGGGGCGGTTACTACCCTCGAATTGGTCATGTGACCAATCATGATCTGGTCAAGGAAAGTGGCCTGATAGCGTTTCGCAGTGCCCATTTTCTTTCCCGCCGTGGCGAAAGCCACGTCTACACCTCGATTGCTCAGAACAGCCGTGAGGGCTTCTGGCCACCGGGACCACTGACCAAAAGCTCCGGTAAATGGCAGCAGCTGGCTCCGAAAGGTGAAGCGAGCTGCAAAACCTTTCCGCTTAGCGCGGGTACAGGGCCCTCTGATGGTCTTTCCGGCTATCGAAGTGACGACGGCGCACACGTTTGGAACCTTTGGCGGCGATATAAGTGCTGCAAGGACCGTGGCGACTTTTTATATGACATCGAGTGGTAACCGCTAACCAGAGGAAAAACACATGAGAAAACTGACCCTAGCCACCCTGATCGCGTCCCTGGTTGGTGCTCAGGCCATTGCTCAGACTGCCAGCCCGCGGATGATGACGGTCAATAACTATGAAATCGGCGGGAGCCTACTGCCGGGTAGCCCGACCAGCACAGATTCAATGAACATATTCAGCCTGGGCGCTGAGTGGGAAGCCAATATGCAGTGTGGCAACTTCGACCCCAAGGTATCGGTGTCGAATCAGCTCAACGGCGTGACGGATGGCTTTAAATCCATGATGGGCAACATCGTGAACAACGCTACGTCTGCAGTCGCCTCATTGCCGGCACTGGTGATTCAACGTGCCAACCCGGGACTTTATGACTTGCTCCAGCAAGGGGTTCTGCAGGGCAAGCTGGATATGGAGTTTGCCGAAACCTCCTGTGAGGGGATTCAGGACATGATTATGGGAGAAACAGGCCTGCCGTGGGAGCAGGCCACTGTGGCCACTCGCCAGCAAACCTGGGCGGATAAGATCAGTCTCTCCGGTGGTGATGCAGTTGCCGCCAAGGACAGTTATGACGGCACCAATATTGGCGATGAAGGTCGTGAGTGGGTCTGTGGCGAGAAACGAGGTGGCATCGGCCAACCCAAGGTCAACACCATTTATGACGTCGTCGTCGCGGGCTACAACCTGTACCACGACAAAACGGATCTGTGCAGCAACGGATCGCCTGCAGCGGGCCTGCAAGATGACTCCATGATCTACAAGTATTGGACCAGCGCTGATGCCGCCGCCGATTGGGTGGTCCAGACGGTGGGTGAAGTGCGCCTGGACACGTGTAGCAGCTGTCGAAAGATTGAAACGCAGCCGGGTGTTTCACTGGAAGTGAAGCATGCTGATTTGGCTGAAGTCATGATCGAGCGGCTAAGCAATCTGGTTGATGGTACGACTCAAACCACGTGGCAGAACCTGAACCGGGTATCCGCACCGCCAGCCGTTGTTATTACGCCGTCTGTTATTCGCAAAATCCAGTCGGCGCCGGATGGTGGAGCAGAGCGCATGATCGAGGATATTGGGCGTGAAGTGGCGTTTGCGCGCCTCACAGAACAAGCCCGTCTTGCCATCCGCATGCTCCGAACCGGAGCCAAAGAACCTAATGTTCAGTCGTTCCCGAACGCACCGGAAACGATTGACGCTGCCGTGAATGAGCTACGTGAAAACATGGCACTAATTCAGGAAGCGGCCACGAAAGTAGCCCCCGTGGCCTCCAAAACCGTTCAGTCCATCATGGTCGGTGAGGAGAAGCGCTTGCAGCGTGCTCGCACACTGGATCGTGCCACCCGTGACAACAACGAACTGAGGCTGCAGGAATGATTAAGGGTATTCGAACAGGTTTGGTCTTTATTGGCACCCTGGTTGCCCTGATCCTGTGCGTGGCGTTGTTCACGCACTTCGTGACCTATGAAACCACTGATTTTAACGTGGCTGATTTGAAGTCTTCTCTGCTTCTATGGCGGATCGGGATGTACGTGATTGTGGTTGCGGCTTGGAAGCCGATCAGCCGGTTTCTCTCACGGCCGCGCGTTCACCCCGATGACCGTACTGCAGATATGAACGAAAAATGGGATCAACTCAGTGCATTGCTCGCCCGGTCCTGGTGGAAAGTCGCGCTATTCTTCGCAGCCTTTGAGGTCATCATCATTCAGCAAGTGGGGATGGGGGCATGATTGCGAACACTTTCCTGGATATTTACACGTCGATTGTGAGCTGGAAGATGTATGGCACGCTCTGGGACACGCTGAACGGAACGGGCCTTGCCTACATACCGTTTGCAGTCGCGATTGTGAGCTCGCTTCAGCAGGCCTATGACCAGTCCGCCAGCCGCATTATTGCCACCTTGGAAATGCAAATATTGGGGTTCATCATCATGCTCATGCTGGTGGTGATTCCCTACCAAAATAACGCGGTATCCATCGCGGATGTACGGTACACGGTTACCAGCACGTCCTGTAACGTCGCGGATGTATCAGGCTCCGGGGATGACACAGGTAAATCAGCCGATGATGTGTTCTCAGATCTCAGCGGCGCCGGTTCATCCGTTCGAGTGCCTGTAGCTTGGGGGCTTGTTGAGTATCTTTCTAGCTCAATAACCTACACGGCAATCAAATCGATCGGGTGTGCGGCCAGTTACGACGACGTGCTGTATAAAATCTCGACTGCTTCTATCGACGACACCCAAGTCCTGGATCGTCTGGAGGAATTCAATCAGCAGTGCTACCGACCCGCACTCGCTGACCTGCAACAGAATGGTTTGCCGGCTGGTCAGACACGTGACCAGATGGAAGCGTGGGAAGACCCCAGCTATATCGGCTCCGATGTGTTGCTGAATACCCCTGGCCGATATTTTCAGTCGGATCAGGCTTACATCCATCATGCCGAGCGGTATGGGTTCTCCTACATCCCGACACCGGGATCGCTTGATGAGCAACATGATGAAGCCACTTTCGGGGCTACTGTAACCTGCAAGGAGCTTTGGGAAGGACGAGGCAACGTGCCTGGCTTGAAAGAAGTGGTATTTGAGTCCATTACGGATACAGATGATGGTGAAGATGCCTGGGATGACTGGGATGAGTATGGCTCAGAGTTGTACGGCACACTGACGGACGACGAGCAGAAAGACACCTTTCTAAAAGCTGTGCTGGATGCAAACGCGGGTAACTATACAGCTGTTGATGATATCAGCGTCTCGGGCGGGGACCCTGTTGAGCGTAGCTGGAGGGATCCGCAAACCTACATGGATGGATTAACCAACTTGGTGGCTGGTGGTATAGCCGCTTGGGATGGTGCCAGTACGTGGGCGCAGTTCGTCGTGATTAAAAACGCGATGAAAACAGCTGTTCCGATGCTGATTGCGATGGCGCAGGCATTGGTGGTCATTGTTGCTCCACTGGCGATGGTCTGGTCCTGCTATAGGTTCTCAACTTTTGTCATCTTGGCATTGTCGTATTTCGCCCTGGAGTTCCTGAATGCGATCATGGGGTTGGGGTATTACTTCGAGAACAAGATTGCGCTTATGTCCAACAAGGCGATCTTCGATGGTGAAATCTACGCCTCTCTGACCGTCTACCTGGTGAGCTTCATCCAGCTGTTCTTGTTGCCAACCATTTGGATTGCGTTGGTATCAGCGACCGGTGCAATGGCTGTGAGAGGCATGAATGGTGTCGGCGGAAGTGCCAGAGGTACTTATGGATCGGGTGGATCTCAAGCGGCATCCAGTATGGCCGGAAAAAAAGCTCTCGGAGGATCAAAGATTTAGTAGGTGATTTATCGAATAGCGTGTTAGCGATGAAGGGAAGAGAGGATGTCAAAAGTCGAAGTTTCAAGTAAAACGGAAGCAGGGGCTACGAGCAGGAATGCTGTTGTGGCCCTTCTTCTGATTTGCGCACAGAGCAGACGTTAGCGGGAAACGGAGTCTGGCTGGTAGCTGCTCGTTTATAACTCATCCAAGGGGCTGCGAGTTCCGGCAAAGTGTTGTCCGATTACGTGGGTATATATCTGTGTTGTACGCACATCGCTGTGGCCAAGCAGTTCCTGTACAGTCCTGATGTCGCGTCCAGCTTCAAGTAGTTGAGTAGCAAACGAGTGTCGAAACGTATGACAGCTGATTCTTTTATGTTGAATATTCGTTTTTGCTATAGCAGCCTTCAAGGCTTTTCTGGGCACAGAATCATGTAAGTGATGCCGGCATAGTTCGCCAGTAATGGGATGTTTGCAGAGACCACTGGATGGGAACAGAAACATCCAGGTTGGCTGGCGAAAGGCATTTGGATATTTCTTGCCGAGGGCATTTGGCAGCGAAGGCCCATGACCCTGACGGTTATCCTCTTCCTGGATCGCGAGTGCCTGCTGGATCTGGGCCTGCAAGGGGGTATGCAGGCGTTTCCCCAGCACTGTTTTTCGATCCTTGTTGCCCTTACCGCTCCTTACCGTGATGGAGTTATCAGAGAAACCGACATCCTGAACGCGGAGACGCAGGCACTCAGTAATACGAAGCCCACTGCCGTACAACAAGGAAAAAATCAGCCGGTTGCGGGGATCAAGCTGATCCAGTATCAGAGCTACTTCGGAAGGTGTCAGAACAACAGGCAAGCGCCGGTGTCGTTTGGCGTGATGAAAGTCCAAGTCGCCGAGTTCGATGTTGAGCACTTTGTGGTAAAGAAACGCCAGAGCATTCAAAGCGGTTTTCTGCGTGTTGATTGCTACATTACTGTCGTTAGCCAAGGATGTCAGAAAAGTGCGGACTTCTTGTGCGCCCATCTGTGCCGGATGGGTGAGGCGGTGGAAGTAGATAAAGCGCTTGATCCAATGAAGGTAAGTTTTCTCCGTGCGCAAGCTATACCCGCGTAACCTGAGTTCTTGACGAATATGGTTCAGAAACGGGCTCTGTCCCATGTCAGCACCTCCTGTGCATAACTGATCCTATAAAACTGTATTTATATACAGTATATTTGTCTATGTCGAGATCCCGTGCACGTATTGATGCAAGAGTGTGCTCATTTGCGACTGGAATCAGCGCTCAAAATGGTTCAATATCAGATGACTATGGACATTCTGTCGCGGGATACTGCGCAGAAACTCTCGCACAAATGCGCATGCACGTTTTCAACGGAGGAGAATGGCTGTTATTCATCATTTATCAAATCAATACAGTAAGTTAGCTTTTCTCTCTGCGCCTGTTGCTTGAGTAAAAACGCGCATGCGCAGTATTAAAATGTTAAATGTACAGAAGGAGATCCCCATGGGGCTGAAGGGAAGCTGTTTGTGTGGCGAGATAATTTACGAAATAGACTCTGTGGATATGCCCATTGTGCATTGCCACTGCCAAACTTGTCGTAAAGCCCACGCTGCTCCGTTTGCCTCTACGGCTGGCGTAAAGCGCGAGAATTTCCGCTGGCTCCACGGCATAAACTCTATTTCTACGTTCGAATCATCTCCTGGCAAATTGCGCCACTTCTGCAAACGCTGTGGTTCTCATTTGGTCGCCGAGAGGCTTGCACAGCCACACGTAATTGTTCGGGCAGCCACTCTGGACGATGATCCCGGTTTGAAGCCTGAGGCCCACATTTGGGTGTCGCACGA
>CAYMHL010000044.1:0-4602 GCA_964390205.1 uncultured Marinobacterium sp.
TACAACGCCTGCTCGTGATCAGTCAGCCGTGACAGCCGCTTGCGAGTCGGTTTCGGCTCCTCGCCCCACAGCGGTTCGTGAGCCAGCAGGGTGGCGCGGTCCATCAGCAATGACTGGGTCTGCGGGAAGTAGCTGCGCAATTGGTCCAGCATGGCGAAGCCGTGGGTGTCGAGGTCTCCCCAGTAGTGAATTGTCTTGGCGGCCAGCCAGTCGGCTTGTTTGAGACTGTCCAGCCCGTAGCCCAGCCCGAAGATGACCATTGCACCGGGCATGTTTGGCAGGGCGAGGCCGTTGATCTCGTTTTCGGTGATTACAATCCGTTGCACCGGCAATGTCAGCTTTGCGAAATCCGTTACCGGGATCTGCAGATCGCTCAGTCCCTGGATGTAGAGCGCCGAGTCGAGCAGGCGAAAGCGGATCTGCGCGGGTTTGTTGAGAAATCCGTAGCGCTGCTCGAAACCGCTGACACCCCGGGCATCGCTGTCGATCTGCTCAGCGGGCAGAACCTCATCAAGCAGTTCGCCCAGCACCTTTTTGTGGCTTTCAATGAACTTGGTATCCACACCGGGCAGTTCCAGCTGGCGGATATACACATTCGGGCGTGGGTGTTGGCGTAGCCAGTGGATAACGTTCAGCAGCCGGGGCCAGGCAGGTTGAAGCTCCAGCACGGCCAGAGGCTTGCGCGCACACCAGTCGAGCAGGTCGGGGCAGGATGTGGTGATCTGCTCGCACAGCTGTGTATAGTCCCGACCGTCACGGCGCTTGCCGATCAACGCCTGTGCATCTTCGGGATAGTCAAACCGTATTGCCACCGGCAGTTCGTTGCGGCCGATATCGCGGGAATTGATATCACGCCACTCCAGCTGGAAGTCGTGTTTTTCTTCATGGGCACACCAGCGCTGTACCCATTTTTGTGCCTCGGCAAAACGGCTGCCCAGCTCACCTGCCGCCGGGTGACGCAGCGGGTAGCGCAGGGGCCAGCCATCGTCGTTGTCCAATGGCGAGCGCAACAGTTTGCCCTTGGCCCAGGCCTTGTTCAGCCGCGCCCTGATCTCGTCCAGTTCGGTCCAGCTCATAATGTGTGTGCGTCACGCTCCGCCTGATATTCCTCGATACTCAGGTTGCGCACCTGAGAGTCGCGCCCTTCGGGGTTGTGGACAAAGCCCACGCTGGCCACATAGGGTTCGATGATATGGATCTTCTGCAGCGGGGTGACGATCAGCAGCTGCAGGTTGAGTTTCTGGAACAGCTCCAGACCGTAGCGCGCCGACTCGTCCGAGCCGCGACCGAAGGCTTCGTCGATCACCACGAAGCGGAAGCTGCGCGAGCGCACTGCACCCCACTCCAGCCCGAACTGATAGGCCAGACTGGCGGCAAGCACGGTGTAGGCCAGCTTTTCCTTCTGACCACCGGACTTGCCGCCGGAATCGGTGTAATGCTCGTGCTCGCTGTTGTCCTCCTGCCAGCGCTCTGAGGCGGCAAACTGGAACCAGTTGCGCACATCGGTGACCTTACGTGTCCAGCGTTTATCCAGCTCGGTGGTGCCTTCACGGCCGCGGAAGCGATCGATAATCGCCTTGACCTGCAGGAACTTGTTCTCGGCGTACTGCTCCTCTTCCGATCCGGTCAGGCTGCCTTCGGTACAGGCGCGCAACTGTTGCTGGAAGTCGCGGATATCGGCGTCCTGATTGGCCTGAGCCTCCAGCAGGATATAGCGCCCCGGGTTGTATTCGATATCGGCCAGTGAGCGGTTAATGCGCTCGATCCGCTCCTGAATGGTCTGGCGTTCACTTTTCAACTTGGACTGGAAACCGGCCACTTCGCGGATGGTGTTTTCGTTCAGCAGCGCTTTGAAGCGTTCGGCAAAGCGGGGCAGGTCGTCGGCCTGCAGTTGGGTCAGCATCTGGCGGTATTCGTCGGCGGCTTCGATGCGCGCATCCACTTCCTGAGTCTCCAGCGGGTAGGCATGGCGGTAGTTTTCCATCGCCTTCACGATGCGCTCACCCAGGTCTTTCAGGCGGCGATCCTCGCTGTCGATTTTGGCTTGCAGCCAACTGCGAAGGTCACGCTCGCGGTTGTCGCAGGCCTCCACGGTTAGCCGGTGTTCGCCCAAAGCCTCGGTTCGCAGCGGATCCAGTTCGGCTCGAATGGCGGCCAGCACCTCGGCAACAAAGGGCTCCAGAACCTCACGGCAACTGTCGAGCAAAGCCTGCGCCTGTTGGCAGTTGACCCTGTTGGTGGTCAGCTCTGCCTTCAAGGTGTCGAGAGCCGATTCGGTTTCGCCGATGGCGGTTTCCAGGGTGTTGAGCTGGGCGGTCAGGGTTTTGAGCCGGTCTGAACTGGCTTCCAGCGCCTTGAGCTCGCCACTCAGCTCCTCAATCAGGCGGGCGAGCTGCTGCCAGTTCAGCTCGTCAAAGTCGGTAAATTCCTGAATCTTGTCCAGCAGGGATTTGTTATTGCCAAGCGCACGCAGCTGCTGTTCCAGTTCGGTCAGGCGGGCAGCGATGCCCTGCATGCTGCGCTCAAGCGTAGCCGCCTGCTGCTCCAGTGCGGTGATTTTGGCTTCGTTGCTCCAGCCCAGTACATAGCGGCTGCGATCATCCAGACGGTGGCGGTCGTCCTTCTCGTGACGCTGGCCACCGGCCTTGATCTGCCCGGCCAGGGTGACGGCCTTGTGCTCGCGGCGAAAGCGATCCAGCGACTCACAGCAGATATGGTCGAAACGCTTGCTCAGTTCCTGTTCCAGCCAGGAGTAAAACTCGCTGTCGGGCTTGATCTCCAGTTTGTCGGCGAGGGAGTCCGGCAGGGGGGCGGCCGGTGCCAGGGTGCGGTCGGTACGGACACGGTAGTACACCAGCCGTCCGCGCAGACGGGTCCGGTCGACCCATTCGGCCACCTGTGGATAAAGATGCTCGGGCACCAGCAGCGACAGGCCGAAATTATGCAGCAGGCGCTCGGCGACCCCTTCCCACTGTTGTTCGGATTCCCGTACCTGGATCAGCTCACCAGCAAAGGGCATCTCGTGCTCGTCCACGCCCAGGGATTCGCATAACAGACGTCGGATCTCAATCTGGCGCGAGTCGATATTGCTGCGCCGTTGCTTCAGAGAGGCTATCTCTTCACTCAGGGCCTGATGGCTCTGTTTGAGTTGCTGCAGTTCGACGGCCTGATCGGTGCGGTCGTTCTGCAACTGGGCTTCCTGCTGATCGATCTCGTTGCGCTGTTGCTGTGCCAGTTGGCGACTGGCGATAAAAGTGTCCAGATCCGGCGTGGCAGGCAGACCCAGCGGCTCGGCCAGCAGGGCGTAGCGCTCGGCGCGGTTGCGACGCTTGTTCAGTTCCTGATTGCGCTCGTTCAGTTCAGCCTTGAGCCGCTCCAGCCGGTCACCGCCGTTGGCGGCAATGGCGTTTTTCAGCTGGTCACGTTCACCGCGCTGCTGTTGCAGCTGCTGGGCTTGCTGGGCGATACGGGCATCCAGTCGTTGAGCGTCCGCATCCAGGTTGCCCAGGCGTTTTTCGATCAGCTCGGCCTTGAGGGCGGCAAAATAGGGTTGCAGGCTGTCGCGGCACTCGCGCCAGTGTTGCGCCTGATCGCTGACGTGGTGGTAACGGTCGCAGTCCTCGATCAGTGGCGTCAGGCGCTCCACCTGATCCCGCGCCTTGAGCACGGCTTCATGGGCACGGTTGAGGTCTTCAAAATGGCCGATCAGGGCATCGATGCGGGCCTGAACATCAAAGGCTTCCAGCATGTGCTCGCGCACAAAGTCGGTGAGATTGCCGACGGATTTCATCGATACCGTCTGATGAAACAGCTCCATCGCCTGAGCGTTCTCGATGCCGAAGCGGCGGCGAAAGGCAGCTTCATAGGCGGGAAAGGCGTCAAACGGCCCTTCGACGGCGGACTGGTTGCGCAGGCGTTTGCGCAGCTGGTTGATGTCGCTGCCAAAGCCCGAGAAATCGGCAGCGATGCTCATCACCTTGTCGGCGACTATATAGAAGCGCTGCGGTTGACTGCCGGTGTCACGGCACCAGAACACCTGCGCCAGGGTCACGTCCTGATCATAGCCCTCATTGCGGAAGTGACCGAGGATAACAGAGAAACTGTTGTGATCGCGCAACGCCACCGGCTTGGCGCTGTGACCGCTGTCGTTACGCTCGGACTTGTAGTAACCCAGCACATAGGAGCGCAAGGTACGTTCCTTGCTGTCGGCACCGGCGGCTTTGTTGTAGGCAATTTTTTGCGCAGGTACCAACAGGGTAGTGACGGCATCCACCAGCGTGGATTTGCCGGAGCCGATATCGCCGGTGAGCAGACTGTTGTGGCCACCGGGCGCAAGCGACCAGACATGCTTGTCAAAGGTACCCCAGTTGTAGACCTCCAGCCGATGCAGACGGAACCCGGCCAGTTCGTCACTGGCGGCAAAATCGAGTAGCTGTTCCTGCATCAGTGGGTCTCCTCGGCATCGGGGCTGATGTGTTGCTGATAGGCCTGCAGGCGCTGGTCAAAATCTTCCAGCCATTGGGCATCGACAAAGGCCTTGAGGATGCGGCGTACTTCGATCATCTGTTCCTGCCCGCGCAGGCGGCGAGCAAAGCCCAGGTC
>CAYMHL010000044.1:4702-6360 GCA_964390205.1 uncultured Marinobacterium sp.
TCGTCCAGCATCAGTTCCAGCCCCAGTACGCTGACGTAATCGCGCACCTGTGCCTGCAGGTTCATCAGCTGCTGCCAGGTTTTGGGGTCCTGCTCCTGATAGAGCACCCCCTTGAGCAGGTTGATCAGTACCAGGGAGAGTGCGTTGTTCGGTTCGGTGTCGGTCATCGCTTTAATTCTCTACTCAAGGCCTGATGAAAATGATGCGGGGGAGTTGCGCCTGACGCCAGAGTCCATCTTCGTCCTGCCAGCGGATCCGGTCCTGATGGCTGTCATCGAACAGGGCATGACGGTCACTGCCGGCAATGGACAGGTAGGCCACCAGCTCGGCCAGACCGTGCTGCAGCGGATGCTGCTCAATCACATCGGTAAGGCTGACCTGCTGCTGGGTTTGCAGGCACTGACGGATCTGCGCTTTGAGGCGTTGCTTGTCGATATTGATCTGGTTGTAGAGCGCATCGGTGCTGATCTCGCTGCTGTCGGCAACCTCGATCTCGGTGTCCAGCACCGGTTTGAGCGGCAGGTTGTGCAGCGGACGTTCCATCGGTAGTTGGATATCGGCGCTGGGCATCTCGATGCTGAAGAAATCGCCTGTGGGTATCTGCTCGCGCACCGCCATGGCCCGGGCCGAGATACCATCCAGCATCTGCATGATGCGCTTGTTCTCAAGATAGGCCTGATCGTCCAGATAGCGCCGCAGTTGTTGTGACAGACGTGCCACGGTGCGCTGAGTATGCTCACCGGCATCCAGCCAGTCATAGTGGATGCGCTTGAGTCGCCGGTCCTGCTCGAAACTGCTCACGGCGTCGAGTTCGAACACTTTTTCCAGCAGTTCGGTCAGCTCGTCCTGACTGGCCGGCGACATGAGGAAGTCCCAGAAGGCACGGAAGCTGCGCCCCTGGTCTGAATCGGAGATGGCGTCACGTTCGCCAAAAATGCGAGACAGCAGCTCCCCCTTGCGCCCCTCCCAGGTGGCGATCTGCTCACGCACCTGAAGATCCAGCTGGCGGAAATTCTGCTCAACTTCGCGGAAGTCGCTCAGCAGCTCCCGTGCGGTACTGCTGACCTGTTGGAAGCGGTCGCGCAGGGCGGTGTCATCCAACAGTTTGAAATCACCGGCCTGCACTCGTTCGATCTCGCGGTCGATCTCGTCTCGCTGCGCCTGCAGCTCACGGATGCGGGTATCCGGATCGGCCTCGGTGCCCGATATCATCTGTCGCAGCAGCTCGAACACGGTCAACAGGCGCGATTCGGTGCCGACGAATTCGCGCTGGGTCAGTGATTCCAGCCAGGCGATCGCCTTTTCGGTGGCGGGGGTCAGGTCAAAGTGGGCCTCATCGGACGCCGGCGGGTAGAACTTGCGCAGCCAGCCCTTGTCGTGCTGCGCCCAGTCATCCAGATATTCACGGGCGCTGCGCGGAAACAGCTTGTCGCCCTCGCGCTCTCGCAGCTGGAACAACAGATCTTCAAGCCGTGATTCCAACTCCGGCTGTGCCATCACTCGCACATTGGGTTCGATAAACGCCTGCTGCAGAAAACTGACCACCAGTGGGGCATGATCGGCCACCAGCAGCCGCCAGCCGGGATGGGTTCTGCGCAGTTGTGAAAGAGTGGCAAAGTCGAGGCTCACACGGAATCCTGTGCTGCTGAAAACAGAGA